>JAXDXW010000083.1:0-3867 GCA_034087725.1 Candidatus Onthovivens sp. | reverse complement strand
TTAGATGCTCTAGATTATTTAGGAAAGGTAATTAAATCTCATAAATATAAAATTATTACTAGATGTAATATCGCAACAGGTACAAAAGGTGATGCTGATGGCGAATATTCAGGAATTTATAAAGGAAACGGAGAAATAGCTACAATTCGTTCGTTTATTAAGGATATGCAGGCTTTAAAAGGAATCGATATAGTAGGTGATGATTCTTATAATGCAACTATTAAAGACAATAAAGGCATTATGAAAATGTATCGCGATCAGTTGCCTAATAATTATGCTCATATTGCAGAAAATGATGGAAATTATGCTAATACACCTTCTCTTTTGCTTACGAGTGCGGTGATGCAAAGCGGTTATTTAGTATACGAACTTGCTACTTCACCATTCTTTAAGAAAAACAATGCTAGTGATATTGATCAAGGTATTTATTCAGTAAATAATGACAAAACTTTAACACCTAAAAAACACGCTGAATCTATAACAGAAACTTTAAATTTGATTAAATTAGCATCAACTCCAGCTTCTTTAACAAAAGATGGCAATGTTTTAGGATTTAATTTAGTTTCTGATTCACCTATGTCTTCTACATCGCAAGATATAAATTCTGAAAATATTAAAGTTAAATTTTCAACAGAAGATGGAGCGATAGGCTATGCTATCGATTATGATGGCGCTTTATATGCTGCTTTCACAAAAAAATGCAAATTATCATTAAGTAATGCTGAAATTTATAAAGTTGAAACAGGAAATTTTGTTTCAGATACTTTTACATCTTCATCTGAAATGACTTACTCTGATAATTTTAGTGTTGAAGCGAATATTTTATATAAGTTTTCATACAAAAATGTTGCTGAAACATTAGTTTCTAATGCTTTTGAGAATTTGGGGAAATAGTTATGAAAAAGAAATACTTATTACTTTTAACTGTTTTGCCTATTTTAGTAGGTTGTTCTAATTCATGTCCTTCTAAGTGTGACACAGAACCTGATGTCGAATTTAAAAATAATACAGAGGGTTATGTTCCTTATTTGCAAGAAACAAGTGAAAGCGGAAAAAGTTTTATTGTCGATAAAAACGGAAATCCTCAACTTATTTTATCTTCACTTTTAAGAACAGATTTATCTTTAAATGCTGATTTTTTTAAGGCGAATGAGTTAGAAGATTATTTTGCAATTGCTAAAGAAACAGGTTTTAACACTTTTGACTTAGTAATTACTTGGCGAGAAGTTGAACCATCAAAAAATAAATATAATTTTGACGATTTAAAAGTTTATTTAGACTATGCAAAAAAGTATGATTTAAAACTTAACATTTTGTGGTATGGCTCAATTGTTGATGGGGAAACTCATGGAGCAAATGTACCTCAATATATATTAAATAATAAGAAAACTTACCCATTATTAGTTGACTTATTTGACGGTGGAGTTTATGGAAGATATTGTATTTTAGATTGGTCTAATAAAAATTTAGTTTCTAGAGAGCAAAAAGCTTTATATTCTTTATGCAATTACATTGCTTCGCGGTGTGAAGAGGAAACCTTAAAAGATCCAGTGGTCATGATTCAATTGGGACAAGGAGTCGATAGATTTTATCGTTGGAGAATTGGTCAATATACAATTCCTGGAAAAGAAACTGCTTTAATGTCTCAAGATGAAGCAGAAGAAATGACGAATTATTATTTAAATGAAATGGGAAGAGCTGTTAAATATTCTTCCTATAAGGCTTTAACAAGAGCTGAATTCTGTGAACAAAGTAGTGTAATTAATTATGTTCGTAATGCAAAAAATAATGAATTTGTTGATATGGTATGTCCAACTTACCTTCATGATGTTTCTGCAATGAGAAACGGAATTAAATCTTTCGTTGAAGAATATGAAGACATGGCTGTTATTAATGTTGAAAACTGGGCAAACGATATAAATTATAAAGCAACTTTAGCTAATATTTCTTTAGGAGCTAGTGGCTATACTTGCTATCAATTATCTGCACCAATTTATTATCCAGAATTACCAAACGGCGCTTTATATGAAAGATATAATGCAAGTGGGACTACATTGGAAGAAAAGTTTACCCCTAAAGGCACAAGAGTTGAAGATACTAAATCAGTTGTCAATGCTTTGAATAATGTTTATATACCAGCCGTAACAACAAGTAGAGCAAATTTTGCCTCTTTCGGGTTTGATAATCGTATTTCATCTAATGAGCAAGCTCAAAAAATATATTTAAATAGTGGAATTTTAATCGATTATAATAAAGCTATATCATCAATTGGTTTTGCGATATATTCTTCTTCGTATTTATATTGTTATAGTAAAGAAGACGCACAAATGAAGTTTACAAACTGTTCACTTATTACAGCAAGTGAAGGCAATATTGATGAAAATGGAGATTGGAATCCTTTACAAACTGTCTCTTTAGCTGAAAATACTACTTTGTCGTTAACAGGTGGAAAAACTTATCGTATAAAAGTTGCCAGTGTTGATGCCTTACCTGATTCTAAGAAACTGTTAGAAAAAGGCTATTATTCAACTTATGACTCAATAAGGTCTGCTTAATATGTTAAAAAGTGCTTTAAAATCGTTAGTTTATTATGTTCATAATCCTAGTGAATATGTTTTAATGCACAAACATTTTTACTACGAAATGGTTCTTTATTTAGAAGGAGATGGAAAAATTGGAATTGAGGGCGAATCTTTTTCCTATAAAGAACACACTTTAACAATTATGAAACCGGGAATAGTTCATGATGAATCAACTATTAAATATACCTCTGTTTTTATAGCGCTTTTTAAATTAGATGAAGAATTAGATAAAGATTATTACTTAATTAATTTATCTGATGAAGATTTCAAAAAAATTAAAAAATTATTTGAAATTATTAAAGAAGAAGAGAGCCACAATCTTCCTTTACGAGAGAATATGGTCTCTTCTTTGTTTGATATAATTTTGCTTACGGTTTTTCGTGAGTTAAAAGAGAAAAATTTTAAAGAAAACGCCCTTATTACAAAAAAAGTAAAAGCTTTCATTAAAGAAAATTATAAGCAAGATATTGATTTCAATTTGTTAAGCCAAAACTATGGTTATTCTTACGATCGTTTTCGTCATATTTTTAAAGAAGAAAACGGGATAAGTTTAAATCAATATTTGATAAATTATCGACTTGATAAAGCCAAAAATTTACTTCAAAACACCGATTTATCAATCAAAGAAATTGGCTATGATGTCGGATTTAAAAGCAGTGCTTATTTTTCGAATTATTTTTTGAAAAGATTTTCTATTACTCCTTTAAAATTTAGAGAATCGACGAAAAAAACAATGGTTGAAGGCGTTTGTGAGATTAAATAATATGGAAAAGATTTTTATAGATACAGATATCGGCTTCGATTGTGATGATGTTGGAGCATTAAGCATATTAAATTTATTTAAAAATAAAGGTTTATGTGAAATTTTGGGCATGACACATTCTACAAAATTCAACAAAACCGGCGTTAAAACGATTAAAGCAGTTAATGATTTTTTTCATAACGGAGATATAAAAGTTGGATTTTGCGATTCTTGTCGAAATTTGTGTGGACAAGTAAGAGTTCATCAATATAACGATGAACTTATTAGACGTTTTTATAAGGATAATGGCATTAATGATTTATTCTACTCATCAACAGATTTACTTTTAAAAACCCTTCTTAATGAGGAAGATAAATCTGTAACTTATATTTCGATAGGCATGCTGACTAATTTAGCTTCAGCATATTCTTATAAAGACGAATTTCTAGATGGTGAAGAGATTTTAAATAAAAAATTAAAAGAAATTGTGATTATGGGTGGGAATTTTAACTCAAAAATTTCCGAATTTAATATAAAAAGTGA
>JAXDXW010000082.1:0-6804 GCA_034087725.1 Candidatus Onthovivens sp. | reverse complement strand
TATGCTCTATAAACAAATGTAGCAGTAAAAATACCTAATCCAATAATGGCTAAGGACGAACAAAGAACCATCAATACTGATAGCAAACTTACATATTTATGTTGTCTGTGCTTCTTCTTTCTCATTCTTCTTCCTTCTTTTTCTTAGTTTTTTTAACAATTTTGATGTTTTCTTTCACAATTGATTTTTTCGCTTTATTCCATGCCACTTTATAAAATTTATCAAAGGCAGCTTTTTTTCTTTCTAATTCATCAAATGACATTTCGCTCAAATACTGATCAAAGTCATTACCTTCTCCGCTTAATTCTTTTCTTGCAATTTCATCTGCACATAAAATCTTGTTTGTCTCTAATAATTTTGATATCTCTTGTTTAAGAGTAGAAATTTCAGAATTTAAAGAGTTAATTTGAGAAGTCTTATCTGCTAAGAGATTTTCATAATTTGTTGTTAATGAATTAATTTTTTCGTTAAACGCAGAATTTAATTCATCAATTCGAATTTGGCAATTTTGCTCAATTTCTTCAACTCGAGACTCAGTTGATAGTTTAATCTCTTCAATGTCTTTTTCACATTTTTTAATAATTTCGGCTACTTTTTGCTCGTTTTCTTCATTAATTAATATAATTTTATTTTCATAAGAGACTCTTAAATCTTCTAAATCAGCTTTTCTTTTAATTTCTGCTTGCTCAAGTTGTAGATTTAAATCATCCAGTTTTTTCTCTAAAATACGGTACCCTGTTTCAAATAATCGAACATATTCAACAAGAGTTTTCCCATCCGTATTAGCTTTAACCTCTAAATGTTTTAATTGAAGTAACAATTCTTCTTCGCTTTTAATTTTATCTAACCTATCTTGTTCTTCTTTTCTTCTTTTTAATTCGCCTTCTATTTGAGTTGAATAAATATAAGACATAAAAGAATACGTCATTAAAATTGAAGAAAAACTATTTTGAAGTTCATCATTAAATGGATTAAATGATTTATTTGTAGTTTTAACCGTATATCCATCTTTACTATATTCTGCAATATAATCAAAAAGTGCTAACGACTCCCTAAAATTAGTATTCATCCTTAAAACATTAGTTTTTGTAATTGGACGAGAAACCATTTCTGCTTTAGAAAGTTCGATCATCAACGGATATTTTAATAAACCCATAATGTTAGTCAAAATATCATCTAATCGATCAATAACTGAGGAAGAGATATCTTTACTATTTAAAGTAGGATCATTTAATCTTTTTTCATTTATTTTTAATGAAATATCAATTTTTCTATTTCCTATATCTAGTTTTTTATTAAGTGAAGAGTCAAATTCGAATGTTCTTGCCAAATCTTTGATTTTTGAAAGTCTAATTGAAACAAAGTCTTTTAAATAAATTAATGTTGCATAAAGAACTTTATTTTCATAAACTGCATAATCACTTTCTTTATTTAAAACAAAGAGTTTATCAGGCATAACAGATATTTCATCGCTTTCTGATTCATGAGTAATATAGTTTGAATGCTTTGATAAGTCTTCAATCGAACTTTTTGAAATCTTTTTAACCTTTTCTATCGGAACAATGTCACCATCAGTTCTAATAAATTGTCGATCCTCTTTTATAGCTTTTTCAATATAAGGGAGACCGTGTTCGATAGCATTCACCCAATCTTCTTCAATCTCAACTGTTGAATAAAGAATATTTAATTGCTCAGCTTCTGGTGTATTGTATCTTTTTGCAACTTTCAAAAAACGTCCTGTTTCAGGATCTAATTCTAAATCTTTTTTATATTTTTCTAATGCTCTATAAAATAAATCTAAATTTTCCATCACTATACGTTATTTGCAAGTTTTCTAATATACGCTTCGCAAACAGGCATATTATCCTGTCCGAAAATTTCATTTAATTTCGCGATTAATTCATCACTTTTTGATTTAACGTAAACTGGATTTTGTGATTCTAATTTACGCAAAACTTTTTTAGCTAAAATATCATCTAATGCTTCAACTTCTGTTCCGCCACAAGCAATGTAAATTGGGACATAAGCTTCGATTTGACGTCTAATTCTGTTACCAAAAGTTATTGAGAAAGTTTCTTGAATATAATTATCAAGTTCTCTTATATGTAAACGACCTCTTTTAGTTAGGGCGTATTCATCTTTTGCTTTTTCGATTAAATATTTAAATGTATCTACTGATAAAGAAATTGGTTCAAAATCATCTTCACCTAAAAAAGCATCGCTTCGATAATCTAAGTTTAGCACCATTGATCTATCGTAAACTTTATCTGATATAGCAAAAGTTGAATCATCATTATTTGCTGTTCCGACAAACCAAACATTATCATTTAAAATTAACTTCCCGTTATGCAATTCTTTTGGATCCTTTTTAGAAATTGAGGATGTAACCTCTAAAATTCTCTCGTTAACCGTTGGAAGCTCTAAAAGTGATAAAAATTCCGCAAAATAATACTCAACACGAGCAATATTCATCTCGTCTAAAACAATTATGAACATTTTATCAGTTTTATTTGCTTCATAAAGTTTTTCTAAAATCATCGATTCGTTAAATTTTCCGGTAAATTCATTGTAGTAACCGATCAAATCACTTCTTTCCTTCCGCATAGGTTGAACAGGCACAACAGTTGTTTGGACATTAGTAAATTTTCCCCATGCAACTGGCAAAGATGTTTTTCCAGTACCTGACATACCTTGTAAAATCAAAATTTTTGAAACACCCATAGAAGCAATAAATCTTCTTATGTCAGAAATTGAATAATAAAGTGGATTTCCTTTAATGTGTGATGCAAAACTTCTAAATCTACGACAAATATACTCTAAAGTTAAGTCTTCAGTAGAAACAATATGCTCTTTAACTGGATACTGTTTATCAATCAAACTTAATTTTTGAAATCTATCTCCGCCCTTTTTTGAGGATTTTCCGCTTCCTCCACCTATCGAAGAATTTCCTTCTTCTAACATATTTTTATTTGCGCTAGTAGAAGTTACAGTTTTTCCAAACTGATCAACAACAACAGTGGTATCTGTGTTGATTTTTTCAACTTTTTCATTAGTTAGCGATTCGTTTACGATGAAAAGAATTGCTATACCTATAATGGCTAAAGCAATAAAAATTATATAAATAATAATCGCAATATTAGAGGTAAACAAATCAACAAATGACTCTCTACCTGTTCCTGTTTCAGTAACATTTCCTTCAAGTATATTAATCATCTAATACCTCCTTCGATTTAGAGCTCTTATTTATATAAGATAAATAGGCATTAAATTGCTTTCTTAAAAGTGGCATTTTATCTTCGCCAAATGAATTATTTAAATACTTTTCAATATCAATAGTCGTTTCGTATAAGCTTGGATCTTTACAAATAAAAGCTTCAACAGCTAAATTAGCTGATAATCCTTTATCCAATAATTCAAAATTATCTTCAACTTCATTTCCTAAAGCTACAAGATAATTTTCCAGACGGATTTCAATTTTATTTTGAATGAAATATCCGTTTGTTTGACTAATTAATTTGACTAATCCATCGACTTTCTTCCATAAATCATCATTTATAGAGAAATTCATTCCGCTTTCTTTCATAGACAAATAAATCTCTTCTAAAGAAAAGGTCTTAACATTAAATTTGGTCTTTTCTTCTATGATAGTGCCTTTAGCCTCTGCAAAAGAAATATAACGTAATAATTTTCTCGTTATTTCATATGGATACTCTCCATTTTTTAACGAAATAATGAAATATAAATTATGAGGTATATAAGTTAATTTACCAAAAGCATTGAAATAATTATCACCCTCTGGATTATCAATATAGTTATATAAAGGTCTTAAGTAATTAAAAACATTCTTACTAGAAAAATCATACAAATATACAAAAATTGGGGTTGTTTTATTATTGATGGCATACTCAAAAGCAGATAAAATTTGCCTTTCTTTGGAAATATCCTCATTTCCATTCTCCTCAAAAATAAAGGTTTTCTTACTAACAGAGGATAAATATGTTTTTATAGCTTCAAAAGAAAGAGAAGATAAACAAATAAGTCGAGAAAATTGCATCGAACACAATAATTTAAAACTTAAATCAGTTTGTAGTCCATTACCTAAAACAAATTCATCCATTTCTTGACCGATTTGCAATAAGTTACGGTGTGCTTTTTTATCTAGCATAATGTCATTGAAATTTTGACCATAGAGATCTTCATCGTCACTAAAAATTTCTTCAGCGTAGACAATAGAATCTTCGATTTTTTTCTTTTCTTCTATTTCTAATTTTGCTTGTTCCTTAACTTCACTTGAAAACTCTTTAACAATCTTAAAAGGTCCATTCTTTTCTTCTAAGACTAAACCTCCACCACAATATTTATATGTTGAAGAAGACGTATTTTTTTCAAGTAAAGGAGAACTATCTTTTATATATTTAATTCTTTTTTCCATTGTTATTTAACACCAAAAATATATGGGAAGAAGGAATCTTCTGGATAAACGTAATAATTTAATTGAACAAAATAAGCAATTAAAATAACTAAAACAACAAATATCGCCGCTGCTAAAACCGCTACTATTCCTTGTGCTAAGAATGGAAGAGTTTTATATCTAGAAGAAGTAATAGATCTAGAAGTTTTAGATAAATCTTGCTTTGCTTCAACTTCTCCTCCTTCTTCGACTTGGTCGTTATTTGCGCTTAAAGTATCAACATTTTCAACTTCACTTTCAGGCTTGGAAGACGAAGAAGAATAAACTACTTTTTCTTTAATAGGCTTTTCTTCGCCTTTATGAGGTAAATAAGAAACATTTAAGACTTCAATTTCAACTGCGTTACATTCTTTTTCTAGAGAAATAGGTTTTTCAATCATGTATTTTTCAGCTTTTTCGCCATAAACTACAGGTGCAAAATATTTGCTTTCTTTAATAAAAGAACCTAAATCATCAAATTGTTTAATCTTTAAAGTAAAACCAAAGAAAGGATAATTTTGATTATTTTGTAAAGACACAAACAAATAGCGATTGTCAAAAACATCACCATATAAATCTCCGCCAAGTAAAATTAATGAATTTGTACTTCCAGTTTGCTTTACAGCTATAGGACTTAATAATTTAATTTCGGTCATAAATTATTCTCCTTTCGATTGAATTTTCACTTTTCTATCAAACACTACATTTAAGACAAATGATAAAATTGTAAAAACTAATGCTCCTGCTGCAAAAAAATAAAATCCAATGTAATCATCATAATATTCTTGCAAACAATTAGACTCGACAACGCAAACAACGATGATACCGGCGGCAAAAATTAAAGTGCCAATCAAAGAAGATAAAATTAAAGATAATTTAGTTGCATATCTATTATCAGAAGAGATAACTCGATTATCAACTCTGTTAACTAAAATATTTAACGAATAAACTTCATCGTCAAATTCAATAGATAAAACTTCATTTCCTTTACATTTAAATTTATAATGTTGGGCTTTTCTTTTTCGATCCTTAGAAGTTATGATTGTAATATCTAATTCTTTCTCACCTTGAAATGGTGCTGTTTGTAAATACAAAGTAGTATGTTGCAATTTAGCATGCGTAAAATATTCTTTAATAGCTTCTCCTTCAAGTAAGATATATCCATTATCATCTTTGTTAAGTAATTTAACCTTTCTATAATTTTTCTTTAATAAGAAAAAAGGCACAACAGAAAAACAAACAAAAATCAAAATTGTAAAGCCAATTAAAATACCAAGTTGTAAGCCGCCCATTATTCTTCCTCCTTTTTGTTAATTAAACTTATATCTTTTGATGAATCTACAAATAGAGGTTCATAATCTTCTTTTTCACCCGCTAAAGGTCTAACAATAATAGGTCTAGCCTCAGATATGTTTTCCTTATAAACTAAATAATTTTTAACAAGTAAAATTAAATAAAATCTACTAATAAAGAAGCAATATATAACACTAAGAAGAGAAAATGCGACAAAAATAAATAGCATTACCATTAAAATTACATTTGGCCTATTCTTTATATAAACTTCATTATAAAGAACTGCTGGTAGTACTGAAAATAATACTAAAACAGCAAAAATTAAGAAAATTAATACTTTCGATAGAATAATCGACCAACGATACCCTTTTACTCCGTAATGAGAATTTTCCATTGCATCCGCTAATGAAAATGATGGATTAATAGTTAGACAATACGCTACTCCATAATGTTTAATTCTTAATAAATAGCCTAAAATCACACCAAGTCCTATAAAAGAAGCTAAGAAAATAGCCGTAATTACTTCTCCTCCAACTTCGATGAAAGCAAGCGGATAAGCCGCCAAACAGCCAACTATTACTGGTAAAGATACAATTACAACAACTCCTAGAAGCTTAAGATTTTGTATTAAAGAATTAAGAAGTAAGCTAAGATATCTTTCTTTTACTCCTTCAAACACTTTTGAAATAGATATAAATCGTGTTTCGACAATCATTCTAGCTAAATTGTTATCTGAAACTTCAAATATTGGTCTAGTAAAAAAAATAATTTTCCCAATTATTGAAATCACACTATAGATTGTTAATTGAATTTTGGTTAAGAAATTATATCTAGCTAAAGTATATTTAAGTATATTTTTACTTTTAGTAAAATAATGTTTTTTCTCCATACTACCCCCTCAATGTTTTTATTATATACTTATTATAAATAATGTCGAAAATTTTTAAAAAAATTACAAAAAAATTGATTTAATCGAACGTTTTAGACACTATTGATTGAGAAAATCAGAAAAAATCATATTAAAATATCGATCAGTAAAAATCGTTTTTTGGCTCAAAATA
>JAXDXW010000081.1:0-4456 GCA_034087725.1 Candidatus Onthovivens sp. | reverse complement strand
CTTTTACATCGATTTTGCCGTTGTGATAAAGAGTTAATCCGAGGTGAGTTATCTCGCCTTGTTTGGCCAAGCGGGAGATTATTTTTCTGAAACTATCGTAATTCGTTTCTTTGAAGTAATAGTCATGAAAAGTCTTCACATCAAAAGTAATGCCTCTATGGTAATGCAAATAATGAATTATGGATTCAGTCATGGACATTTCGCTTATAAATGTATTATATAACATTTATGTTTTCTGAGACAATTTTATTTAATTTTTCGCTATATTATTATCTATAGATAATAAAAGACAATCTGCGTGACAGATTGTCTCAGAATTTCGTATGGTGCAGGCAAGGAGAGTCGAACTCCCACGAATTTCTTCACTAGATTCTGAGTCTAGAGCGTCTACCAGTTCCGCCATGCCTACAAATCACTTTCATCTTTATGCTCTAAAGGATTAACATGTACTAAAACATGCTTTACTTCAGAAAAAGAATTTAAAACTTTTATTCTTACCTCTTCACTAATATCGTGAGCTTCTTTAACAGTCAATTCATCTTTCACGCTAATTTCGACTTCAAGAAGCAATCTATTACCAAATAATCTACTTCTTAAAGCGTCAATATGTTCGACGCCATTTATTTTAGAAATAAAAGAATAAATTTTACTTTCTAATTCTTTATCCGCTGCTCTATCAAGCAATAAAGAACAGTTTTCAATCAATATTTTAATTCCGCCAATTACAATTAAAATAGCAATAATTAGCGAGCCAATTGGATCAATTATATTTAACTCAGGATTATCAACACACATAATAACAACAATTGAAATCAAAGAAATTATTGTTGATACAGAATCACTAAGATGATCAAATGCCTGTGTTTTAAGCAAGGAAGAATTAGTAACTTTATAATTGAAAAATGTAAACAAACATAGTCCACCTTTAATAAGTAAAGCAGAAATTGCAATAATAAGCGCAACTAAAATGGAACTATGGTCTACCGACAAATATTCTTTATTAATTAATGAAATAATTGATGAATAAATTAAAACTCCAGCAACAAATATAATACACATACCAAGTAAGGTGCATATTAAAGATTCAATTTTTTCATGGCCAAATTGATGTTCCTTATCGGCTTTTTTACTTGCTGCTTTCGTGCCAAAAAGACCAACCGAAGAAGTAATAATATCTCCTAATGAATTAATTCCATCATTTATTAAGGCTCCACTATTTCCAATAATTCCACCAGCTAACTTAATTCCGGTCAAAATGTAGTTAAAAATTACTTGAATAGTGCAAATTTTTTCTACTCTTTTGAAATATTTGTCTCCAAAGTTATCCATATAGTGAATTATTTTAATTCTTTTGTAGAAATAATATCAATACCTGTATTTAAAATATTTTTAATGATTATTTGATGCATTTTTATAGGCAAATCTACAGATATACTGTTTATTTCTTTCATAGCATCGAATATTAATTCCTTTGGTAAGGGATCAGATGATTTAACCGGACAAACACGTACTACGTCACTATTTACTTTCACAGTTGTTGTTAAGGTTCTTACTGGATGAACAGACTCTTGTTTAACATAATTTAAACCTCTTAAGCATGTATAACCTGAAATATTGCCTTCATCATCAACACTTATATGACATCCTTTTGGGCAAACAATACAAATATATTCTTTCGTCATAACTATTCCTCCACAATTCTTACATCTACTTCTTCTAAATCAAGGAAATTAACGTCTTTTAAAACAATTGTTTGCATTTCAGAAGGTATTAAGTTTGTTTTTGTAATTGTTTTAATTACCTTATCTTCACTACTAAAAACAATTTTTCCTTTAGAAATAGGTTTTCTTACTCTAAACGAAAACTCAACTTCTTTTAAATTAGAGTCGATTTCTATAAGGTTAGGAAGTAAATAACCTAAGTTGTCTAAAGCGTTTGTACCAATTGTTTTAATAATCTTTTTTTTAGGAAAAAGTAGGCTTTCTGCAGCCTTTTTCCCAGTTTTAGCGGCTTCTTTAGAAACAAAATCAACTAAATCATGAACATGTAACACGTTTCCACAACTATAAACACCTTTTAAAGTTGTTTCATTATTTTGAGTTACAAAAGCTCCTTTTGTTTTTTGATATGAAAGGCAACCAGCATTTTGAAGTAATCCATTATAAGGATATAATCCAACGCTTAAAAGTAAAGTATCACATTCTATTCTTTGTTTTGTTGATTCTATTGGCGTAAGTGTATCATCAACGTCACAAATTTCAATTGCTTCAAGTTGGTCTTTGCCAATTATTTTTGTGACAGTATTATGAAGTCTTAGAGGAATATTAAAATCATTTAAGCATTGAACAATATTTCTATTTAAACCGTTTGAATATGGCATTAACTCACTAACACCTATAACATGAGCTCCTTCAAGTGTCATTCTTCTAGCCATTATAAGACCAATATCGCCGCTCCCTAAGATATAAACATTTTTACCAACTAAATAACCATCAATATTTAAATATTTCTGAGCAAGTCCTGCTGTGTAGACACCATTTGGTCTATTTCCGGGAATAGAAATTTGTCCATAAGTTCTTTCGTTACAACCTGCTGCATAAATAATTCTCTTTGCCTTTATCGAATTTAAACCATTTTCATTGCAGCATGATAAAACAAGGGACTGAGAAATAGATAAAACGAGAGTTCCTGTTAATGCTTCGATCCCTCTTTTATTAAATTCTTCAATGAATCTATGGGCATATTCTGGCCCTGTAAGTTCTTCTTTAAAAGTATGTAACCCAAAGCCGTTATGAATGCATTGATTTAAAATACCGCCTAATTCCTTACTTTTTTCAAATAATACGATATCTTTAACTCCTGTATCGTAGGCACTTATGGCTGCAGCTAATCCGGCGCTTCCACCGCCTATGATAGCAATATCAACTTCTCTCATTATTTTTTTCCTCCTTTGGCAGGATATTTCAAAATATTTGTCCCAATTTCAGAATATAAGACATCTTCGAGCCCAATATGTAACTCTCTAGCTAATATTTTTACTACTTCTTCTTGACAGAATGTTCCTTGACACTTACCAAAACCGGCTCTAGTTCTCTTTTTTACGCCTTTTACTGTGTGAGCGCCACAATTTCTATGAATTGCATCAACAATCTCACCCTCAGTAACTTTTTCACATCGACATATCATTCTTCCAAAAGAAGGATTACTTTTAATGGTGTCGTTTACTTTTGTTAAATCTTTATATTCAAAGTGTTTTTTGATGCATGGATTAAACTTTTCATTAAGTTGTAAATTAAGTTTTTCTGCTACTAATTCTGAAACATATTTGCCAATTGCTGGCGATGAAGCAAGTCCTGGAGACATGATGCCACCAACAATGAAAAATCCTGGATTAATTTTACTTTCCTCAATTACAAAATCATCTGTATCTACATTAGCTCTAACGCCCGCAAATTCTCTAATTGTTTGAATATAAGGAATATTAGGAACTAATTTTTTCGCGGTTTCTTTTAAATATTGAAAAGTAGAACTTGATGTTGAAACATCATCCAACTCACATTCTGTATTACTAGGCCCAATTATATAATTGTAGGACGAAGTAGGAGATACTAGGACTCCCTTTCCTACCTTTGTTGGGCACATAAATAAAGTATGTTTAATCCGTGATGCATTAAAGTGATCTAAAAGAATATATTCACCTTTCCTTGGAGTAATTTTATAAGAAGGTTTTTCTAACATTTCTGTAATTTTATCACTATAAGTACCAGCACAATTTATAACTATTTTACTATCAAAAAACTCATTATTTTCACAAAAAACCCTGTAAAAATCAGATATTTTTTCGATTTTTATAACTTTTTTATTTAATAATAATTCAGCTCCATTATCGATAGCATTTTCCATTAAAGACACACATAAAGAAAATGGAGAAATGATTCCAGCATCTTCGCATAGTAATGCACTTGTTGCTGCATTATTTATATTTGGTTCAATTTTTATAAGCTCATCATGACTTAGTATTTGAGCTTTAACTCCATTAATATCAGCGCGCTCTTTTAACATAATGAGCATTTCATCATCTTCTGAAGAAAACCCTACAGTTAGACTTCCATTTTTAATAAAAGGAATATCAAGTTCCTTTGCTAAACTTGGCATCATTTTGTTACCCTCTACATTAAATTTAGCTTTTAATGTACCTGGCTTAGGATCATATCCACTATGAACGATAGCACTATTTGCATTAGTTGTTTCTTCTCCAACATCGTTATGTTTTTCAAGAACTAATATTTTAACTTTAAAACGAGAAAGATAACGTGCAACACTTGCTCCTGTTACTCCTACTCCAATAATTATGACATCGTAATTATTCATAACAATCTCCATTTATATATTGATTATTCTACCATATTTTTAAAAGTTTTTTTATTTACTGTTTTTATCAAAAATGTATACTAAT
>JAXDXW010000080.1:0-20498 GCA_034087725.1 Candidatus Onthovivens sp. | reverse complement strand
AAATATGTTCATTATAGCTTTTATTTTATCTTGGATTTTGCCAGATAATATGGACATTTCTTTTTAAAAAAAATATTAAAAATGATTAATTTATTTTTGTATAAAATACACTTAAAAGATATTAATTCTCCAAAAACTATTAAAAAAAGTTATTTTAAGGTTTATAAAGAAGTAGAAAATTTATTTTTCAGCGAAAACAATCTTGAAGTGAAGTATTCTAGTAGTGGAAAGCCTCTATTAGAAAATAATTTTATAAGTATTTCTCATTCGGGGTCATATTTATTAATTGCTTTAAGTGATGAAAACATTGGTATTGATATTGAAAAGTACTCAAATATTGGCGAATATGTTAAAAAAATATTAAGGAAAAATGAAAAGAGCATATTAACTGAGCAACAATTAGTTGAAAAATTCACTTTTATCGAGTCATTTGTTAAATATAACGATTATAGTTTATTGGAGTGTTTACGAAATATATCTACTTCTAATGAAGGATATAAATTTTACAAAACTAAGATTTCTTTACAGACTGAATATATTGACATAGACGATTTCAAATGTTCTGTTGTTTCAAAAAATAAGCAAAAGCTAAATTTAATAAAGTATAACTATTATGAAAGTTAAAATTAAAAGTCTTACTCTAGAAAAATTTTGTACCTATAGAAATAAAAAGGTTCCAAGGTCTTACAAAACAAATCGCTTTTTTAGATGGCTTTTAAAGTTTGTGTCTTCTTTTGATTTAAAAGATGTAAATTTTGAATGTAATTATGATTCTAAATACAATAACTTAAAAGAGCCTTCTATCATAATAATGAATCATTGCTCGTTTATTGATTTAGAGATAGCAAGCACTATTTTTTATCCAAAACCAATTAATATTGTCGCAACAACTGATGCTTATATTGGTAAAAATTGGTTAATGAAAAAGATAGGATGCATTCCTACTAAAAAATATCAAGTTGATGTTAATTTGGTTGGAGAAATTTTAAATTGTATAAAAACACTTAAAACATCTGTTTTGATTTTTCCTGAAGCAGGTTACTCTATTGATGGATGTAATAATGTAATTCCTGACTCTTTAGGAAAACTTTTAAAGTTTCTAAAGGTCCCAGTTTATTTTGTAAAAACTTCTAATGCTTTTTTAAGACAACCTTTATATAACAACCTAAATAAGCATAAAGTCAATGTAAGAGCCGATGTAAAAACTGTTTTTACAAAAGAATCTTTGTCAAAACTTACTTTGACGGATATTAATGAGACATTAAAAACATTATTTACTTTCGATTATTGGAAGGAGCAAAAGGAAGAAAATGTATTAATAAACGACACAAATTTAATCGAAGGAATCAATAGAATTTTATACAAATGCCCATCATGTTTGGCAGAACATATGATTGTAAAAGATGGATTATTGGTATGTGAAAATTGCGGAAAAAAATATAAATTGAATTCTAATGGTTCTATTTCGGCCGAAAATGCGAATACTGAATTTCAATCAATTTCTTCTTGGACTCATTGGGAAAGAGAAGAAGTCAAAAAAGAGCTCTTAAAGGAAACTTATAATACAAATATTGATGTTGACGTTATAGCAATGCCTGACACATATAATCTCTTTCGTCTTCAAGAATGCAATTTCACTTTGAAACATAATGAATTTGGGTTTATTTTGTTCGAAAAAAATACATCATTTTCAATGAAAATATTGCCTTTAGAAACATATACAGTTAACGTTGATTTATTTTGGTATCAAATAGGAGATATAGTATCGATAGGAAATAAAGATTGCATATTTCACTGTATGCCAAAAGATCAATCTTTTCCAGTATATAAAATTAAGTTAGCAGCAGAGGAATTGTATAAGCTTAAAAAAACGACTTTTTCGAAGAAAAACCCTGCAGAACTTGACTAAAAATTTTAAAATTATTATAAATTTTTTGTAATTTTACTTTTTATAAAATTTTTCATGTATAGAAAATTGAATAAAAAACCTTGAGTTAGATATTTATTTCAAATTGATAATGACTTTTTGGATGATATAATTATTCTATATGAATAATTACGTGAATATTTTAGAGATTCAAAATCGTTATGCTAGATTATTAGTTGGCTATTTGCTTAATGGAGAATTGAAAGTTACTTATACTAAAGAAGTCAAACTAACTGTCCCTTTTAAGGATGGTGATATTTTAGATGCAGGATCATTGTCAAAAGATATCTCTAGCTTATTAAAAATAGATGAGCGCGATTTAAATTTTCAATATGATGCAAGTGGAATTATATTAGTGCTTCCTTCCTATGGATTGGAGGCTTATGTTTCAATAAAAACAACGCATACTATTTCAAAAGATTCGCAAATAAACAAGCTCGATGTACAAAACGTTTTTTCACTCATCGAAAAAGAGCGTTCTAACGACAATAGTTCGATTGTGAATATTGTCCCTTATGGTTTTTATACAGAAGAAAACAACCGTATGTTTGTTAGAGCACCAATTGGAAATATCTCTAGTTTTTTGACTTTGAAAGCTTATTGTTATGCACTTCCTACAAAGATGATAAAGGATTTACAAAAATGTGTTAACAACGCTGGCTTTAAAATAAAAAATGTTCTTATTTCTTCTCTTTGTTTTAATCAAGTTATCAAAAACTCAAAATCTAAGTATAAAAATGCTATTTTTGTATATTTTTCTGACGAAAATACCTTTGTTTCTTTGTCTAATGAAAACTTTGTGATTAATACAATTAATTTCGGCGTTGGGTATGTTTCTTTAGTTTCTAAAATGATGAATGAATTAAAGATTAGTGAGGAAACAGCGAAAAAATTACTGTTTGAATTTGGATTTGACGATTCGACAAATACTTACAATCCTCTTTTGGTAAATGATGATGTTATTAGAGAGGCGAAAATCAATAAAAACAAACTAAACGCATACATGCTAGACTTTTTTAAAGACTGGAAGATTCGATTAAATAACGCAATTATTACTTTGCTCGGCGAACACGCTGAGTTTGTTGATAAATTGCCAATTTTATGTGTCGGTAAAGGCTTTTCAAAAATAAATGGATTTAAAGATTTCCTCACTAGAGAATTTGCAACAAACACGTGTGAATTTTTAAGATCAAATATTGTAGGAGTGTCCTATGATGAATATATTGATTTGATTGGTGCTTTATATCTCGATGAAGAATTGAGTTTAAATTTCAAGGATAACGGAGCAGAAACAAGAGTAGAAGTTTCTCTCACAAAAGGAGTGTAAGAATGGATTACGGACTAGACAATTTTGAACCTGTTGCAAAAATCAAAGTGATTGGTGTCGGCGGTGCTGGCAATAATGCTGTTAATAGAATGATTGACGAGAATATAAATAATGTTGACTTTTATGTCGCTAACACCGATAAACAAGCTCTTTCTTTAAGCAAAGCTCCTAATAGGCTTATTTTAGGTGAAAAATTAACTAATGGTTTGGGAGCTGGTGGAGAACCATCTGTTGGAAAAGCTGCAGCTGAGGATAGTGAAGAAGCAATTCGAGAGATCGTAAGAGGAACCGATTTATTATTTATTTCAGCTGGAATGGGTGGAGGAACTGGTACTGGAGCCGCCCCTGTTATTGCTAAAATTGCTAAAGAAGAAGGCTGCTTAACTATCGCTGTTGTCACTCGTCCATTTACTTTTGAAGGAAACAAAAAAACTAGATATAGTGTTGATGGTTTAAATAGTTTAAAAGAAAACGTTGATAGTTTAATCGTTGTTAGCAATGATAAATTATTAATGAGTAGCGGAAGATTGTCTGTCGGAAATGCTTTCGGGGAAGCTGATAAAGTGTTGGCAAGAAGCGTGAAAACAGTAACTGATTTAATCTTGATGCCTGCTTTTATTAATCTTGATTTTGCTGATGTAAGAAATACATTAAAAGATAGTGGAATTGCGTTGATTGGTTTTGGAACTGGCGAAGGTGAAAAAGGATATGAAGACGCAGCTTTAAGCGCCTTAAACAATCCTCTTATTGAACAGTCCATTCAAGGCGCAAGAAGAGCTATTTGCCATATCACATGTGGTCCTGGTGTAAGCTTGTATAATTGTCAAGATTGCATTGATAAGATTAGAGAACAAGCCGGTGTTAATATGGATATAAAATTTGGCGTTTCTACTAATGACGAACTTGGTGATCAAATTTTATGTTCGCTTATTGCAAGTGATTTTGAAACAGATAAAGTTTTTTCAATACCAACAAAAGAAGATTTTTCTTACGAGACTAAAAAGGTCAAAGAAAGCGAAGAGCCAAGCAAGAATTTAGATGTCACTGATGACGATATTATTCCTGCTTTTATGGAAGGAAAAACTTTCTAATAATCCTTAATTTATATAAATAACCTTGCAAAAATCCTATATTTTTTAAGATTTAAGTATTATTTAAATTTAGAAATTGGATTTTTGCTTTTTTATTTGCCTATTAATTATTAAGTTTTTACAAT
Organism: Candidatus Onthovivens sp.; assembly: GCA_034087725.1. Classification (GTDB taxonomy): domain Bacteria; phylum Bacillota_I; class Bacilli_A; order RFN20; family CAG-826; genus Onthovivens. The sequence continues at coordinate 16,028 of JAXDXW010000080.1, read as the reverse complement.
TTGCTTAAAAAAGTAAAAAAATATTTTCAATCAGTGGAAATGATGAAACAACTCTAATATAATTAGAGTTACTATGGAAAACGGAAGAAAAACTTTCACTATTTCTCAAAAGCATTTAAGAGCAGCGATAGGAATTTTTATTTGTTTGATTTCTGTTGTTTTAATGCTTAATTATGATATCGTAACCCAATTTATTTTTTGGTGTTTTTCTTTCTTTGTAGGAAGCTTTTTTACATATTTGCTTTACGTTGTATTTTTTATTTATGGCTTAAGCAAAATTGTAAATAAATCGTTTGCAATTAAAAACTTGAGATTTGCTACGGTAGGCTTAATTGTTTTATCAATAGGTGTTTTAATAGTTACAACTTGCTGTATCGCATACAGCGGAGATAAATACATCACTTTCTCAAACTTTAAAGAAATTTACATTTTATCTTTAAATCTTAGCAACTTTCCTAAATTAGAATTTAATCAATCAGGTGGATTGATTGGATATATATTAGTTTCTATTCTTAATTCTGCTTTTACTAATATTGGAACAAATGTCGTTGGAGGAGTGCTGATTGTCGCTGGAATTGTTTTAATTTTGTTAAGACCATTTATGTCTTTAATTAAAAGTAAATCTGATTTACAAAAGAAAGAAGATAAAAATGAAGTTGCAATGGCTGATGTAAACGATGAAAAACTTTTATTAGAAGAGAATATTTCTTTATCGCGTGTCGTATCTGAAATAGATGAGGAAATAGTACCAACTGATAATTTAGATGAACTTGCTAATCAAGATATTCATGAATTATCTAGTACAAAACTCAATTTTAGGATTTCTGATGCGATTGATGAGGATAAGGAGAAAGAGATTAAAGAAGAGACTCGCGATGATGAAAATAGTAATGTTGATAATCGAGCATATGTTTTGCAAACTAACGGCCTTGTTAAAGCAAAATTCGATCCATTTGGCGAAGAAAATAACGAATTGATGAGCGATTTAATTTATCAGCGAAATGTTAATAAAAATCGTCAAGAAAAGATAGAAAATAAGACTTCTTTTGTTGAAAATAATGTTAAAGAAAATTATCTAAATAACCAAAATAATATAGAACAGGATGAATATTTCGAAGAAAAGGCTGTGCTCGATAATGATTTAAATATGCAAGTAAATCAAGATACTTTCGATGCTGATAAAAACGATGATTATTTTGTTCAAGAAAGTATTCAAGAAGAGACAAATGCTGATAATAACGACAATTTATCACTTAGTGATAAAACTGTTTTTGAAACAAAAAATATCGTTGAAACTAAACAAGTAGTTAAACCAATTCAAAGAAAGAAAACCAATTATGTTGTGCCTCCTTTAGATTTGCTTTCTGATTTGAAATCAGAAGAAGCTGATCAAAAAAATTATTTGGAGTGTGAAGAAAGAAAGCTTAGGTTGAATGAAATACTTGAAGAGTTTAATTTTGGCGCAAAAATTGTTTCCTATAAAATAGGTCCATCTGTTACAAGATATGATTTGTTAACAAATAAAAGTGTTTCTATTTCTGGAATTGAAAAATATTTAAAAGATATTTCTATTAAGTTAGGAGGCATTTCTTTAAGATTTACTCCTGTAGTTCAAGGCAAATCTACTAGCGGTATTGAAATTGCTAATTCTCACCGTTCTACTGTCTCTTTTAAAGATATTTTTGAGCACTTAAAGCCAAAAGAAGATGGAAAATTGTTTATTCCGTTTGGGAAAAATATTAGCGGAGATTATCTTCAAGCTGATTTAGCGGAATTTCCACATATGTTAATTGCTGGAACTACTGGTAGTGGTAAATCAATTTTCGTTCATTCAATTATTATGTCTTTAATCATGAGATCTTCAATGGACGAGCTCAAGCTAGTTATGATTGATCCAAAACGTGTTGAATTTTCTAAATATCGCGATATACCTCATCTTTTATGCCCAATTATTACTGAGCCAGAAGAAGCTGTAGCTACTTTAAATAGATTAGCTGTCGAAATGGATGATAGGTATGATTCTTTTGGTGCTTATGGATTATCAACTATTAATGAATATAATGAATATGCCAAAGAAAATAATTTACCGATAATGCCTAGAATTATAGTAGTTATCGATGAATTTGCTGATTTAATGGAAACAAATTCAGCAGTTGCTTCACCAGTTACCAGAATAGGTGCTAAAGCTAGAGCTTCAGGAATTCATATGATTATTGCCACACAAAGACCTTCTGTTGATGTAATTACTGGTAAAATCAAGGGTAATTTAAATGTTCGCGTTGCTTTGTCTACAGCAAGTGTCAATGATAGTATAGTTGTTTTGGGAGAATCGGGAGCCGAAAAACTTTTAGGAAAAGGCGATATGCTTGTATCATGTCCAGAAATTTCTAAAAGCGAAAAAGTTCGTGCTCAAGGATGCTTTATTGAAAATAAGGAGATTATTAAAATTACAAATTATTTAAAAGAAAGATACCCTTTAGAGTATGATGATCGATTTGTAAATTTATTAGATAAAGCTAGACTTGAGGCCAAAGATTTTGGAACAATCCATCCTTCTAATGGCGAAGATGAAAAATATGAAGAAATAAAGAAATTTATAATGGAATCTAAAGATTATGTAAGTAAAGCGATGATAGCTAGAGAGTTTAATGTTGGATTTAATAGAAGCAAAGATATATATGATAGATTGGTCAGGGAAAAAATCATTGAAGAAAATGTTGCTGCAAACTCTTCAAAAGGGGCTAAGGTTCTTGTTCATATCGGTGGCTATCATAGCCCAAATAGTGATGAGCAACCTACTAACCCTGGATCTTATTCCCAATCTTCGTTTGAAAGTAAATAGGAGTTTTTTATGCTTAATACCTTCTTTTCAGCAAAATTAGCAAATTATCACACAATTAAAGTCGCACTTTTTAGCAATGTAACAAAAGGAGATAATGTCCCAATACTTTTATATGACAATCATGGTTTTCTTGAAAAATTAACTATATCGAATCAATCATTTTTAAATGGTCTTGTACTTTATGAATGCAAAAGTAAAAATAAAATAGAATTAGGGAAAGAATATTCCATAGGCATTGAAAGTTTTGGTATGGTACCGTTAGATGTCAATGATGCTATATATTTTCATTCATTTAATGATGATTATTTTTATAATGAGAATGATCTTGGTGCTAATTATTCTAAAGAAAAAACAACATTTAAGGTTTGGGCTCCTCTTGCATCAAAAGTTGTTTTAATGCTTAAAAAACCTACAGAAAATGCAAAGTTCGAAACATATAAAATGGAGAGAGCGGAAAAAGGTGTCTACCAAATTACTATTAATGGTGATTTAGAAAGATATTTATATCGATATCAAGTCACTAATAGCGGAAATACAAACATCGTAATCGATCCATATGGTAAAGGCAGCGATTCAAATGGTAAAAATAGTATTGTTATAGATTTATCAAAGACTAAAGTGGATTTATTTAGCAATATTCCCCCAGTTTATAAACAATATGTAGATACGATTATTTATGAACTTCATGTTCGCGATTTTACAATTAATCAAAATACGAACATTGTTAATAAAGGAAAATTTTTAGGTTTGACTGAGGAAGGCAGAAAAACTAAAAATGGAAACCCAGCTGGCTTAGATTATTTAAAAGCATTAAATATAACACATGTTCAATTATTGCCTGTTTTAGATTATAAAACAGTAAATGAAGATGATCCTTCTGAACGATACAATTGGGGTTATGATCCTCAACAATATTTTTCATTGGAAGGAAGTTTTTCAACTAATCCAAATGATCCATATTCGAGAATTATTGAATTTAAGCAATTAGTTCAAAGTTTACATAAAAATGGTTTAAGAGTTAATCTTGATGTTGTTTATAATCATGTTTACGATTATCAAATGTCAACTTTCGAAATGATTGTACCTGGCTATTATTTTAGAAGACGCAAAAATGGATTGATGAGCAATGGAACTGGTTGTGGAAATGATTTAGCTAGTGAAAAACCGATGGTTAGAAAGTTGATTATTGACTCACTAAAATATCTCCTTTCCGAATTTGAAGTAGATGGATTTAGATTTGATTTGATTGGTATAACTGATATTGATACAACAAAGCAAATAGTAAGTGAACTTAGAAAGATAAATCCTAATGTTATGCTTTATGGAGAAGGACGGGATATGGCTACTGAATTACCATCCGATAAGAAAACAACTATTCTAAATGCTTTTAAAACTCCTGAGATAGCTTTCTTTAACGATGCTTTTAGAGACATTGCTCGCGGGCACAATTTTACAAACGATGTTGGATATTTGCTTGGAAATAATGATTTTGAAGAGGGGTTCAAATTTGTTTTTCTAGGTAGCTGCACTAATTATTGTTTTAATGCTAGATTTTTAAACGCAAATCAAAGTATAAATTATGTAGAATGTCACGATAATAAAACTCTTTTTGATAAAATTGAAGAATTAATAGCTTCTGATAAAGACTTAAAATATAAGTTACGTGTTGTTAATTTCGTTAACTGTGCAATTGTGTTTTCTTTTGGCATTCCATTCTTTCATGCAGGTCAAGAGATAGGACAAAGCAAGGAACATTTAGATAACACATACAATTTACCAGATAAATACAACGAATTTAGGCGGGATTTAGTTGATGAAAGAATTGAGAATGTTCTCTTTTTCTCTTCAATATTGAATTCGAGAAAACAACATTTCATCATGAAAGAAGTTGAAAAAGAAGAAATCTTGAAAAAAATCGATTTTATTGATTTAAATGATGACTGTTTATGCGCTTCGTACGATTTAGCTACAACTGATGAAAACTATTTATTAGTTTTCAATCCTTTCGACGAGAAACATTATATTGACTTGAAAGATTATTACAATGTTGTTGTAGGTGCGGGCGGATTATTAAAAAATAGTAATTTATATACCCAACATTTAGCTATCGAATCTAAATCTTTATATATTTTGAAGAAGAGGAAAAAGTAATGCTTAAATATTTAAAAGTAATTTTACTTGATGGTCCTATTATTATTTTTAGTTATTTTTCTTGGATGATTCGCTTTGCTAAACATCCTGAAAAATATCCACGCAATGTGAGATATCAAAAACTAAGGTATTTGGTTTTGCGAGTTTTAAAACATTTTAATGTCGATATTGTTTTAAATGACTTTGACGGTTTTATAAAAAATAGTGGCAAGAACAGACTAATTGTTTGCAATCATCTCTCACTTTTGGATCCATTAATTTTTATTGCTATTTCTCCAAAACCCGTTACTTTCGCTTGTAAAAACGGGGTTAAAAAAATGCCTATTATACCTAAGGTTGTAGATTTATTAGAAGGTATATATTTAGATAGAAGCGACTTAAAACAACAGTTAAGAGAAATGAAAAAAATTGAGCAAGCTATGGTAGAAAAAGATGGTCTTGACTGGTGCATTTTTCCTGAAGGAACAAGAAATAAAACTGACGAAAGAAAACCAGGTCAATTTCACCATGGAACTTTTAGATGCGCAACTAAAACAAAATCTAACATATTAATTATGTCTTTATTTGGTACTCACCAAGTATTAAATTCTAGGGATCACTCAAAGAAATATATTGTCAAAGTTCAAGTTCTAAAAGAACTTTCTCCTAATGATTACTCTAATTTAACAACTAACGATATTGCAGTTTTAGCACAAGAAGAAGTTGAAAAAGGTTTAACTAATATTTAATGTCTCAATCCTTTTGGGTAATAATTTTTTAAAATTTTGCCTATTTTTTTAACATATCCTAGATTTATATTATTATAGGATACTATATAAAAGCCATCCTTTAATTTTAAATCACAGTTAATTATATCGCCATGTAAATACAATTTTGCTTCTGAGTCGTTTAGCGCTATTGAGTTTTCTGAATCAAGAAAATGTGCTAAATGAAAAGAAGGGATAAAAATGTCCTTCTTTTGCTCTCCTATATGTAATCCTTCTTTTAATACATTAAAATATTTAGTGTCTAAAGCGATGTTATTGGCATAAAAATTACAATTTTTTTCTATTTCATAAATAAATGGTAAATTAAATTTATTGATTATTGTTTTTTTAGTTTCTTTTTTCTTTTTTATAGAGAAAAAATTATCTTGTTTTTTTCTCAATTGGCATATAAAAAGTCCTTCACCTTGATATAATCCAGGAAATAAATGAATTGCTTGTGGAAGCTCTTTTGATCTATACTCTCCAGTTATTGATGGTAAATTTAGAATTTCACAATCTGGGTGTGCATGGATAAAATCTAAAATAATTTCTTCGTTTTCTTCATAGCTTAATGAACACGTGGAATAAGAAATAATTCCGTTAAATTTAACAAGATAATAGGCAATTTCTAATAATTCTTTTTGAATTGCCACACATCTTTTAACCTTTTCGAATGTCCGCTCACTTAAAAATGCATCATTTTTTCTAATCATTCCAGACCCAGAACAAGGAGCATCCAAGATTATTTTGTCAAATGTAGAAGGATAATTCTTGTACACTTTTGATAGGTCATTATTAGTTATAATTGCATTTGCAATTCCGAGTCTTTCAAAATTTTCGCTCATCAAAAAAGCCCTATTTTTTGATAAATCATTGCAGATCCCGCATATTTTTTCAGATTTTAAAAATTGTGATATCGATTTTCCTCCAGGGGCAGCACACATATCTAAGAATAATTCATTTTCATTTATGTTTAAGAAATGGCTCACCAAAAGACTGCTAGCGTCAATTATGTAATATGCTCCGTTATCAAAAAGATAACTCTTTCCAGGAAAGTCGACGCGACCATCATAATAGCATGCGTTTTTAATAAATGGGTGCTTTTCTAAAGTAGGGAAAACAGACTTAAGAAATTCGAAATTTGTTTTTTTATCATTTATTAATAAGCAATATGTTCGTTCATCTACAAGAGAATTTTTTATTTTATTAATTATTTCTTTATTTAGATATTTACTAAGATTTTCCCATAAAGTCATATTAATATTCTATGCCATACAACTTAATTTTTACAAAGATTTTATGTATAATTTTATTAGGAGTGTGATTATATGTTAATGGAAGAAATAATTGAACATAAACGTGATGGTTTAGTGTTAAAAAAAGAAGAAATTGATTATTTTATAGTTAATTATGTAAATGGTAAAATTCCAGATTATCAAGCTAGCGCTCTTCTTATGGCGATTTATTTAAAAGGAATGACTGACGAAGAAACAGCATTACTAACAGAAGCTATGAGAATTAGCGGAGATGTTTGGGACTTATCTGATATACCTGGTTTAAAAGTTGATAAACATTCAACTGGTGGAGTCGGTGATAAAGTTAGTTTAGTATTAGGTCCGATGGTAGCCAGCTGCGGAGCTAAATTAGCTAAAATGAGCGGTCGAGGATTAGGTCACACCGGTGGAACTTTAGATAAAATGGAGTCTATACCAGGATTTAATATTTATGAAACTAAAGAAGAATTTAAAAATCAAATTAACAATATAGGAATGGCAATAATTGGTCAAAATAAAGATATCGATCCTGCTGATAAAAAACTATATGCATTGAGAGATGTTACTGCAACGGTTAGTTCAATGCCGTTAATTGCATCATCAATTATGTCAAAGAAATTAGCTAGTGGTGCTGATTGTATTTTACTTGATGTTAAATATGGTAGCGGTGCATTTATGAAAACAAAAGAAGATGCTAATGCACTTGCTGATTTAATGATAAGAATTGGAAAACACTTAGGCAAAGATGTTAGAGCCGAGGTCACTGATATGGATCAACCTTTGGGATATGCAGTTGGTAACAATCTCGAAATTAAAGAAGTTATAGAGACTTTGCATTGTCGAGGACCAAAAGACTTAACCGACCTTTGTTTAAATTCCGGAAGTGTAATGCTGGTTCAAGCAAAATTATTTGATAATGAAAATAGTGCAAGAAAAGCCTTAGAAGTTAACCTTAAAAACGGCAAAGCCTTTACTAAATTTGTTGAGTTTGTAAAGGCGCAAGGTGGTGATACATCTTATATCTTGGACCCATCTAAGTTTGAAGTGGCAAAAAATATTATTCCTGTATATGCAAAAAAAGAAGGACAAGTTAAGAGAATTGATGCCTTAACAATAGGAAAATCTTCAATGAAACTTGGTGGTGGGAGAGAGACTATAAACGATATTATTGATATGTCTGCTGGAATAGTATTAAATAAGAAGATCGGTGATTTCGTAAAAAATAATGAACTTTTAGCCACTTTATATACAAATAAAGGACTTTTTGAAGAAATCAAAGAAGACGTTTTGAACGCATTTGAAATTGAATAATTTATTTTTTCTTTAGTTCCCTTAATTTTGAAGAGCGCTTAATTTGTTTTAATTTTGCATAATTTTCGTTAAGAACTTTTTCGTAGGCAGAATTATTGGAAGGCTTATAAAGTTGAACATTTTTGATTAGCTCAGGCATGTATTGTATCTTAGCCCATAAATCAGGACGATCATAAGGATACTTATCGATTTCCAAAACATTAACTGGCTTAAATTTTAAATAATCAAGGACATCAAGAGGCATTTTTTCAACGAGTTCCATTGAATCTTCTATTGAAAGAGCTGCAGCTTTGCTTTTTGGAGAAAGTGCAAGTTCGCAAACAGCAACACTTAAAGGAATTATTGCCTCCGGTAATCCAACTTCTCGAGCTGAATCGATAGCTATTTTTGTTTTCATACAAAGTGATGGATTTGCTAGTCCAATATCTTCGTAAGCTGTAACTAGAAGTCTTCGTGCAATGCTATCTAAATCATTTGCTGCGCACAATCTTGCTAAATAATATAAGCTTGCATCTACATCGCTTCCTCTAATAGATTTTTGTAATGCGCTGACTGCGTTATAATGATCATCATCATTTTTATCAAGCTGAATATTGTTAATTTTGACAATTTTTTTAATTTTTTCTAAAGTTATTTCTTCGTTTTTATAAGTTAAATCAATTATTTCTAAATAATTAAGTGCAAAGCGAAAATCGCCATTAGAAGATCTTGCGATATAATCTAAACAAGCGTCATCAATAGTTATTTTATTATTTAACCCATTTTTAGAAGATATTGCCCTTTTTAATCCGACAACAATATCTTCAATATCTAATTTTTTGACTTCTAATAACTGGCATCGACTACGTATAGCTTTGTTTATTGAAAAATAAGGGTTAGCAGTTGTAGCACCGATCAAATAAATAGTTCCGTCTTCGATATAAGGTAAAAGGATATCTTGTTTATCTTTGTTTATTCTGTGTACTTCGTCAATTATCAAAATAAGTGGTGTATGATTTTTTGCTTCATATAAAAAATCTTCTAATTCTTTTTTGTTTGTAGTAACAGCGTTTATAAGTTTATATGGAATGTTGAGACTTCTTGCATAAGCTTCTGCAATTGTTGTTTTTCCTGTGCCAGGATTTCCGAATAATATGAAAGAAAATGGAGTATTTGAATTTATAGAATTTCTTAGTATCCCATGTTCCCCTACGAGGTGCTCTTGACCAATTATATCATCTAAAGATGAAGGTCTTATTCTAAAAGCTAGTGGTCTTAACATATTTATTATTATATAATATTAACCATGAAAATCGTATTGCAAAATGTTCTTCAAGCTAATGTTTCAATTGATGGACAAACAGTAGCAAAAATAGATAAAGGATTTTTACTTTTGGTTAGTTTCACTTATGGTGATAATTTTGAAAAATGTTCGAGATTAGCACAGAAAATTTCAAAATTAAGGGTTTTTCCTGATGAAAGTGGCAAGACAAATTGTTCTATTTTTGATATTAATGGTAGTATTTTGTCAGTATCTCAATTTACTATCTACGCTGATGTAAAAAAAGGAAATAGACCGTCATTTACAAATTGCTTAAATCCTGATGAAGCAATTAAATTATTTAATTATTTTAACGAAGAATTACGTGCATGTGGTTTAACTGTGAAAACTGGTATTTTTGGAGCTGATATGAAAGTTTCCCTAGTGAATGACGGACCTTTCACATTAGTTTTAGATAGTGAGTAATTATGTCAAAAGTAATGCTAGGGTTAAGTGGAGGCGTTGATAGCGCTGTTGCTGCTTATATTTTAAAAAAGCAAGGTTATGATGTAGTTTGCTGCTTTATGAGAAATCGGGATAGCTTTGCTAATAACGATTTTTTAGGCAATCCAACTGTCGACAATGATATTTGTCCTCAAGAAAAAGATTATAATGACGCAAAAAAAGTTGCTGAGAAATTAAACCTTCCATTCTTGAGAATAGATTTTATAAAAGAATATTGGGATAATGTTTTTACATATTTTTTAGAAGAATATAAAAAAGGAAGAACTCCTAATCCAGATATATTTTGTAATAAATATATTAAATTTGATTCTTTTTTGAAATTTGCTAAAGAAAATAATTGCGATTATATAGCAATGGGACACTATGCAAAAAGAGTGGATGTCGGAGATAAAACTTACTTATACAAAGCTAAAGATTTAAGCAAAGATCAAACATATTTTTTAAGTCAAATAAGCACCTATCAATTAAAATCTTGTCTTTTTCCTTTAGGGGATATTTTGAAATCTGATGTTAGAAAAATAGCACATGAACTTAATTTGGAAAGCGTTGAAGACAAAAAAGATTCTACAGGTATTTGTTTTATTGGGGAGAGAAATTTTAAAGAGTTTCTAAAGAACTATATTCCTGCCACTCAAGGTGAAATTGTTGATATTCAAACTAATAGAATATTGGGCCATCATGACGGTGTTATGTATTACACTTTAGGTCAAAGAAAAGGGCTTGGAATTGGTGGCATAAAAGGTGAAGTTGCAAAAGGCTGGTTTGTTTGTGGTAAAGATGTATCTAAAAATATTTTATATGTTGCTAGTGGAAGCGAAGATGAACATCTATTTAGCGATTATTGCTTAGTAACAAACTTAAATTTATATAATGAAAAAATACCAGATAACACACATTTATTTGCTAAATTCAGATATAGGCAACAAGATTTAGGCGTTACTCTATTTAATATTGATGATACTACAATAAAATTGATATTTGATAAACCATATAAATCTGTAACTCCAGGGCAGGCCGCTGTTTTATATGAAGATGATGGTAAATGTCTTGGAGGAGGCATAATTGATAAGGTTTTTTATAAAGGAAAGCTAAAGAATTTTTAATATGGAGAAAATTACAAAAACAGTTTTATCTAATATGACGATGGTTTATAAGGATGATAAAATCCTTGTTATGGATAGAATTAAAAATGATTGGCCGGGGTTATCTTTTCCTGGAGGCCATGTTGAAGATGGCGAAACTTTAGAGCAAGCCGCTATTAGAGAGATAAAAGAAGAAACTAATTTAGATATTTTTGATTTAGAGTTAGTTGGAGTTATTGAATGGTTTTTTATAAAAGGTGTCAGATATCTTGGCTTTTTATATCGTACAGATAAATTTAAAGGAGATATTAAAGATTCTCCTGAAGGAAAAATATTTTGGATTTCTAGAAAAGATTTAGATAAATATAATTTGTCACAAGACTTTGAAATGATGTGCAATAAGTATTTTTTCAAGTGATGTTATTTGTCTTATTGTAGAAAAAATAAAGGAATTAGTATAAAATTAAGTGCATTGAATTACGGAGGTTAATTATGGGTAAAACATATCAATTAGTACTTATTAGACATGGTGAATCTGAATGGAATAAATTAAATTTATTTACTGGATGGACCGATGTTGAATTATCTGAAAAAGGTAAAGAAGAAGCTTCTTTAGGCGGAAAATTATTAAAAGAAGCAGGATTTCATTTTGATGTTGCTTATACATCTTATTTGAAAAGAGCAATTCATACTCTTAATAGAGTGTTAGATGCAATGGATGAAGAATTTATTCCTGTTATAAAAACATATAAATTAAATGAAAGACATTATGGCGCATTACAAGGCTTAAACAAATCTGAAACTGCTGAAAAATATGGCGAAGAACAAGTTAAAATTTGGAGAAGAAGTTATGATATTCAACCTCCTGCATTAACTGAAGATGATCCACGTAATCCTGCATTGCAAAGAGCCTATCACAATGTTAATAAAGATGAATTACCATTAACTGAATGTTTAAAAGACACTGTCGCAAGAGTTGTCCCATACTTTGAAGAAACAATTAAAAAGGACATTGTCGCTGGCAAGAGCGTAATAATCGCTGCACATGGTAATAGTTTAAGAGCATTAGTTAAATATTTAGAGAATATTTCCGATGATGATATTGTAGGCGTAAATATTCCAACTGGCGTACCACTTGTCTATGAACTTGATGAAGATTTCCATGTAGTTTCGAAGAGATATCTTGGAGATCAAGACGCAATTAAAAAGGCGATGGAAGCTGTTAAAAATCAAGGGAAATCTAAATAATAGTTAAGTTTTACAGGGTTTTTATTTTAAATAAGGACTTTTATGGTATTTTCTATAACTGATATCATAATAATAATCTTGATTTTAATTCCAACAATTTTTGGATTAATCAAAGGCATTATTCCTAAATTGTCTGGATTACTTTCTTTTGTCTTGTCCGGGACTATTACATATTACATAGCAACACCAATTGCCTCTTTATTAGTTGGGACCGATTTTTATAGTAATCTGCAAAATGCTATTGGAAATTGGGCCCCAGCTATTTTAGAAATACTTTGCTATGTAGTTATTTTTGTAATTTTTCTTTTATTAATAAAAATTTTCATGCATTTCTTATTAAAAGCTATCGCTAAAGGAAAAATAGCGAAAACAATCGATAAATTGTTGGGATCAATTTTTGGGCTAGCAACAGGATTATTTATTGCAACAATCTATCTTTTAATTTTCTATGGTTTAACTAAAGTATCACCATCAATTCAGGCATTTTATGTAAGTGATTTATCTTTGAATACTGATAGTTTTACAATAAGCAAAGTCTTAATGAAGTACATTAATATTTTATTTTATAATATTTAATATTTTTATTTTTTTAAAAAAAGAGCCTGCTTTTGCAGGCTTTTTTGTTGAAATATGGGTTTTTAAGAAATTGAACTATTGTATTTTTAACAATAGTTCAATGAATTAAATCAATTTATATCTTCTTTGTATCAACTAAAAATTTCTTATCTTCAATTTCTTTATTTAGCAATGTTTTGAATTCTTCTAATGGAACATTAATTTGTTCATTAGTACCAAATTTTCTATATGTAACGGTATTAAACTCACATTCTTTATCACCTATTACTAAGGTATAAGGTATTTTCTTAATTTGAGCTGTTCTTAATCTGTATCCCAATTTTTCTTCTGAACTATCTATTTCCACTCTAAATCCAGCTTTTAATAAGTCTTGTTGCAATAATTTACATTTTTCAAGATGTTGTTCATTATTAACAGGTAAAATTTTAATTTGAACTGGAGCAAGCCAAGTTGGAAACGCACCACCAAAATGTTCAATTATAATTCCTAAAAATCTTTCGAAACTTCCTAGAATAGCTCTATGTAACATAATAGGTCTAACTTTGTTTCCATTTTGGTCGATGTAAGTACAGTCAAATCTAGTTGGCAAATTCATGTCTAATTGAATAGTTCCACATTGCCAAATTCTTCCCATACAATCCTTAAGTTTAAAGTCTAACTTTGGACCATAGAATGCGCCGTCCCCAGGATTAATCTTAAAATCTTTTCCTGTTGCCTTACATGCATCTGCTAGAATTTTTTCAGACTCATTCCAAATTTCTATATCGCCAATATAGCCTTCTTCAGGTCTTGTTGATAAGACAATGCTATAATCAAGTCCGAAAACACTATACATTTCATCATATAATTTCAATAATTTGACGATTTCATCTTGAAGTTGATCTCTTCTACAGAAAATATGAGCATCATCTTGTGTAAAGCATCTAACTCTAAAAAGACCATTAAGAGCTCCACTTGCTTCATGACGATGGACTAAACCTAACTCTGCTAAGCGAAGAGGTAAATCTCTATAAGAGTGAAGTTCACTGTTATAAACTAAAATTGAGCCAGGACAATTCATTGGTTTAATAGCAAATTCTCTATCATCGATTTTTGTTGTGTACATATTATCTTTATAATGGTCCCAATGGCCGCTAGTTAACCATAATTCTTTGCTTAGTATTACTGGTGTTTTAATAATTTTATAACCATTCATATCGTGGATTTGATACCACCAGTTTTCAATTTGTCTACGAAGCATTAAGCCGTTAGGAAGATAGAAAGGAAAACCTGGACCATATTCAGAAAGCATAAATAAGCCCAATTCTTTACCTAGTTTTCTGTGGTCTCTCTTTTTAGCCTCCTCCTTAACAGCGATGTGATGCTCTAATTCTTCTTTAGTAAAAGAAGCAAAACCATAAATACGAGTAAGTTGCTTGTTTTTACTATCTCCTCTCCAATAAGCACCAGCTATAGATTCTAATTTGAAAAATTTAATATAACCCGTTGAAGGAACATGCGGACCTATACACAAATCAGAAAAATCTCCTTGGGTATATGTAGAAATCTCTTGATCATCAAGTTCAGAAATAATTTCTACTTTATAAGGATTATTAGCAAATTGTCTTAAAGCTTCGTCTTTAGAAATTACTTTTTTAATGATATATGTATTTTTCTTTGAAATTTCCTTCATTTTGTTTTCAATTTTTGCTAAATCCTCTTCACGAAGTATCTTTCCATTAAAATCAATATCATAATAAAATCCATCTTCAATTGCAGGACCTATTGCAAATAAAGCGTCAGGATATAAGCTTTTAATTGCGTCAGCTAAAAGATGTGCACATGAATGATTTAATATATTTTTTGCCTCAGGTGATTTCTTTGTTATTAATTCAAAATCTCCATCCTCTGAAACAATAGAATATAAATCATATAATTTTCCGTTTAATTTATATGCGATACATTCTTTTGATAGACTTTCACTAATAGAAGCAGCAATCTCTTTTCCGCTTTTATTTTCAACAACGATTTCTTTACAATCTAATAATTTAAGTTTCATATTTCCCTCCTATAAAAAAATCCTTAGAACATTTTGTTCTAAGGACGCTAATGTTTATCGTGGTACCACCTTAGTTATAATAAAAATATATTTATTATCACTTAATTTATAATTAATTACGTTAATAACTCGATAGGTTTCCCTACATGCTCCAAAGTAGTATTATTAGCTCTTTTAAGAAATTTGCACCAACCATTTCCTCTCTAATAAAAGGTTACTAATAACGTGTCTTTTTCCTAGCAAATAAATATTAGTACTTATTTTTTTCTTTGTAAAGTTAAAGAATGTCTCTATCTTTAGGAAGTGTAATAATTCTCATGAAATTAGTTTTTCCTGCAGTAGTAGGGGTTCCACTACTCAACAAAACGGAATCCCCAGGCTTTAAACCAGCTTTTTTTGCATAAAAAATAGCAATTGTTTCCATTTCTTCAATAAAATCAGGCATTCTAGTAGGAATTAGTACACTATAAATGCCCCAATATAAAGCATTTTGTCTAACAGTAGTTAAATGATTAGATATTGAAAGAATTGGACAGCATGGACGAGCTTTTGATATTCTTCTCGATGATTTACCAGTTTCAGTAAAAGATACAATTAATTTAGAACCAATTAGTTTAGCAGTGTTAGCAACACAGTTTGCAATGGCATCATTATTATCCTTATTAGAGGTGTCATAAGCTTCTTGAGCTAAACGTTCATAATCCAAATCACTTTCCATCGCTCTTGCAATTTTAGCTTGAGTTGTTACAGCTTCAATTGGATATTCTCCTGAAGCACTTTCCCCACTTAACATAACACAATCTGTAGATTCCGATATTGCTGTTGCAACATCTGAAACTTCAGCTCTTGTTGGGACTGGAGAATGAGTCATACTATCGAGCATTTGTGTAGCAGTAATCGTAGGTTTTCCCATTTTTCTACAAATATCTAATAATCTTTTTTGTACCAAAGGAACCTCTTCAAAAGGAACCTCAACACCTAAATCTCCTCTTGCG
>JAXDXW010000079.1:0-53121 GCA_034087725.1 Candidatus Onthovivens sp. | reverse complement strand
TTTATAAGGATGTTATTAACTATGATGTTGAATTACCTTTAAGAAGAATTTCATATGATGATGCCGTAAATATTTATGGAAGCGACAAACCTGACACCAGATTTGATATGAAATTAGTATCTATAAAAGATATATTATTGGATAATCAAAATGATTTAATAAAAAACAATAAGTATATTAAATGTATAAAAGCTGAAAATATCGCCTCAGATACTTCTAGAAAAGTTCAAGATGAGTACAATCTCACTGCTAACAAGTTCAATATGAAATCTTTTGCATATATAAAATATGTAAATTCAAAACTAGAAGGTTCAATTGTAAAATTTTTATCTGAATTAGAGCAACAACAAATTATTTCTTTAACAAATCTGCACGAAAACGATTTATTAATTTTAGCTTTTTCAAATAATTTGAAAAATATTAATTTTGGATTAGGCGCCATGAGAACTTTAATTGCGAAAAAATATAACCTTATAAAGCCTAATACATATGATATTTTATGGGTTGTAAACTTCCCATTATTTGAAAGAAGTGAAGAAACAGGCGAAATTTCTCCTTGCCACCATCCATTTACAAGGCCTTTGGATGAAGATTTACCTAAATTAGAAACAAAACCATATGAGGTTTATAGTTATACTTATGATATAGTAATGAATGGATATGAAGCCGGTGGTGGTAGTTTAAGAATTTATGATCAAAATGTCCAAGAAAGAATTTTCAAATTATTAGGTTTTAGCGAAGAGGATATTCAAAGGAAATTTGGCTTCTTTGTTAACGCCTTAAAATATGGTACACCTCCACATGGAGGATTAGCGTTTGGACTAGATAGACTTACTATGATTTTAAGTGGTACTGATGATATAAGAGATGTCATTGCTTTCCCTAAAAATTTAAGTGCTGTTTGTCCAATGACAAATGCACCAATGCCTGTAGACAGTAAACAATTAGAGGATTTAGGAATAAAAGTAGAAAAAGGAGATAAATAAAATGGCTAAGAAGTTTAAAAAAGTTAAAAACATTGACGAATTGTGCGTAGCAAGTATTCGTGCGACTTGCATCGACATGATTAACAAGTCAAAAAGTGGCCACCCTGGCGCTTGCCTTGGTATGGCTCCAATAATGTATGAGTTATATAAAGATTTCTTAGTTGCGAATCCTTTTCAAGACAAATGGATTAATCGTGATTTCTTTATTTTAAGTGCAGGCCACGCTTCTGCTTTGCTTTATACAGTACTTCATTTATGCAGTTACGATATTTCTATCGATGATTTGCAGCAATTTAGACAATATGGAAGTAAAACACCTGGCCATCCAGAAGTAAATGTTACTCCAGGTGTCGACGCTGGAAGCGGCCCATTAGGGCAAGGCGTCGCACAAGCGGTTGGTGTCGCGATGGCTGAAACAATGCTTGCAGCACAATACGGAAACAAAATTTATAATCACTACACATACTGCATGTGCGGAGATGGCTGCTTAGAAGAAGGAATTTCTCAAGAAGCAATTAATTTTGCTGGTTTACATAAATTAAATAAATTAATTTTATTATATGATAGCAATGATGTCACTTTAGATGGTGCGCTGAAAAATAGTAGTGATGAAAATGTCGCTATGAGATTTGAGGCTGCCAACTGGAATGTTATATATGTAAAAGATGGAAATAATTTAAATAAAATTAAAAGAGCAATTTCTAAAGCTCAAACATCAACAGATAAGCCTACTTTAATTATTTTTAAAACAATTATTGGCTACGGAAGTAAAAATCAAGGAACAAACAAAGTACATGGATCTCCTTTAGGCGAGGAAGATGGAAATAATGCAAAACTATCATACGGCTATGATTATCCACCATTCGAAATTCCACAAGAAGTATACGATCACTTGAAAGATACATTCTTAAAAAGAGGAGAAGCTGCTTATCAAAAATACCAAGCTACAATTTCTAAATTACAAGAAAGCGATCCATTCTTATATAGAAAAATCATGGATTTATCAACGAACAATGTAGCAGAATACCTTAACGAAAAACACCTTCCTATGGATGAATTAGAAAGTGAGTCCACAAGAAATACTTCTTTAAGAGTTTTAAATTACTATCACGAATTACTACCTAACTTGGTAGGTGGAGCAGCTGATGTAGCAGCTAGTGTAATGACAAAACTTGCAAACGGTACAACATATTCATCGAAAAATAGAAAAGGCACTAATATAAATTGGGGAATCAGAGAATTCTTCATGTGCAGCTGTGCTAATGGTATTTTATTACACGGTGGTTTAAGAACATATGTTGGAGCATTCTTGGTTTTTAGCGATTATGCAAAAGCAGCTATTAGGATGGCAGCTCTTCAAGAATTACCATCAATTTATTTATTCTCTCATGACTCATTAGCTGTAGGAGAGGATGGTCCGACTCATCAGCCAATTGAACAATTAGCAGCGTTACGTTCGATTCCAAATGTTTATGTCTTTAGACCAGCAGACGCAAAAGAAACATATGCTTCTTATAGATTAGCCTTAGAATCAACCACGCACCCTAGTGCTATTATATTAACTAGACAAAACTTACCTTTGTTAAAAAATACATCAAATTATGATTTAGTTAAAAAAGGTGCTTATATTATATCTAGAGAAAGAGGAACTCATCCTGAATTTACACTTATAGCTACAGGTAGTGAGGTAAGTTTAGCTTTAGATGTAAAAAATTATTTATACTCACTCGGTCTAGATATACGTGTTGTAAGCATGCCATGTGTTGAATTATTTGAAGAACAAGATAAAGCTTATCAAATGTCAGTATTAGGCAATGATTATGCTCATCGCGCATCTATAGAAATGGGTTCAACACAAGGATGGCATAAATATGCTAAATATTGTATCGGAGTCGATCGCTTTGGAGCAAGCGGTAAAGCTAGTGATGTCATTAAAAACTATGGTTTAACCAAAGAAAGCATTGCAAAAACAATATTAAATTATATTAAATAAAGGGATTTTCTATGCAAAGCTATGTATATTTAAACAAATTTAATAACACAGGTGATCTTTGCTTATCGAAAAAAGTATTCATTTCCTTAGGAATACATGCCTTAGATAGTGTGAAGGAAGTCATAAAAAGAACTAATAAGAGCGGAATTAGTTTAAATGATAATGTTAGTGTTACAATTAAAGATAATTGTGTCTATTACAAATTTGATGTAATGATTAACAAAGATATTAATGAAGAATATGTTAGAAACAGCATTGAGGATATCGTTACAACTGATTTATTGATTTTATGTGATGCTGTCCCAATTAAAATTGAAACAAAAATTAAAAAAGTTGATTAATTTATTATGAGTATAAAAGAATTAAGTCGTAATCAAGAGCATGATTTAGCTGTGCAAACAATGTACTCTTTTTTGATGCTTGAAAAAACTAATCAGGTTATAGATTTTAAAGAAATAATAAAATTAGTTTTTGAAAGAGAATACGAAGAAACAAGCGTTTATATTAGAGAATTGCTTTTATCTTCACTGAAATATCAACGAATAATTATCGAAGAAATCTCGAAATATTTAAAAAATCGGGCTTTTGAACGATTGAACGTATGCATGCAAGCTATTTTAATACTTTCTTATGCGGAGTATTATTATATGAAAGATAGCGATAAAGCTGTTGTTATTAATATCGCTGTTAAGCTTGCCAAGAAATATGGCGATGGTAAAGATTATAAATATATTAACGCTGTATTAGATAACGCATTAAATGAAAAATAGCATTCTTACTGTAAGCGAAATTAATGAGATAATACACACATTATTTGTTGAAACACCTTTTTTTCAGCAAATATCTATTAAAGGTGAGATTACTAATTTTAAAGGTCCTAATAGATCTGGCCATTTTTATTTTTGCTTAAAAGATCAAAATTCTATTATTTCTGTCGTTATTTTTAAATTTGACTCTTATTCAATAAATATGGACATTAAAAATGGTGATAAAGTAATTGCAACCGGTTCACTTTCAACATATTCAGCAAGTGGAACATATCAATTAATAATTCACGATTTAATTCCGTGCGGTAAGGGAGAATTACTTATTGAACGTGAAAAGTTGAAAGAAAAACTATATAAATTAGGATATTTCGATGCCGACCATAAAAAGAATATTCCTCCATACGCAGAAAAAATTGCAATTATTACTGGAAAGAATAGTGCTGCTGCAAAAGATTTCGAACACAACATCAAGAGAAGGTGGCCTATAGCTCAGATTTCTTTTTATGAATGTTTAGTTCAAGGCGAAAGGGCACCAAGCGAGTTAGAATCTTCAATCAAAGAAGCCGATAATTCTAATTTTGATTTAATTATTATAGGAAGAGGTGGGGGAGCAAGTGATGATTTAAATGTGTTCGATGACGAAAAAGTTGTTTCTGCAATCTATTCAGCAAAAACTCCAATCATTTCAGCCATTGGCCATGAAATAAATCAAACTTTTTCCGATTTAGCCGCTGATAGGTTTGCATCAACGCCAACAGGAGCTTGCGAAATTGCTGTTCCTAATTATGAAGATGTTCAAAAAGAAATAAATTATATTTATTCGAGCATTTTAGATAAAGTCCATAGGAAAATTTTATTTATTGAAAATAAGCTTAATTTAATTAAGGGCAATAAGAAAATTCAAAGTATTTCTTTTGTTTTTGACAATAAGATCTCTTATATACATAAAATTACTGATGAAATAATTTCTAAAGCAATGAACAAAATTAATTATTACGAATTACAACTCGTCAAGTATAAAGAAAGAATTAACTCAGCAAATAAAGAAGAGCTTTTAAAGAAAGGTTATTTTATAATCGAAGAAGTAGAAGGAAAAGCTATTACAAAAATTCAAGATTTATCTATAAATACTAAATATAAAATCATTGGAGAAGATGGAAACGCAACCATCAATGTCGAGGAGCTTAAGTATGAAGAATGTTGAAAAAAATACGATTGAGTCTAAGATAAATGAACTAGAAAACATATCAAAAATCCTAGACAATCCTGAATTATCCTTACAAGAATCCATTAAATTGGTAAAGCGTGCTAAGGAATTAACATCAGAGATTGAAAATGAATTGAACGAGGCAAAAAAAGATTTAAATATCTAATTTAGTTGATATTTAGTATAAAAATAGTTGATATTTAAATATGTCTAAAATTATTCTTCATTGTGATCTAGATGCTTTCTTCTGTAGAGCGGAAGAAATTAAAAACCCTTCTTTAGAAGGCAAAGCATTTTTAGTTGGTGGAGATGGCCGAAAAGGAATAGTCTCTACATGTTCTTACGAGGCTAGAAAATATGGTGTCCACAGCGGAATGCCTACTTTTCAAGCGAAAATGCTATGCAAAGACATAATTATATTAGGAGTCGATTTTAAATATTATAATTTACTATCTAGAGAATTTATATTCTTTCTGAAAAAATATTCTTCAAAAATTGAACAAGTTTCTGTTGATGAATGTTTTCTTGATTTATCAGATTATTATTCACATTCTGGCCAAAAAATTGACGATATTTTGCTAGAAATTCAGCGTGATTTATTTAAAAAAACGCAGTTAAAAGTCTCAATTGGTGTAGGAACAACTAAATTTATTGCTAAAATGGCTTCAGATTATAAAAAACCAATGGGAATTACAATCATACGCAATAAAGATATAGAAAGAATGCTTTTTCCTCTCCCTGTAAAGTCTTTTTTTGGAATCGGCAAAAAAACAGCACCTAAGCTCAAAGAAATTGGAATAGATACTATCGGAGATCTATACAATCACATCAAAAATCAAGACTATAAATTGTTTAATTTAATCGGAGAAAATTATTGTCAAGACATAATAAACTTATTGGAAGGAAAAAGCAGTGATGTTGTTTCTACGCAAATTCATGATCCAAAATCAATAGGTATGTCGAGAACATTAGATTTTGATACAAACGATGTATCAATAATCAAAAAAATGCTCAAATATCAAATAAAGGAAGTCACTAATTCATTAGTTGCAGAAAACAAATTTGCAAAAACTATCTCTCTAGTTTATAAAGATGCATCACATGAAGATAACTTTAAAGCTAAATCTTTTTCAAAAACATTTGATAATTACACTCAAAATGCAGATTATATAGAAAAAGAGACTATAAAACTTTTTGATTCCACCTATGATGGACATATAATTAGATTAATTGGTTTTACCTTAAAAAATTTTAAAAATAAAAAAGAAGTTGCTACTCAAATGAATTTTTATGATTGTGAGCAATATGAAAAAGAGGATAAAACTTACAAAATTTTAAACATATTAAATTCTGAAATGCACAAAAAAGTATTTAAAAAACTTAGTGATTTGGAGTGAGTATGAATATTTACGATGCGATTGATAAATTTCTTGATTATAAAGCTGTGGAAGAAGGGCTTTCAAAAAATACTTTAAACTCTTATAGAGAGGATTTGAAAGAATTTTTAGCTTGCTTTCCAGAGATAAAAGATACTGACAATTTAAACGATGAATATCCAGAAAATTTCTCGTATGAAGAATCTTTAAAAGATTTAAAAACTAAAACAATAATACGTAGATTAGGTACAGTAAAACTATTTTTTCAATTCCTCGAGAATGAAGATATTAAAACTGGCATATCCAAAGATATAATTATGCCAAAGCCCGAAAAGCATATACCAGTTTTTTTAACTCACGATGAAGTAAGAGCCTTGATTAATGCTCCAAACGAGGAAAATTTTTCTGAATTTAGAGATAAAACAATGATGGCAGTTATGTATGTGTGTGGATTAAGAGTTTCTGAATTAATCAATTTACGAAAAGAAGCTCTATATTTAGATAACAATATTTTATTGTTGAAAGGTAAGGGAGATAAATATCGCCTTACTCCAATAAACGATACCGGTATTAGATATTTGCGAAATTATTTAGCTAAGTTAAAGGAAAAGAAAATTGGAGTTAGAAGTAAGTTTGTTTTCTTAAATCATCAAACCGAAAGACCACTAACAAGACAAAACTTCTATCAAAGATTAAAGTTTTATGCAAAAAAAGCAGGTATTGAAAAAGATATTTCACCCCACACATTACGACATACCTTCGCTACTCATATGATTCAAGGTGGGGCGGATTTAAGAATTGTTCAAGAAATTTTAGGACATGAAAGTATTTCTACAACGCAACTTTACACACATCTTTCTTATCAAAACATGAAAGACATGTTAGATTTGTATTCAAAGATTAAATAATTTATAATTTTTTAGGAGAAATTTTATGAAAAAATATAAAAGAATATTCTTAATAGTAATGGATAGCTTAGGAATCGGAAAAGCTCATGATGCCGATAAATTTGGCGATGAAGGCTCCAACACTTTTACTCATATAAGTGAAAAATTTGAAAACGGTTTACATATACCTGTCTTAAACAACTTAGGAATTGGTGATCTCGACGAGATTAAAGGAACAAATATAGTTTCACACCCTAATTCTTTCACTGTAAGGCTTTGCGAAGCAAGCAACGGAAAAGATACAATGACAGGTCATCGGGAAATGATGGGAATTTTGACAACAATACCATTTCAAACTTTTACAGATACTGGGTTCCCTAAAGAATTAATTGATGAATTGGAAAGAAGAACCGGCCATAAGTTAATCGGAAACTATGCTGCCAGCGGAACAGAAATTTTAAAGGACCTCGGCGAACAGTGTATGAACGAGAATGCATTAATTATTTATACAAGTTCAGATTCTGTTTTGCAACTTTGCGGACACGAAGAAACCATGGGTCTCAACGAATTATATAGATGTTGTGAAATTGCAAGAGAATTGACAATGAAGCCTGAATGGTTTGTTGGAAGAGTTATAGCGAGACCATTTATAGGTACGGATAAAACTAATTTTAAAAGAACTCCAAATAGACATGATTATACAGTTTCCCCAAGTGGATTAACTGCGATGGAAATTCTAAAAGATAATGGTATAACTGTTTCCTGCGTCGGTAAAATTAATGATATATTTAACGGAGTCGGTGTTACCGAAACAGTTCATACAGTTTCCAATGACGATGGAATGAATAAAACCATTGAGATTTTAAATAGCCCTTCATTCAAAAGTGGATTTTGCTTTATAAATCTTGTGGAATTTGACAGTGAATTTGGGCATAGAAGAAATCCAATTGGCTATGGTAAGGCAATTGAAAAGTTCGATGTTCAGCTACAAGAATTCATATCCCATATGAGAGAAGATGATCTTCTATTAATCACCGCTGATCATGGCAACGATCCTACCTGGAAAGGAACTGATCATACTCGTGAAAATGTACCTTTATTAGCCTATTCAAAGTTGATAAGTGATGGTAAACATCTAAAAGATAGATATTCGTTTGCCGATATTGGTGACAGTATTCTTACCAATTTCAATTTAAGTAAAAAGGATAAAATGATTGGATCAACAATAGTTGAGTTATTTAAATAGCATGAAAAGAAATTTAATTTTTTATTCTTTCAGTACTAGTTTATTGCTAATTGTTTCTTGTGGAAGAACAGATACAATTAACTATTCTTTATTAATGCCTTCCGGGGCACCAACTTTAGCAATTGCAGAAGAAGTTGCGACAAATAAAAATGTTATTGTTACAACTAACACTAATCAAGTTAAAGACAATTTTGCCTCAAATACTTATTCTTATTTAGTATTCGACGCCATAAATGGCATAAATTTTGAGAAAAATAATGTTTCAAACTATGAATTTGTTTCTTTACTTACAGGAGGAAATTTTCATTTAATTGGTTTAAATAAAAAATCTTTAAATGAAATGAAAGATGAAGATTATATCATAGGCTTTGGAAATAATAATTTGATACCAAATAAGATCTACAATCTTCTTTTTAAAAACGGGGAAATAGATTACCTCTTGCCAAATATAACTGATTTAAAAAATTATATCTCAGCAATCGATCAAGATGGATATATAAATAACTTAAAAATAGATTGGATTTTCATTGCTCAGCCGGCATTATTCGTATTAAAATCCTCATCTCAAAATTTTAGTTCCCTTATGGAGAACAGCCTTGACATAAATATAAGGGAATATTTTAAGGCAATTTACAACATGGATTATATTCCGCAGGCAGGTTTGTTTGTTAACAAAACTTTCAAACAAGAAAATCCAAAACTTCACGAAGAATTTTTAACAAAAATTAAGTCGTTGCAATTAGATGCAATTAACTCACCTGAAAAAATTAAAAGTATCATGCATTCATATAGCGAAGACTTATCTGTGCAAACCGAAAAATTTGGTTTTAATGAAAACATAGCCTATTACTTGCAAAAAAATAATAATCAATTCGGAATTGTAGATCCAAATTTTAATTCTAATATGAATTATATCGATTCATTTTTAGAATTACTTTAATTATGAAAAGAATATCTAATAAGATGTACACTTTATTTTTTTATATATTAGGTATTCTTTTTATAATTTTAATATTATATCTCTTGCACGAATTTAGCGGAAATCAAATAGTATTTCCTTCTATTTCGTCAATATTTAATAGATTTTTTCTTTTTTTAGGTGACAAGAAGACCTATTTAGCTATATTTTATACCATATTACGTACCTTTATTGGTTTATTAGTAGCTGGATTATTAGGATATTTTATCGGTTTATTCGCTGGATTATATTCAAAAATAGAATTTTTCTTAAAACCGTTAATTTCTATTTTAAAAAGTACTCCTGTCCCATGCTTTATTTTTATTTTATTCGTATTTTTTCCTTTTAATAAAACTTTAGCTACGACAATAGTAGTTTTTATGATTGTGTTTCCAATTATATATGAATCAGCGAAAGAAGGAGTTAAAAACATTGATAAAGATATAATCTTATCACTTCGCTTAGATGGCTTAAAAAGCTTTCACTCAATAAATAGTGTTATCATGCCTTTAACACTACCTTATGTAGTTCTTTCATTTTTAACTTCTTTCGGATTAGCTATCAAGGTTGAAATAACTTCTGAGATTTTAATAAATTCAATTGATTTTATCGGCTTAGGAGAGCTTATTTATTTAGCGTATAGTAATAATGAATTCTCTTCACTTTTTGCTTTAATCATTATAATTTTAATAATTTTCGCTTTTTTCGATACAATAATTTATTTATTTAAAAAAATTTTTGTTAAAAAATAAAAAATATCCCCCCTCTATTTAATTTTTCAAACGACTTGTATAGTGAAAAGCAGAAAAAATGTGCGTTGTGATTCTGCTTTCTTTCTCATAATAGAAAATTTTTAATCGTTAATAATTTTAACCTTCCCACCCAAAAACACATAATGCGATTTAAAATTTTCTTCCCCCGCAACGCACAATATCAGAGGTTAATATGAAAAATGAAGTAATTTATCGAGTCGAAGTTTTTACAAACGAGAAAATCATTAAACAAATGGAATGGGCTGAAGAATCTGCGAAAAAGAAAACAGATCATTGTGTTTTTATTAGCAGAGGACAATTTTTTAGATACAAGCGATCAAAAGAAAGTACTGAAACATATATGGCCGTATGTTTAGAAGACTCTAGCAAAGACTCTAATAATTGCATTGCCTGTCCTGTATGCCTAGATGATGGACCAAATCCAATAGAAGGAGGTATACCAATCGGAAGAGTTCTCGCTGCACAAATTGGATTTGATGCGATGGCAATGTTTACAAAAATTGCACGAATTCACAAAAATTTTATAGTGTTAGATGAACTTTTCTTTGTTAAAAAACTAATATTACCTGAAATAAAAGTAGAAAGAATTTTGAATTATTATGCAGAATTTTTAAGGAACTTATCAACGAAATATAGATTTGATGATCATTGCCACAGTTGTTAAAAATAGGCTTTTTAGTAGTTTTTTAGTTGTTTTTCAAAATTTTCATATGTGGAAAACTTTATTTATAATATGTTGATAAAATTTTGATAAGAAATATAAAATTAAAATTTATTCGTCTACATCGAAACTTTTTTACTTCACTTAACATAATATATATTATACGAAGTAATTTATCTATTTAAAAATTATCCTTAAGTGGATAAGACTTATACTTTAATTCTTATTTAAGTATGCTTTTATACACTCTTCGGTTAAAGGGTCACTTGTTAAAACTTCATTATTAATTTTATTATTGATAAATTTAATGTTTTCAGACAAAACTAAAAGAAATCCTTTTTCGTAATCTTTCATCATAGCGTCTATCATATAATCGCTATCATATCCACGAGTTGGCTCAATTTTATCGCAGGCATAAATTATTTTTCCAAGTGATGACATATCTTTATGTCCTGTACAATGGAACTTTATTGCGTTTAATATTTCTTTATTTGTTATACCAAATTCTTTAATAGCAAGAATATAGCCAATAAATTGATGATGTGCAAATTTTGGCATGTTCTCATAGTTTTTAAAATACTTCTCCATCAGCTCATCGGACTCATCTTCACTAATGTTTTTTCCTAGATCGTGAATAAGACCAGCAAGATAATAATTGCCAGGGTTTTCTAGCCTGTTATTTAAAGCGACCTTATAAGCTAAATTTGCAACACTGATTGAATGTTCTAGTCTTCTTCCACTAATATATTTTGTAATTTTATTCATAAAGTAAAGCTTATTGTCGACTATATAATTTATAACAGATAAAGATGTGTCTAAGCTTTGCAAATCTCTAATTTTTGTAGACGATGTATCTACGAGTGTACCCGGAATTTCTTTCATCTTATAAATTGAGACATTATTTTCATTAATTATATAGCCTGGACGTTGATAATAAATTATTTGAACTTCTTCCGCTATCTCATGCGCTTTTCTCCACAAGTGAAACTTGTTAACTTGATCAGCTCCTATAAGCATAAAAAATTCACCATTTTTATATTTATCTTTTAAAAATTCTATAGTTTCTATAGTATAGTCAACATCTTTCCGTGATTTTATTTCGCAATCTTCTATTTCAAAATCTAAAGAATAATCATTCAAAATAAGTTTGATCATATTTAAACGATCTTCTATAGTTTCTGTAGGATTTTTCCATCTAGGATTCTTGCTAGGTACAAGAATTAAGCGATCGGGGAAAATTGCTTTTATAGAATTTTCGCACAATAAAATATGTGAATTATGAATAGGGTCAAAAGACCCTCCAAATATTATTATTTTTTCACGCTTTTTCATTTATTTAATTAAAATAATGTGATTTTTAGACTTCTTATTTTCCTTATAAAGGATTATTGTTTTTCCTATTTTTTGAATGATTTGAGC
Organism: Candidatus Onthovivens sp.; assembly: GCA_034087725.1. Taxonomy (GTDB): domain Bacteria; phylum Bacillota_I; class Bacilli_A; order RFN20; family CAG-826; genus Onthovivens. The sequence continues at coordinate 40,848 of JAXDXW010000079.1, read as the reverse complement.
ATCAACAGTAGCGCTTAAATCTAAAATCATTTCTTCAAAATTGTAGTTTTCAACACTACTTTTTAAAAAAGAAACTTTAATTAGTTCATATTTTTCAAAAGCTTTTTGAATCATAGCAATAAAATTATCGTTAATTCCTTCTTTTCCGACTATAAATTTAACAATGTCGGTTGAATGTGCGATATGTTTTAATTGTGCTTTTTGCTTTGCTGTAATCATAAATTAACCTTTCCACGTGTGGTGTAAACATATACACCTTTAGGAACAATAATTCTAAATGTTTGATTATTACCTTCGAAGTTAAACCACCCAAGTCCTAATATTCCAATATCTCTGCTTCCTTCTTCGGTAATATGAAAATCATAAACGTCATAATCGTTAAATCGCAATAAATTGCCACTTACAGGTTTAATATTCTTCTTTTCTAAAATATATTTCAAATATTTCTCGGAATCCCACCTTTTAAATTTGACTTCTATAAAATTACTAGCAAATAAGTTAATATTAGTTTTCTTTTCTCCTAAAAGTTCAATAAATGCTAAATTTCCTAGAGCAATAGTTGAATTTGGAAATAATCCAATCTTACGCGCTTCTACTGCTTTTTTTGGAGAAATAATGTTTTGAACACTTCTTTCTACTTTACTTAAGACACTATTATTAATGTCTGTGCCAGGTAATTCATAGATATATGTTTTATTTGTAATAGGAATTCTCAAAGCTTGTAAATTAGTGCCTTTAAAAGGAACACGCAAAATTAATTTGTTTGTATTATTCTTATAAAATTTTAGCAATTGATTTATAAGACTAGTTTTTCCAGATACGGAAGCACCTAAGAAATAAACATCTCTATTTCCTGCTAAGTTCATAATTTTTTGGAACATATAATCGATATTGTAACCAGTATTTGTAGATGTTAGAACAATATCACGAACTTTTAGATTTACCATGCGTGTTCTATGCCATAAGTAATTAATTAATTCATCGTCATTTGTATTTTTTGGCATTAAATCGCGCTTATTAGCAACAACTAAGACATCTAAATCTTTAATTGAATGATTTAATTTTGTAATAAAGCTACCTTCAAAACTGAAAACATCAATAACATAAACAATCAGACCATTTGTTTTTTTCACTGTATCCAATATAGTTTGGAATTCTTCTTCAAACTTTGGTTCTTGTGGAGTGTCATTAAAACGCTCATTTTCAAAACAATTGTTGCATAACAAAAGACCGTCTGGATATTTCTCAACTATATCTCTAGATATATATCCTTCAGCGGTTGGATCATCTGTTTGTAAAATCACTCCGCATCTATAACATCTAGTAACTTTATTCAATTCTGCCATCAACATTCCTCCAATCAACTAATAGATTATTTTTTCTAAGTCTATTTCGCTTATATACATCAATCCAACGCACAAATTTTGTAATTAGTTGGTCGCCAGACCACAATTTTTCAGTTAAAATGCATCTAATTTTTAAAAATTTAGAACATCTTACATCCGTTAACAATTGATCACCTATCATTATAACATAATTCTTATCTATCTTATGTTGAGAAATATATTTATTTATTTTAAAAGGGAATGGCTTTCCAGCCTTAAAAATAAAATCAACCTCACAAGGAATACAATATTTTGATACTCGTTTTTTCTTATTATTAGAGACAATTATCGGTGTAATATTTGCATTTTTTAATTTCGCTAGATATTGAATAGTTTGTTTAGAAGGTAATTCAATATTATGAGGCGCTAATGTGTTATCTAAATCAATAAAAATATATTTGATTTTATTTTTTACAAAAAAATCAATATCAATATCATATATCTTATCAGCGTGAGCAAATGGTATTAATTTCGACATAATATACTAAATTTCTACTAATTTTTAAATAAATTTTAACTAATCGCCCATATCATCGAATATTGAAATCTGCTCATAGTCTTCAAAATCCGTGTTCGATTCATCGTCTTTAACTAAAGGCTGTTCTTCAATAGTATCTTTGTCAATAGTTTGAACAGTTTCCTCATATACATAATTAATAAGCAAAGAATCATCAAAAGATAAATTCTTTTTGCATACCTTATCTATAGGTGTTAAATGATAATCATCCATTGTAAAAGTCATTGTAGAATTATCGCTCATAACACAAGTTAATGTATGAGGATCTTTTGTATTTATTATTTTGTTCGCATATGCTAATTCGTGTGGATCACTCTTAAAAGACTTAAACACTATTTGTGTTTTTCCTAATCGATTTGTAATTTCAACATTATTTGAATCAAATATTCTTAGCATTCCTTGCTTTGTTATTAAAAATAATTTATTACGTTCATTATTTCTGAAAGTAAATAAACTATTTACAGTGCTGTTTTTCAATGTTGAAATAGATTTGACACCACTCGTCTTCAATCCTGTACAAGAAATTTCTGATTCATTGAAGCATGTTGCGACACCACTTTTAGTTATTAAAAGCAAATTACTGTTTCCGTTTGCCACAGCAACATCGGCAACTTCATCTCCTTTTAATAATTTCATACATGTAATAGGCTTGCTATAACGAGTAGCAAAAAATTCTTTTAATGAAGTTTTCTTAATTTGCCCGTTTTTACTAGCTAACACTATGTTTACATTCTTATCAAAATCTTTAACAAGAATACAACGAATAATGTACTCATCAATTGGCAAATTTATAAAACTATTAATATGTTTCCCTTCATCTTTCCATTTAATATCACACAATTCATGTACAGGAATAAACAAATAATTACCCTTATCAGTAAAGGCTAGAATATAATCACCGGTATTGCACAAAGTTTGGAGAATTACAGTGTCTCCTTCTTTAACTCCAGGCAATGAATTACTAGCTTTATAAGATTTAATAGAACTGCGTTTTGCATAACCTTCGCGAGTAACGCACACAAAGACATCTTCTTTTATGATTAAATCTCTTTTCTCAATTGAAACTTCTTGATTTTCTTCAGTAATAAGTGTTCGACGTTCAATACCATATTTTTCTGAAATTTTCTTCAAGTCATTAGCGATGACTCTTTTTAATTTTGATTCACTTGTTAAAATTTCACTCAATTCAGTTATTTGATCTTCTAAATCTTTTTTCTCGTTTATATAAATATTTACATCGGTATTAGATAATTTATACAAATGCATCATAACAATCGCTTCAGCTTGTTCTTCTGAAAAGTTAAATTTATTGATTAAATTATTTTTAGCATCTTTTTTGTCTTTGCTTCCTCTAATTAAAGCCACTATTTCGTCAATGATATTTACCGCATGTATTAATCCATCAACAATATGCAGTCTATTTTTAGAAACATCCAATAAATATTGGCTTCTTCTTCTAATGACATCGACTTGATGATCAATATATGTATCTAAATAAGAAGATAAAGTTAAAGTTTTAGGCCTATCATGAGAAATAGCAACAACATTGGCGCTATAATTAACCTTAAGTTGTGTTTTGTTAAAAAGATATGTTAAAACAACATTTGGATCAACTTCTTTGCGCAATTCAATAGATATTTTGATGTCCTCGCCAGCAGATTCATCAATTACTTCAACAATTCCATCGATTTCTCTATTTTTGCGTATCTTATCTATGGAAAAAACTAAATCCTGCTTTACGACTTTATAAGGTATTTCGGTAATAATCAAAAAATTGCTATCTTTTCCTATAATTACATCAACTTTCGAAGCAATTTCAATCTTGCCTCTTCCAGTAAAATAAATATCTTTTAATCCTTGAGAATCATAAATGATTCCGCCAGTAGGAAAATCAGGGCCTTTAACTATGTTCAGTAACTCCTCAATTGAGCAAGAAGGGTGATACATTCTATAAATTGTTGCTTCGATTATTTCCCTTAAATTATGAGGAGGTATTTCAGTAGCAATTGCAACAGCTATACCTTCACTACCATTAACAAATAAATTTGGAAATCGAGCAGGCAAAACAATTGGCTCAAGTTCGGTATCATCAAAATTAAGCATCATATCGACGGTATTTTTATCAATGTCAGATACTAAATTCATGGCAAACTCGTTTAATTTTGCTTCTGTATAACGATGAGCAGCAGCTGGATCATTATCAATACTACCGTTATTTCCTTGGAATTTTATTAGTGGCATATTCATTTTCCAAGGTTGAGACATTCTAACTAAAGCGTCGTAAATAGAAGAATCTCCGTGTGGATGATATTTACCCATGACTGCACCAACGATTGTTGCACATTTTTTTGTATCCTTGTCAAAAGTATTTCCACTTTTTGCCATCGAATAAATAATTCTTCTTTGGACCGGCTTCAAACCATCTCTTGCATCAGGAATCGCTCTATCTTGAATAACATATTTTGCGTAGATAGCATATCTATCACCCATAACAAAATCAAGTGATTGATTTTCTATATGTTCAGGGGTAATTACATCTTCATCAACTTTTTTCTTAGCCATTACTTAATTACCTCCTTCATAAATTCATCATTTTCGTTAAAATCAATATTCTCTTCGACCCATTTTTTTCTTAAGTCAGGGTTTTTACCCATAAGAATAGATATTTTTTTATCAACATTAATAGGATCATCAATTCCTATCTGTATTAACAAACGATGGGCAGGATCCATTGCAGTTTCTTTAAGTTGAGATGGGTTCATTTCACCAAGTCCCTTATATCTATTAATTCTATATCCACTGCCGATTTCCTTTTTAGCTTGTTCCAATTCTTCATCGCTCCAAGCATATTTGTATATTAAACCCTTATTCGAATCTTTATACACTCTATATAGAGGCGGAACAGCAACAAATACTTTTCCTTCTGTAATCAGTGGTCTCATATAATGATAAAAGAAAGTCAAAAGTAAAGTTTGAATATGAGCTCCATCAGTATCAGCATCGGTCATAATGATAATTTTTCCATAATGCGAATCGGAGATGTCAAAAGATTGTCCGTATCCGGCACCTATTGTATTAATTAATGTTGCAAACTCCTCATTTTTCAATAATTTTTCAAGAGTAATTGAATCCGTATTTAAAGGTTTTCCCCTTAAAGGCAATATAGCTTGAAATAAAGGATTACGGCCCTTTTTTGCACTACCCCCAGCACTGTCGCCCTCAACTATAAATAATTCATTAATTTTATAATTTTTTCCTTGTGCTGGAGTAAGTTTATCAGACAAGATAACGGATTCTTTAGTCTTCTTTTTGCTTCTTATCTCTTCCTTAGCTTTTCTAGCAGCAATTCTTGCAGCTTGGCTATCTATACATTTTTTTATTAGATTAACTGCAAATTCTTTATTTTCATTTAAATAATATGTGAATTTTGTATAAATTAAATTCGAAACCGCACTCATTGCTTGTTGAGTACCTAGTTTGCCCTTAGTTTGGCCTTCAAATTCGCATATTTCTTCTGGCATGCGCAAAGAAATAATAGCCGTCAAGCCTTCTCTAATATCACTACCTTCTAACTTAGTTTTACTTCTTAATAAATTATTAGATTCAGCAAAATCGTTTACTGCTTTCGTTATGCCACTTCTAAATCCGGCTTCATGTGTACCGCCATCTCTAGTTCTAACATTATTCACATAGCTTAAAATTGTTTCACTATATTCATCTCGAGCATATTGCATAGCGATTTCAATAGAAATTTGGTCAACTTGATCTTCGAAATCTATGACTGGTCCAAGGGTTTGCTTTGATTGATTAATTGTATCGACATATTCTCTTAATCCGTTATCGTAATAAAACTCAGCTTCGTTTCCACTTCTTTCGTCTTTTAAAATAAAACGAACCTTTTTTAATAAAAATTCAGATTCTTGTAAGTGGTTATAAATCGTGTCCCATTTAAATTCAACGGTAGAAAAAATAGAAGGGTCTGGTTTAAATGTTACCATCGTGCCATGCTTAGTAGTATTGCCTAAAATTTCCAAAGGCTGAACTAATTTTCCACCATTTTCAAAACGAATATGATTTATTTTTCCATCTCTATAAACAACAACATCACAAAAAAGACTTAAAGCATTTGTAACACTACTACCAACGCCATGCAATCCGGCGCTACTTTTATAAGCTTGTTCAGAAAATTTTCCACCACTATGAAGAGTTGAGAAAATTAATTGAACCGCAGGCATTTTAGAAGCCTTATGCATATCAACAGGACTTCCTCTTCCCTCATCAATAACACTTAAACTACCGTCTTTACGTATTATTACAGTAATTTTATTACCAAATCCATTTAAAGCTTCATCGACCGCATTATCCAAAATTTCCCATACTAAATGGTGTAATCCGTTTACATTTGTAGAACCAATATACATTGCAGGTCTTTTTCTAACACCTTGTAAGCCTGTCAAATATTCTATGCTACTTGCATTATATTCATTATCTCTTAAAAACATAAAATCACCTTTAATATTTTATAAAAAAAGTAGCGGTATTTCTAGATTTTTTACACTCAAGAATATATTATAATTTCATGCTTATTTATAGAATTTTAATTATACTTTCTTTTGCAATTATTGGTTACTTATTTGGAAGCATACCAAGCAGTGTAATTATCGGAAAACTTTTTTTCCATAAAAATGTAATGGAGGAGGGTAGCAAAAATCCTGGAGGCACTAATGCTGGTAGAGTTCTTGGAAAAGCGGCTGGTGTTTTTGTTATTTTTCTTGACGGAATGAAAACCGTAATTCCAGTATATTTAGCATTTTTTCTCTTTACAAAATGCGAACCTCTTAAAGAAATAATGGGTTTTTACAAAAGCACTGAACTTAATGCTTTTGGACAAGGCAATACATTATGCCAATTGCCAATATATTTGACCGCACTTTCTTGTATTATTGGTCACTGCTATAGTATTTTCTTAAAATTTAAAGGAGGAAAAGCCGTTTCAACATACTTAGCTACCGCCTGCTGTATAACATATAACACTTTTTTACTTTGTGGTCCTATTTTCTTTGGAACTCTAAAAGTAAAAAAACATGTCAGTTTTTCATCGATTTGTTGCACTACTGCGTTCACTATTTTCATTTGGATCTTATATATTTCATATGCTTGTACATTGAATCAGGACATTATTAATTATTTCTTATACTTCGGAAACGGACTTCCTATGTGCATATACGCTCCAGTAACAATGACATTAGGATATATAATCCTAATCATAAGACATAAGTCAAATATTGAAAGGCTTAAAAATAATTCAGAATCAACAATTACACGGATGAAGTAATTTAGTAGATATTTAGTATAATTTTAGTGAGAAAATAGTTTTATATAAAGAAAATTCGTAATATTAAAACCCGACAATTAGTCGGGTTTAGTTTTATCTTTGCTCTTTATTGACTGAGTTCATTACTGCTTTGATTTGAGCTTCACTAGGTTTTCTTCCCATCTGTTTGTACAAAGCTCTAATCATATTTTCATTGATTGGAGGATTGTCTCTTAATTGTTTTTTGAAGAAAGCTCTTGCAGCGAAGAATCCAATAACACCACCAATTACTAAAGTTAAAAGGCACCAAAGCAAACACTGCCACCAAAGAATCATCTTTTAACCTCTACTTTGAAGCTCTTCCGTCGTAATCGCCGGTATCGGTTCTGACTAAGACAAGATCACCATTATTAACAAATAAAGGGACTCTAACTTTTAAGCCAGTTTCTAAAGTTGCATCTTTCATTGCTTTATTTACTGTATCGCCTCTGACTGCAGGTTCACATTCAACAATTTTTAATGTTACTTTAGCAGGTAGATTAATGCCTAAGATTTCATCGTCATAAGTAACAATTTCAACTTCAAGATTTTCCGTTAAAAATTTCTTTTCCCATTCAAGTCTAACTTCAGGAATTTCAACTTGTTCATAAGTTGAATTGTCCATGAATACCAAAAAATCGCCACCATCATAAAGGTAATTCATCTTCTTCTTTTCAAGTCTAATTGTTTCGACTTGATATCCACTATTAGCAGACATTTCAGTAATTGCACCAGTTCTAACGTTTTTAACTTTTACTTTGGCAACCATTTTTCTCATAGCTGTCTTGTTGAGAAGAATATCCATTACCAAATAAATATTTCCATCTTCAACAAAATAATTCCCAGGTCTTAATTCTGTAACATTAACGCTCATATTGTCCTCCTCTTAAATATAAATTATTAATTAATTCTTGTTCAATTGTTGTAGTATCTCCATGTCCCGGATAAACGTTCAAAAATTTATCAAAATTTCTTATTTTTTCAATCGAAGAAGCAATTAAATTTCTATTTGATGTTCTTAAATCACTTCTACCGATAGTTCCTTTAAACAAACTATCACCTGTAAACACGGCTTTATTCGCATAATTTAATATGCAAACGCTGCCATCAGTGTGATAGGGAGTTTCAACAATCTCAAATTCTAAATCTTTAAATTTTAAAATATCCCCGTTACGGAAATAATTAATATTCTTTAAATCAATAAGAACTTTTTCACTGAAATCACAAGAACAGTTTAATTTTGGATCTGTTAACAATTCTTTGTCGTTAATGTCGATATAAACAGGAACATTTGGATATATAGATAAGAATTTATTAATACCTCTAATATGATCGAAATGTCCATGCGTTATAAGAACTGCATCAACAGAAGAAAAATTATCAGATATAAAACTGTAGATATTTCGCTTAGTAGTTCCAAAATCGATAATTACACAATTTTCTCCTTTCGTTCCAACTACATATGTATTAGAAGAAAATTCTTCGTAATCATCGTCAAAGCGAAATGTCTTAACCATAAATTATTATTTCTTTTCTTTATGAACAGTCATTTTTCTGCACTTAGGGCAGTATTTTTTAATTTCTAATCTGTCAGGATTATTTTTCTTGTTTTTACTTGTGATGTAATTTTCTTCACCGCATTCAGTACATTTTAATGTAAATGAATCTCTCATATTCTCATCTCCTTTTTTATAGACTTGTTATAAGATACCATAAAATAACCTTTTTTTCTATAAAATCTTTCATTCATAAGATATAATCTTATGTATGAGTCGTATAAACACAAAAAAATTAAAAATTGGTGATGTCTTTATTGGTGGAAGCAATAAAATTTTAATCCAATCGATGTGTAATATAAAAACATCTAATGTAGATCAAGTTGTGGCTCAAATTAATGAGTGTGCCGATTTAGGCGCTGATTTGATGAGAGTGAGTGTTCTTGACTATGAAGATTGTGAAGCTTTAAAAGAAATTAATTCAAGAATTTCTATTCCGCTAATAGCAGATATTCATTACAACCATGAATTTGCATTGAAAGCCATAGAAAACGGTTGTAAAAAAATTAGAATTAATCCCGGAAATATTACGAATAAAGAACATTTGTTAAAAATAATCGAAAAAGCAAAAGAAAACAATGTCGTAATCAGGATAGGGGTTAATGCTGGGTCATTAATTAATGAGAAAGACAATAACATCGAAACCGTAGATTTAATTTGTAAAACAGCTTTAGAATATATTAATTTTTTTGAAAAACACGGATTTTATAATCTTGTTATAAGTTTAAAAACCAGTGATGTTATCGAAACAATTGAATGTTACAAAAATTTTTCTAAGCTCAGCAATTATCCTTTACACATTGGCCTCACAGAAAGTGGCTTTGATGATATAGGAATAATTAAAAGCGTATCAGCGTTGTCTCCGCTTCTTTTAGAAGGCATAGGAGATACAATTAGAATATCTTTAACTGGCAGTCCTCAAAAAGAAATACTTACTTGCAAAAGACTACTTCATTCTTTAAATTTGTACCCAAATTATCCAACATTAATAAGTTGCCCTACATGCGGGAGAACTCAAGTCGATGTCAAAACGATCGCCGAAAAAACTTTAGAATTTTTAGAAGCAAATCATATAAATAAAAAAGTTGCCATTATGGGTTGTCCTGTTAACGGAATTGGCGAAGGAAAAAACGCTGATATTGGATTGGCTGGCGGAAAAAATCAATACATAATCTTTAAAAAAGGGGAAATTATCAAAAAAATTTCAGAAGAAAAAGCTTTAGAAGCTCTTTTCGAAGAATTGTTGAAAGATTAAATCAACTCTTGTTATCTAATATTTTTTTAATTTCATCTTTGTATGGCGGTAAGCCATTAATATAAGGTGTCTCCAATATTTTGGGAATAGATGCAAGTCTTTCATTAAATACAATTTTTTGAAGTGATTCGAACGATATAAATCCATCATCAATATTTGCATGTCGATCTTTATGACTACCTCTTGGATTTTTGCTATTATTTAGATGAATTACTTTTAAATACTTCAAGCCAATAATGTTATCAAATTCTTTTAAAACTTCATTAAATTTATCAACATCATATCCAGCGTCATGAATATGACATGTATCTAAGCAAACGCCAACATTTATATCAATTAGATGAGACAAAACATAATGAATCTCTTCAAATGTCGAACAAATTTCACTACCTTTTCCAGCCATAGTTTCGATACATATAGTTACATCTTGTTTCTCATCGCAAGCTTGTCTTAAAGAATCTATTAAAACATCTAAGGCATCATTTTTTTGTAAATTCAATGCATTTCCTGGATGAATTACTAAATATTTAGCTCCTAAAGCAGCTGTTCTTTTTATTTCATTTTTCAAAATATCAATTGAAAAAGAAAGTTTTTCACTGTTTTCGTTATTTGCTAAATTGATGATATAAGGAGCGTGAATCACTACATTAAGTAAGGAAATATCATTCTCAGAAAGGAATTCCTTTGCCTCTGATATTTTTAATTCAGACAGTGGAACTCTTTTGGTGTTTTGTGGAGCGCCGGTATAAATCATGAAAGCAGTTTCGCCGTAAGATACCGCCTCTTTTGCTGAGTCTAAGAAATAATTTGGTGCTTTTAAACCAACGTGGCTTCCTAATAATATCTTATTTTTCATTGCGGTATCTTTCCTCCATTTGGCGTCGAATATCTTTTTTAATAATTTCTCTCTTGTGCTTCTTTTTTACTTTTTCAATTTCTTTTCTTACTTTCTTTTTATATCAAGGCTTAACTTTTGTTCCTTTATTCTCAATAATTGCTTTTTGAATGTCTTTCTTTAGCACATCAGGAATCGCTTTTTTAGTTTTTTTCTTTCTTGAAAAAGATATATCTGAGACTAAAGCATCATTAGAAAATTTCAAAAATTCAGCTTGAATACCTAAATTTAGCAATTTTTCGCATTGTTTAACTGAATCAGAGTCGTAGAAAATATATGAATTGCCTTCCTTTCCATTTCTTCCTGTCCTACCTGCTCTATGGAAATAATATTCGATATTATTTGGAATATCTAAATTTAACACATCCGAGACATCAATAATGTCCAGTCCACGGCTTGCTATATCAGAACAAACAATAATTGGATACTCATCATTATTTATTCTCCTAAGCATCGATTTTCTTTCCCTCTGTTTTAAATCACCAGATAAAAAACCGCATTTATATCCATTTTTTTGCAAAAACTCATATGTTTTTTTAGCCTTTTCTTTACTATTAGCAAAAATCATTAAAAGATAAGGACGTTTAATTTCAATAAAACTTATAACAAGTCTATTTGTATCTTGATGCTTCGTATTTATAAAAAAGTGCTTAACAGTTGATGAAGTATTAATTTTGCTATCTGAAGGAATTATGTATTCCGGAGAAACATATTTTTTAATAAAATGTGCTACTTTATTAGTTATAGTCGCACTAAAAACTTCTATTTGAACATCTTTTTTAATTGCTAAAATACTATCAATATTACTTACAAATCCTTCATCCATGAGCATATCAGCCTCATCTAAAACTATAGTTTTCAAATAAGAAAAATCTATATTTGCATTTTTTAGCAAAGAATTGAGTCTGCCAGGAGTTGCAACAACAATTTGACAATTGTCCTCGATTTTTTTCTTACTTCTGCTAGCATCAATGCCACTAGTAAAAAGTTTAACTTTCAATTCTGGAAAAAAATCTTTAAATTGCGAGGCAAATAAATATGTTTGTTGAGCAAGTTCTTTAGTTGGTAGAACAATTATCGCTTGAATATAGTTATTAAACTCTAAAGAGTTCAAAATAGGTATTAAAAAAGAATGTGTTTTTCCTGTTCCCGTAGCACTTTGCACAATGACATTTTCACCTCTAAGTGCCTTAGGAATCACTATAGATTGAATTTCTGTAGGATTGACATAGCCTAAAGAATTCAACGCCGATATTAAATCTTCTCTTAAATTTAAATTTTTAAATAACATGTTGCCTCCTACTAAAATAATACTAATATTCACCTAAAATATTACTTAATAATCAATTTTGGTAATTTTTCATGATTTATTTTAATAATTTTAAGACTAGAATCTATCTCATTCAATTTGTTTGACATAGCATCTATAAAAATTCTTTCTATTTCGTGAGGCATATCTAAGTAATTATATTTATAAGAAATTACGCCTCTACGACCGTGATGTGGTACATCGCCGCTTATAAAAATATCGTACCCTTCTTCTTGCGCCGCCCTATAATCATACCGTCCACCGCCACCAACTATAGCTACGCTTTGAACAGTTTGCTTTCCTTTCGAAATTAAAACGGAGTATTCGACATTTAATTTTTCGTTTGCATAATGTGCAAAATCTTCAACATTCATCGCACGTTTAAGATGGCCTCCTCTTGCCATAGGAATTAAGTTTAACGGATGGATATCAAGAAGTTCGAGTGCATTAGCTAAGGCATCATTCATTCCATCTTTTCCTTCGTCGAAATTTGTATGATAAGAGCAGATAGGAATGTTCTTTTGCAATATCTTGTTATATAGAGCTGCTTTATTTTGATCATTTTGCAAAACTTTTTGAAGTTTTCCGTAAATAAATGGGTGATGTGTAATTATTAAATCCACCTCTTCAAACAAATTATTTTTATCCATTATTTCATAAACTTCTTCATCGAAGTCTAAACACACAAGAATTGTATTAGTATTTTCTTTAAGTTTGCCCAATTGTAATCCAGGATAATCTTTGTATTTCATTGCAATCTTTTTTGGATAAAATTGCGATAACTTTTTTAATAGACTCCTAGTTTTCATTTAATTCTCCTATCAATTTTTGAATTTTACTTGCTATTTCCTTTTTTCTTAAAGGTGAAATTTTATGCGAAAGAACGATTTTTTGATAATTAAATATTTCGCTTTTTATGTGTTCTATAAATTGATCATCGCGATTTAATCTAATCAATGGTCCGAAAAAATAATCATCTTCAGTATATTGTTTACTGCCTTTTTTAAAGTGTTCTATTTCATAAAATACGCCCTTATCAAAAAGACATTTTTCTTCAGCAATATAATAGCCTAAAGAACATATATATTTTCGTAGTTCATAAGTTAGTGTGTGGGAATCGATAATTAAATCATCAATAAAGGAAAGTTTATCCATACTTTTCTCAATAATATCTTTTATTGTAGCGAAGCCCATTCCTGCTATAATCGCGGTAGAGTAATATTCAGGAACTTTTTCTAAGCCATCACTAAAAGATATTTCGATATTTGCTATATTTTTTGTATTTTTTTGAAGTATTTTAAATGGTCCTTCCTTATTTTCTACCCCAAAACAAGATAAAGCAATGTGACGATTAACTAGTTCGATTATAACATGCCCATGATCGCTGCCTATATCTGCTACATGTGTACCTTTTGCCACGAAACTAATTATAGTTTCAAGTCTATTACTGAGTTTCATTAATATCTATAATCATCTAACTTTTTTTGTCTTGTTGGATGACGTAATTTTCTAAGAGCTTTTGCCTCAATTTGACGAATTCTTTCCCTTGTGACATTAAATTCTTTGCCTACTTCTTCCAAAGTTCTTACTCTATTGTCATCCAAGCCGTATCTCAGGCGAATAACTCTTTCCTCTCTATCTGTTAAATCACCCATAACCTCATACAAAGCACTTCTAATCATAGATTGTGTTGTATAATCAGTTGGCGATACGCTTTCTTTATCTTCGACAAAATCTCCTAAATGAGAATCATCTTCTTCGCCAATTGGGGTTTCTAAAGATACAGGTTCTAATGCGATGCGTTGAATTTCTCTTATTCTATCCGCACTCATTGCGCCATTCATTTCTTCCGAAATTTCTTCCGCAGTAGGTTCTCTACCAAGTTTTTGAACTAATTGACGTTGAACACGTGTTATTTTATTAATTGTTTCGACCATATGTACAGGTATTCTAATAGTTCTGGCTTGATCAGCTATTGCTCTAGTAATAGCTTGTCTAATCCACCATGTAGCATATGTAGAAAATTTGTAGTTTTTAGTATAATCAAATTTTTCAACAGCCTTAATTAATCCAAAATTTCCCTCTTCGATTAAGTCTAACAAAGGCATACCTCTACCAATATAGTGCTTAGCTATAGAAACAACTAATCGTAAATTAGCGGTAATTAATTGGTTTTTTGCATCCATATCACCTTGAAGAATTCGTTTAGCAAGGTCTTGTTCTTGCTGTGCAGTTAAAAGTGGTACACGGCCTATCTCTTTTAAATATAATTTAACAGAATCATTTGGTTTAACATCATTATTTTCTATAGATGAAAGATTATCAACGTCAATCGAAGCAGTTTCTTTTTCTTCTTCAGTAATGCTGTCATCATCTATATCATCTGGATCTAATTCATCTTCTAAATTTTCGTTAGCAATTTCTTCATCACTTACATTTAAATCGTCCAAATCTTCGGATTCATCATCCCCTTCCCCGTGAATTTCGTAACCGAGATTTTTGAAATGCTCATATACTTTCTCTAAATCATCATCCGATAAATCTAAATAGGAAGTCGCTTCAATAAAATCATCTTGATCAAAAACTTTTGTTTTTTTACATTTCTTTTCGAAATCTTTGATTATTGAATCTAAACTTTTCACCGATTCTTCATCATCGTCATCAGGAACAAAATCAAAATCATCGTATTCGTCATCAAAATCTTCTACAGCATCTTCATCTACGGTAACTTTCTTCAATTCCTCTTTTGAATCACTTTTTTTCTTTCTCATAATTTAACCTCCACTAACGTAATTTATATAAAATTTATTCTTTTTTATTCAATCTATCCTTTCTCTTTTGAAGCACACTTTTTGCAATTTCAGCTCTTTTGATAGGATCTAAAGTTTTATCTATTGAATTTAATGTTTCTTCTTCTCTCTTTGCCTGCCTAATAGAATTTAAGTCTTTAATGGATTCGTTCATTTCTTCTTTTGTAAAAGGTGGCAGCTTAATACGCGAATCAAGTACAACTTCACTGATATCATTTATTATTCTATCTTTATTGTCATAGTTATTATTGACAGCCACAAAATTAATTACATCATCATAATCGATTTTGTTTTTATCACTTGGCAAGGATAAGATAAAGTCATATAAGATATTCGCAATATTTCTATATTTATTTGATGGCAAATAAAGATTATCAGTATTTGCTACTTCTATTGCTTCCTTTGAAGAAAGCATATATTTTATAATCTTAAATTGTGCTAATTCTAACTTTGTAAGTTTTTTATCAGAGTTTACAACACTATCAAACCATTTATCATCGTTGTTAAGAGCTACATTTTTCTTGTATTTATCTAAATATTCCATCAATAAACTTTTGCTATATCCAGTATAGAAAGACAATTTATTAATCAATGATTCGACATCAAATTTAGATTTCATATTAGAAATATGAGGCATAATTTGATTAACCAATTTTTTCTTGTCGTTATTATTAGTCAAATTCAGAGTTTTTGCATAATAATTTAAAAGCCATTCACCATAATCTAAGAGGTTTTCTAAATATTTTTTTAAACCGTCCTGACCATAGCTAGAAAATATTTCATCACTATCTTTTTCATGAAAATCAACATTTTGATTAACAACTTTAAAATTTAATCCGTTTTCAATCAATTTTTGACACAATAATAATGTGTTGTTTTGACCAGCGTTATCTAAATCTAAACAAATCCTAATTTCGGTGTTTAAAAGACGCAACTCTTTAATATGATCTTTAGTAAGGGCTGTGCCCATTAAAGCAACAGCACTTTTTATTCCAGCACGATAACAGGCAATTACATCCATAAAACCTTCCAATATATAGACATAACCACAAGTTCTACACTCATCTTTAGCATAATTGAGATTGTACAAAATATTGCCTTTATTAAAAGCAAGCGTTGATTCGGTGTTAATATATTTAGAAATATCTGGGTCTGAAACAATTTTGCGAGCACTGAATCCTAAAACCTGACCGTCTTTAGACATAATTGGAAATATGACTCTACCCGAATTATTATCTTTTATAGTCATGTTAGATGAATTAATATGACCTATGCCAGTTCTTTCGATTGTTTTTATAGAAAAAGACTTATCTTGTAAATAACGAATGATATTAATTCCATCATCTAAAGAATAGCCAATATGAAAATGTTTTATTGTTTTATCGTCCAATCCTCTATCTCGCAAATATTTAAGCCCTTTTTTACCGAATTCGGATTGATACAAAGCTGTTTCATAAAAAGCATTAATTGCAGTTAAACAATCATATACAGATTCCATTTCAGGGCTAATAGATGATTTTTTTTGAATTTTTTTCTCTAGTCTTTCATCGGAATATCCCGAAATCCTAGCGACTTCTTTCATAGCATCAAAAAAAGGGATTTTATCGTAATTTTGTATAAAAGTTATTGCATTTCCACTTTTTCCGCAAACAAAGCATTTAAAAATCTGCTTTTCCTTGCTTATCATTAAAGAAGGATTTTTATCATCATGAAACGGACATATAGCTTTATAATTTCTCCCGCTTTGAATAACTTTTATGCGAGATGAAATAACTTCGACAATGTCACAATTTTTCAAAACATCATTAGCTAATTCAATAGATTGAAATCACTCATTTATAAAACGTTTTCTCCATTAAATAATCTCTTAATTCAGTAATAGGTAATCTAATTTGAGTCATAGAGTCTCTCTCTCTGACCGTTACTGAATCATCATTTAAAGTATCAAAATCTATAGTTACACAGAAAGGTGTACCAATTTCATCATTTCTACGGTATCTCTTACCAATGGAACCTGTTTCATCATAGCTAACATTTAAATAAGGTGATAAGTTGTT
This sequence comes from Candidatus Onthovivens sp., assembly GCA_034087725.1. Taxonomy (GTDB): domain Bacteria; phylum Bacillota_I; class Bacilli_A; order RFN20; family CAG-826; genus Onthovivens. The sequence goes on along the minus strand of JAXDXW010000079.1, from coordinate 23,711 downwards.
GAAAACTTCCTTTGCCTTCTCTCCTAATTGCTTAGAAAGTGGCAAAATGGCAGCTTTTATTGGAGCAATGAAAGGAGCTAAATGCATAACTTTTCTTATTTCGCCATTTTCAAGTTCTTCTTCGTCATATGCATCGCAAACTACCATTAAAAATAAACGTTCAAGTCCCAAAGATGGTTCAATACAATACGGAATATATTTTTCATTTGATTCAGGATCTAAATATTCAAGGTTTTCACCACTAAATTCCATATGACGTTTTAAATCATAATCAGTTCTATCGGCTATTCCCCAAACTTCACCCCATCCAAATGGAAATTTATATTCAATATCTGTAGTTGCTTTACTATAAAAAGCCAACTCTTCAGGTTCGTGGTCTCTAAATCTTAAATTTTCAGACTTTATGTTGAAAGATTGAACAAAATCAATACAGAAATTTTTCCAATACTTAAACCAATCTAAATCAGTTCCAGGTTTGCAGAAAAATTCAAGTTCCATTTGTTCAAATTCACGAACTCTAAAAATAAAATTTCCAGGAGTTATTTCATTTCTAAAAGATTTACCGACATTAGCAATTCCTAAAGGTAATTTTCTTCTAGTACTTCTTTGTACATTTTTAAAGTTAACAAAAACACCTTGTGCCGTTTCAGGCCTTAAATAAACTTCACTTTTACTGTCTTCTGTTACGCCTATATGTGTTTTAAACATCATATTAAATTGTCTAATGTCAGTGAAATTTTCTTTCCCACAAACTGGACAAACTACTTTATGAGTTTTTAAGAATTCATTTAAATCATCGATGGTCATTCCATTAGTGTCAACATCACTATATTGCTCAGAAATTAAATCATCTGCTCTAAATCTAGAGTGACAATTCTTACAATCTATTAAAGGATCATTAAATGTTGTGACATGTCCGGTTGCTTGCCAGACCTTTGGATTCATTAAAATTGCAGCATCAATGCCAACATTTGTTGGTGATTCGCTAACAAATTTTTTCCACCATAAATTTTTTAAATTATTTTTTAATTCACTTCCTAAAGGGCCAAAATCCCAAGAATTAGAAAGCCCACCATATATTTGAGAACCTTGAAAAACATAACCGGTTGTTTGTAAATGTGTTACTATTTTATCAAATTCTTTATTATTCATATTTCCTCCTACAGGCGTTTTATTATCGCTTAAAATAAGGGCCTTGTCAACCCACTATCAGTGTCTTTTTTTTCTAATATTTTACAAAATAGTCGATACTATTTAATTTGACGCCCATCTTTTGATTCAAAAATAAATAAAAGCAATAAATGATTTTATGGAAATTTGCATTATTGCAAACTATTAAGTCATTATCTATGACATTTTTTATAAAATTATAATCGTCAACAGAAAATAAGATTGTATTTTTACTTTCAAAATCAGTGAAATTTCCATTTTGAATATCAAAATAATATTTAAAACCATCTCCACAATCAGGCTTGATTCCCAGCAAATCTAATAGTACCAATAAATAGTAAGCAAGCTGAGATAATCCACTCTTTAAATTTTCTAAAGTTATTTTAAGAATAATAAAAAGTTTTTCATAATTATCTATGCCATCTACAGTTTTTAAAGTTAGTTCACTAATAAAGTCTAAATAAACTAAAAAATTGTAATCGTAATTTAAAGAAGTAAAGTCTTGACAAATTCGTCCATCTTTTAATTTATATCCACCAATTTTGCCTTTATAAATCTCCAAATCACATTCTATAAAAGCATGGGAAAATTTAAAATTTTTAGATTTATAATTTAAAATTCCTTTTCCTAAAATTGCATAAGGGCCTTTCTCTGAAATTACATTTAAAATAGAGTCATTGTCCTTAAATTTAGAAACGAGCAAAGTTATTCCGTGTATTTGCTCCATCTTATCGATATCCTATTTTTACTAAAAAACTACTAGAATTGCGCCAATTTTCAACTACTTGCACATTAAGTATTAAATTTATATGTTTCAAAATCAAAGCCTCGATTTCTTTTCTAGCGAGAATACCAATCTTTTTAACCATTTTTCCACCTTTACCAATTACAATACTTTTTTGTGACTCTCTTTCGACAACAATTTTACAATATATATCTAAATTCTTTTTTGATGTATCAATTTCATCACATAAAACTGCAATTCCATGCGGAACTTCTTCTTTCAATAAAAGCAATGTCTTTTCACGAACAATTTCTTGCACTTGAAAGCGCAAATCTTTGTTTGTAATTTGATTCACATCATAATATGCAGGACCTTCCTCCAAAGATTCTTTCAACTCTTTAATAAGCAAATCGATATTAAATTCTTGTAAAGCACTTACTTCAATCATTTTAGAATCAGGAAATTGCTTTCTATATATATCTTTAAGATTAGTTATTAAGTTGATATTAGTTAAATCGATTTTATTAAAAACAATTATCAACGGACAATCAAACTTAAGATGATCAAATAAATATTGATCACCATCGCCAAACTGTTTGCTTGAGTCAACTACAAATAGAGCTAATTCACAATCTCTAATTGTTCTATATGCTCTTTTATCGAGAATCTCTCCTAATTCATTTTGAGGTTTATGAATCCCAGGAGTATCAACAAATATTATTTGCGCGTCATCATCATTATATATTCCTTGAATTTCATCTCTTGTAGTTTGGCTTTTTGGTGAAACAATGGATATTTTTTTACCAACGATAGAATTTAGCAAGGTAGACTTTCCTACATTTGGTCTACCAACTACTGATACAAATCCGCTCTTCATCTACTCATATCTTCCTGTTTAAAAGAAAATGGCAACAATTCATTGACATTAGTCTCAAAAATTTTTCCTTTAAAATTTCCAAGATAAATGTGACAATCGGCCGGTAGCAATTCGCTCATGACTTGTCGACAACTGCCACACGGAGAAACAAAATCTGGAGTATCCGCACATATCGCTAAAGCAACAATGTCTTCTTTGCAAACGCCGTTAACGTAGGCGTTAAAAATTGCATTTCTTTCAGCGCACATCGACAGTCCGAAGGCAGCATTTTCAATATTAGTGCCTAAATAAATTTTTCCATCTTTAGTTAAAAGTGCAGCACCTACAGCAAAATGTGAGTAAGGCGAATAGCTTCTCGTAGTTTCTTCCTTTGCAATCTTAATTAAGTCTTTAGCATCCATTATTTATCTCCCAAAATTTTATCTTGTAAAGCAAACATTATTTTTTCGTCTTCTTTTTCCATGTGATCGTATCCTAGTAAATGAAGAACCCCGTGTACAAACAAAAATTTTAGTTCCCTATCATGTGAATTTCCGTATATATCTGCATTTTCATAAGCTACTTCCACGCAAATATATATCTCTCCTATATCAATAGGATTATCACTTTTTATTTGTCTTTCTTTAGGATCGTCCAAAAAAGCAAAAGAAATTACATCTGTAGGTCGATCAATGTTTCGATAATCTTTATTAATTTTATGAATAAAATCCTTATTAACAAAAGTTACAGACATTATTACATTTTCATCAAAACCAACAGTAGATAAACTTTTACTCAATAACTCATTATATGCATCATTCAAATGAGATAAATCTTCATTCGTTTCATTGTATATGCTCAATTCCATACTTTTATTTTAACATAAATATGTTAAAAACTAACAAAAATAGTATAAATATAGACACTTATAATACTTAATTTCATTAATTAACTTTGGTAAATTTAATATTTTATCAAAATAATCTTCGAGATAAACATATAAGAAAAAATGAAATAACATAAAGTTTATGCTGATATTTCCGTCAAACCCTAAATATATAAGACACATAGAGATTGTTAAAAATACAAAAAAATATTTTTTAAAATTTAAATATCCTACATATTTATATGTTTCATTATTTAATTCTTTTATATTAGCTTCAAAATCATCTGCATTTGATGAATAATCATAGAATATTTTTCTTTCTAGCTTCCCTAAATATTCATACTTTTGATCTACCTTAAATGACTCGAATATACGGAATAATATTTGAATAATAAAAATCGAGCATAAAATAACCAAGTTAGTTAAACTGTTAATTGCTAATAAAAATAATCCGAAGAACAAAATTAAAAAGTAGTTAACAATTTGTAGTGGTGTAGAAATAATCGTATATTTAAATTTATTCATCGGCTGATAATACTTTCTAATTTGATCTCGTCGAGGAACAAAATCATTTACTAATATTTTCTCATCGAATGATTTCAAAGACATAATTAGAAATTTTTGGTAAAGAAATTCAAAAATTATATATGCTAGAAACAACCCAAGGGGAATAAAAAAACTGAAATTTTTGTCAATAAATAAAGTAGCTACCATAAGCGAAATAAAACTAGCCATTTGGAAGAACAAAGTTACAAACATCATAGTTTTTGGAATTACATTAATATTTGTCTTTTTAAATGATCCTGGTGAATATGAAACAATTTCGATCATTTCTCCGTTCCGTTTAGATAAAAATTTTTGCTTATTTTCGTAATAAACACCTAAGGCTGGATCATATAAAAGAACTTTGTTTTTGGTGACTTTTTTAATAAGCACCATATGTAACGAATCATCATTCTTGAGTGGAGCTAAAAAAGGTTTTTTACTTTTAAACTTATAAAAGTCTTCTTTACATTCAATTCTAGAGGCTTCTAAAATTAAATTTTCTTTTTTCGCAAATAGAATTAGCTCTTTTAATGAAGATTTACTTTTAATATCTGGTGTTGGGAAATATAAATAATCTGTTTTTTTATTAACCATTGCTAAAAGCATCTTCAAGCATGTAAAGCCGCAATCATTTTCTCCAATTTGTTTTACATAATAACGCATGCATAAATTACCTCCTTACAATACAAGTCGTAAGAAGTTTGATTTAGTGACAAAAAAATTTTAAAAAAATAAAAATGAGCCATTTTTTGGCTCAATTTCTATCTGTATTTTTTTCTAGCGTTTTCGGATTTGAGTTTTCTTTTTAAGTTTTTCTTTAAATAGAATTCTCTCTTACGACACTCTTGGATAATTCCGGCTTTATTAACTTGTCTTTTAAATTTTCTTAAGCCTTCGTCAAGTGACTCGCCTTCTCTAATTATAACCTTTGGCATCTTTCTCACCTCCAATCGTTGTCAACTTAAATATAATATCACTTATAAATAGCAAAATTCAACTTTTTTTCGATTTATTTCATCAATTTTGCACCATTACTTGTGCCAATTCTAGTAGCTCCATTTTCGATCATTAATAACATATCTTCATGTGTTCTAACACCACCACTAGCTTTAACTCCCATTTCTTGTCCGACAGTATCTCTCATTAATTTAATGTCATGAGCGGTTGCTCCACCAGTAGAAAATCCAGTGCTTGTTTTTACAAAATCAGCTTTTGCTTCTTTTGCAATCTTACACGCTATAATTTTTTCTTCGTCTGTTAACAAGCAAGTCTCAATTATGACTTTCAGGACGTGTTTTCCAACAGCTTGTTTAATTTTTTTAATTTCGTTTAATACATAATCGTATTTTTTATCTTTTAATGCTGAAACATTGATAACCATGTCAACTTCATCAGCTCCTAATTCTATAGCATTTTTTGCTTCTAAAATTTTTGCTTCTGTAGTCATTGAACCTAATGGAAAACCTATGACTGTACATACTAATACATCGCTACCTTCTAAAGCTCTTTTTGCAGTTGTAATAAAGCAAGGATTAATACAAACAGATTTAAAATTATAATCTTTCGCTTCATTACATAAAGCTAATATTTCAGATTCAGATGCATTAGGCTTTAGAATAGTACTATCAATAAATTTGTTGTAATTCATAATATTAAAAATAAAAAGGCAAAAATGCCTCCTTATTTACTTTCCTTTCCGGCTCCTTTAGTTACTTGTTTGCCATCATAGAAACCACATTTTGGGCAAACAGTATGTTGTTTTATAAGAGCTCCACAGTTAGGACAAGTTGTAACCCCACTAACTTCTAATTTGTAGTGGGTTCTTCTCATTCTTTTTGTAGTTTTACTAGTTCTTCTAAATGGTACTGCCATAAATTCAACCTCCCAAGTATTTATTATTATATTGAATTATCATCATTATTCAATATAGTTTTTTTGACAATGTCAAAATTTAAAGCACTGTTTTCTTTAGTAAATTTAACAGGTATAATTTCATCTTTAATGTTTTTATCAGTTTTATATAAGATTTCTAAATAATTAGACGAATGTCCTCGATAAGCTTTTGCCTTTTCATCATAAGATTCGAATAAAAACTCGATTTCTTCTTCGTAAAAATAACTTTCATATTCTTTTTGAAGATTATCGGATAAGGTTAAAAGTGCTAAAACACGCATCTTTTTATCTTTTTCATCTACTTTATCGACAATTCTAGATGCGACTGTCCCCTCACGATCACTATATGGAAATACATGAACTTTAGAAAAACCAACATCTTTTACAAAATTAAATGTATCCCAAAATTCTTGTTGTGTTTCGCCAGGAAAGCCAACGATTACATCTGTAGTAATTGCAATATCAGGTCTAATCTTTCGTAAGTTAACAATTGCTTTTTTAAAACCTTCAAGATCATATTTTCTATTCATACGTTTTAAAATAAGTGGTGAACCGCTTTGCAAAGGAATATGTAAATGAGATGCAATGTTTTTATACTTAGCAAGTAATTCTAAAAATAAATCGTCAATCTGACTTTCTTCAATCGAGGAAACCCTTAATCTATATAATGTAGGCTCACTCTCTAAAATATCTTTTAATAACGATGAAAAAGTATCTGTTGGCGATAAATCTTTGCCATAACTACCAATATCAATTCCGGTTAAAATAATTTCCTTGTATCCGTTTTTAATTAATTCGTGAATTTCTTTTAAAATATCTTCTTTATTTCTACTTCTTGATTTACCACGAACATAAGGAATTAAGCAATATGTACAAAAATTATTGCAGCCATCTTGAATTTTTACATAAGCTCTTGTTTTATCTAGATACTTTGTAACTTGTATGTTTTCATATTTTTTTATATCAAACGGCGAATCATGTTTAACGATTTGTTTTTCATTTTTTATAAAGTCAAAAATGTAATCTACTATTTTATCTCTATTGCTGGTGCCAATAACAATATCAGCTTCTAATCTATCAGCTATGTAGTCATATTCATATTGAGAATAACATCCCATAACAACTATTATTGCAACAGGATATAATCGTCTACATTTTTTAATTAATTTTCTCGATTTAACAGCACTCGTATGAGTTACAGCACATGTATTAATAATAACAATATCAGGTCTTCTTCCGTTTTTAGCTTCACCAAAACCAGCTTTTTTTAAAGCGTTCGCAACAGCTTCAACTTCGTAACTATTTACTTTACAGCCTAGAAATTCAATCTTAAAAACCATATTACAAACATTCTTTCTTGAGTTTTCTATACATGAAATAACTCACAAATCCATTATTGTATAAACTTTCAATAAAGTCGTATTTAGTATTTTTATAGTAATTTTCTAGTACAATTTTTAGCTTATCATCTATTGAAGAGCTGTTATAAAATTTAATTTTTCGATCGTAAAGATACAATACATTATCGATGTATCCGTCACTATTTACTATTATTACGATATGTAAATGTGGGTCTAAATAAGCTTTAGTTGTTTCATCTTCGCATATGAAATATAGTGAAGAAAAATTAGTAGGTTTAATTCCTTTTTTCTTCATCTTATAATAACGCTCACTTATGTTAACATTACTATTTCGATATTTTCTTAATAATTCAAATATAGATTTTTCTTTTTTCATAGTCTTTCAATCTCGTATCCTAGAACACTTAATAAATAAAATACACTAGTTTCGCTTCTTAAAATTCGACTTCCCAAACTAATAATATCAAAGCCATATTTAACTGCTAAGTCTACTTCTTCTTTTGAGAATCCTCCCTCTGCTCCTATTAAAACAGAAACAGATTGGTAATCAGATGACTTTAATTTATTATGCAAATCCATTAATTTTTGATCTGCGTTTTCATAAGCAATAAAATTCAAATCGCTTTTATAATCACAGATGTTTTTAAAATCAATAATTTCATCACAAATAGGTTTTATATTTCTTTTGCATTGCTCAGCTGCTTCTTTGATAATTTTATTAAACCTGAAAAATTTCTTTTCTTTATTTTCAGGAATTATTTTCGCTATTGTTCTAGATGAATTAACTAACACAATTTTATAAACACCTAATTCAGTTGCCTTTTGCAAAACAGCATCAATTTTATCTCCTTTAGGCAAGCAATAAAGTAAAGTAATTTTTTTGCCTAATTCGTGATTTTGTTCTAACTTATCAACAATTTTAAATAAAAAGGGGGATGTCGAAGTAATTTCAGCTACAAAAATATCCCCGTTGTTATTAATTTCAAAGCGATCTGCTTTTTTCATCCTCATTACTTTTAGTATATGAAAAATATCATCTTCAGAAATACTGATATTATTATCACTACAGGAAGTAAAATATCTTTGCATTATTTCAAAAATACTCCGTTACTATCTTTTTTCCCTGTTTGAGATAATGTAATTATTCCGAATACAACATAAATTACAAAGGTAATTCCAAAAGAAGAAAGAGCACTCAATAACAGACCATTCGTTTTAAAAACTGGTAAAAAATAAAATAGACAAAAAAGTCCACCCATAAAAATAATATTAATCAACAATCTTATAAGACCATTTTTAATAAACCCTAAATAAAATGCATCAATTGAGAAAACACCAAAAAATATCATTAAAAAAGCATTAATCTTTTTCGAATGTTGTTTAAATTGTGCGTTTTCAGATATATTTGAATCGACTGTATTAATAACGCTCGTTATATCACAAGTTTCCTGATAATTATCCTCGAGAGGATTAAGGCATCCACATCGAGGACAACGCTCTTTATCAAATTTAGTTATATTTTCATGACAATATTTACACTTTGGCATATTTTAACCCTTAAATAAGTATATATTTTAAAGTTTACTTTTTAAATGCTTTTCTAAATTTGTCAAAGATATTTTCGTCTGCTTTTTCAGTGTTTTTATATTGTTCAAGTATACTTTTTTGTTCTCTAGTAAGTTTTGTTGGAATATTTACTATAATACGAACGATTTGATCACCATATTTTTCAGATTTCAAATATTTAACACCTTTTCCGCGCATTCTAATTGTTGAATTAGGTTGTGTACCTGCTGGAATTTCTAAAGACTCCTCGCCATAGACTGTAGGAACAATAATTTTTGCGCCCAATACCGCATCAATAAAATCAATAGGTACATCTAAATAAATATCATTTTCTTTACGAACAAATTTCTCATGAGTTCCAACAATAATTTCGACATACAAATCACCGTTTGGCCCTCCGTTTTCGCCTCTTCCGCCTTTTTCGACTAAGCGAATCTTTGTGCCGTTATTTGCGCCTCTTGGAATATTTAAGTCAATATCTTTTTTGACTTTTCTATAGCCTTTTCCGCCACAAGTTGGGCAACTTTCGCGAATTACTATACCTTTTCCTCTACAGCGAGGGCAAACACTCTCGGATTGCATAACACCAAACATTGTTCTTTGCTGTGTAATAACTCTCCCTCTTCCATTACATTCTGGGCATGTATCATAAGCAGTTCCGTTTTTCGCTCCATTCCCATGGCAATCTGGACAAATTTCTTCATAAGTTAATGGCAGTGTAATTTTTTTACCTAAAATTGCATCCATAAATCCAATTTTAATTCTCATTACGGTATCATCACCACGAATTGGGCCAGTGGATCTCCTAGCACTTCTAGCTCCTCCAAAACCAAACATCGAAGCAAGAATATCGTTTAAATCATCAAAATTACCACCGTTAAAATTGAAGCCTTCAAAACCTGAGCCATTAAATGGGTTTGAACCACCAGCAGATTGATCAAATGCAGCTTGGCCAAACTGATCATAAGTTTTTCTTTTTTGCTCATCGCCTAAAACGCTATAAGCTTCGCTGGCTTCCTTAAATTTTTCTGCATCACCCGTTTCTTTATTGTCTGGATGGTATTTTTTTGCTAATTTTCTATATGCGCTTTTAATTTCATCGGCCGAAGCGTTTTTGTCTACGCCTAAAACCTCATAATAATCTCTTTTTTCTGCCATATTAATATCTCCTTAACGCATTTAAGGGAAGCGATTAGGCTTCCCTACATTTTCGAACAGATATTATTATTTATCTGTGAAATCTGCATCAATTACATCATCATTTGAAGAGCTTGATGAAGTAGATGAACTTGATTGATTCGAATTTGAATAGTCACTTGTAGAACTTGACTGTGTTGAATTACTATATTGTTGATTTTGCATCATAGCAGCAGCTTGCTCTAATTCGCTAATTCTTGACTTTAATGTTTCTATATCATTATTGTCTAATGCTGCTTTGAGCTCATCTCTTAATTTTGTCGTTTGAGCTTTTTGATTTTCATCTAACTTATCACCGTTTTCTCTTAATCCTTGATCAATTGAATTGATATATGATTCTGCTTTATTTTTAAGCTCAACTTCCTCTTTTCTTCTATTATCGCTTTCTTTATTCGCTTCAGCCTCTCTCATCATACGATCAATCTCGTCTTTAGATAAGCCATTTGAACCACTAATTGTAATTTGTTGCTCTTTTTGAGTGTCCAAATCTTTTGCGCTGACTTTAACTATGCCATTAACATCAATATCGAATGTAACTTCAATTCTTGGCTCACCACGTCTAGCAGGTTTTATACCTGATAATTGGAAGTGACCTAATAATTTGTTATCTTTAGCCATAGGTCTTTCGCCTTGATAAACCATAATATCGACGGCAGGTTGATTATCAGCTGCAGTAGAGAAAATTTGTGATTTCTTTGCAGGAATAGTAGTATTACGAGGAATTAATGGAGTCATTACTTCGCCCATAGTTTCAATGCCAAGTGTTAATGGAGTGACATCAAGCAAAACAACATCCTTAACATCTCCACTTAAGATACCACCTTGGAAAGCTGCACCAATTGAAACAGCTTCATCTGGGTTAATACTTAAATTAGGCTTTTTGCCGGTAATATCAGCAACTAATTTTTGAACAGCAGGCATACGAATTGAACCACCAACTAATAATATTTCATCAATTTGACTATAACTTAATTTTGCATCTTTAATAGCTTTTTCAAGTGGTACTCTACATCTATCAAGTAAATGTTTTGTCATATCTTCAAATTGAGCTCTAGTAAGTTTCTTTTCAAAGCTAATAGGACCATTCTTACCCATTCCTATAAATGGTAGGGAGATTGTAGTTTCAAAGCTACTACTTAATTCAATCTTTGCTTTTTCTGCTGCATCTTTATATCTTTGAAGAGCCATTTTGTCAGAAATATCTTGATCAAATTCAATTTTAATTTGTGCTCTAATCCAATCAGCTAAAACGTTATCCCAATCATCTCCACCTAATTTGTTATCGCCACTTGTAGAAATGACTTCGAATGTGCCGTCACCAATATCTAGAATTGAGACATCAAGTGTACCTCCGCCTAAATCAAAAACACAAATTTTTTCGGATTTATCTTTTCCTAATCCATACGCTAAACTAGCTGCTGTTGGTTCATTAATAATTCTAACAACATCTAATCCGGCAATTGTACCAGCGTCTTTTGTTGCTTGTCTTTGAGCATCGTTGAAGTAAGCAGGAACAGTAATGACTGCTTTTTCAATTGGATGTCCAATATTTGCTTCAGCATAGCTCTTCATATAAGCTAATATTTTTGCTGAAATTTCTTGAGGAGTAAAATCCTTATTAATGCAATTAATATGAGCTTTATAAGCAGTACCCATATGACGTTTAATACTGCTAACTGTATCAGGGTTAGTAATAGCTTGACGTTTAGCTGCATTTCCTACAATAATTTCACCATTTGCTTTAAAGCCTACGACAGATGGAGTAGTCATTGTTCCTTCTGGATTTGGAATAACTTTAACATTTCCATCACTTTGTAAATAACTAACAACACTATTTGTTGTACCTAAATCGATACCTAATATAACTTCTTTTGCCATAAAATTTCCTCCTAGTAATTAAACTTTTTTAACTTCATCTACATTTTCTTCAGCCGGTTTTTCAACTTTTTTCTTGTTTACAATAACCATAGCTGGACGAATGAGATGGTCATGAAGTTTGTAGCCTTTAATAGTTACCTCATGAATTGTATCTTCTTCACTATCGCTTTCTACAGTATCTACTGCATGCATAGTGTTTTCATCAAACTTTTGACCGATTTTTGGATTTAATATTTGTATCCCTTCCTCTTCTAATATAGTGAGTAAAGAATTATGAACATATTTAAATCCGCTTAGATAATTTGCTGTTTCTTTATTTGTTGGCTCTACTCTGAACGCCATATCGAATGAATCGAGCACATTGATAATTTTATCAACAAAGCCTTCTAAACGATATTTAATAGCTTCTTTATGATCTCTTTCTATCTCTTTTCGAAGGTTTGCCATATCAGCATAGCATCTATAATATTCATTTTTCCAATGCTCGCAGTCAGCTTTAGCTTTTTCAATTTCTTCATCTTTCTTTGCTAACTTTTTCTTTGTAGAATTTTTCAATTCATTTTCTTCTTCCATAAAGCCTCCTTATTTATACATATGAGCTATTATCTCATTAACGATATAGTCGAGATAGCTAAGAACTTTATTGTAATCCATTCTTTTTGGCCCTATAACAGCAATTTTGCCGACTTTCTCACCACTATTTGGAAAAGAAATTTCTTTTGAAATAATGGAAACCTCTGATTTAAGTCCTTCTTCACTATCATTAATATGAAGATTGTCCTCTTCAGAGTTATTAATTATTTCTTCAAGCTTCACAGGATCATCGAATAAACCGAATAATTTCTTTAATTCTTCTGCATCTTCACTGAATTCAGGTTGAGATAATAAATTTTCTTTGCCAATTATTTCGCTTCTATTAGAAGCTAATTCTGTGAAAACTGTAAGCAATGCGTTATAAATGTTGCTATAATCAGTTAAATACTCTTCTAATAAAGGTTTAATAAATTCAAGTTTTTTAGATAATTGACTAATTTTTGTACCTTTTAATCTTTCGTCCAATATTTTAAGACATTTAGTAACATCTGCCATTTTATTGTTTTGACTCAAAATAAAAGTTTTATTTTCAACATACCCTTTATCAGTAACAAATATAACAGTGCACGTCTTCTGATCGATTGGTATCGCTTGAATGCTTATCAGCGATTCATTATCGCCATCAGGTCCTAAAACCATTGAAGTTAAATTGGTCATATGAGATAAAATAGCACAGCTTTCTCTAAGAACTTCTTCGATAGATTTAGAACTATCAAATATTTTGCTTAATTTATTTTTAAAAGAATTATCGACTTTATTACTTCTCAAATTTTTAATGTAATATTTATAGCCTTTTGCGCTTGGAACACGTCCGCTACTCGTATGAGTTTTTTCGATATAGCCTTCTTTTTCTAAGTAAAACATTTCATTTCTAACAGTTGCACTACTATAAGGGAGATCGTATTTTTCAATAAGATATTTACTACCTACTGGTGTGGCCGTCTGAATAAAATCTTCAACAATTAACTTCAATATTTCTTGTTTTCTTGATAAGCTCATGTCTACCTCTCTAGCACTCATTTTTCTTAAGTGCTAACAATAATATAGCGCACCTAATTAGCACTGTCAATAAAAAAGTGCTAATTTTTGAAATAATTTTTTCATCTTATTTTAGAGAATAATTATTTTAAATATATAAGTTATTATAATTAATAAATAGGCATTAATTAGTATTAAATTAGTATATGTCAAAAAATTTCAGTAATAAAAGATCTTGTATGTAGAAACCTTTTCGAGTAAATTTACATCTATTTTTGCAAGTCAATAATTGCTTTTTTGTTAAATCTTCAATAATAGGTTGATATTCATCGAAAAATTTTTGATGAAATCTATTTTCATAATCCAAGACAAGAAACCCATTTGTCTTTCTTAAATTAAGCATTAAAAATTCTTCTTTTTCATTTTTTAAATCGAGTTCTTCTTTTTCTAAAATATTTACACCTTTAATGTAGGAGGAAATGTTACGTGTATTTGTATATCTTATATTATCAATATAGCCGGAGGCACCTAAACCTACTCCAACATAATAATTATCGTTCCAATAATTAAGATTGTGTCTTGATTGATATCCTTTTTTTGAAAAATTACTTACTTCATACTGATAAAATTTATTATCTTTAAGCTTTTTTATAATCATTTTGTATATTTTTAAGCCTGTATCATCATCTAATTCTTGAATCTTCTTATTATAAAATATAGTACCTGGTACAACCGTTAAAGAATATATCGATATATGTTGAATATCTAATGACAAAAAAATATTTAAGTTATCTTCAATATCTTTAATGGTTTCATTAGGTAAACCGTAAATAAAATCAACATTAATATTAGAGAAATAAATTTTGGCTAATTTAATCTTAGATATATAATCAACTTCTGTATTGCGTTTTAAAAGATTTAAAGTATCTTTTTTAAAAGACTGTATACCAATGGAGAGACGATTTACTCCAAAGTTTTTTAATAAATTTAAGAGTTTTTCATTTATGTCTTCAATATTGCATTCAAAAGTAAATTCAGTATTTTTTTTAATAAATTTCTTTGCTTTTATTAATATTTTTTCAATATTTTGAAAGTCAAGACACGATGGAGTTCCTCCACCAATATAAATAGTGTTGAAACGACAAAATTTCGAATCTACGAGAGACAAGTCTTTCTCTAATTGTTCAATGTATAAGTCTTCAAAAGAAGCTGTTTTTAATATTTTTGTAAAATCACAATAGGGACAAATTGATCTACAGAATGGAATATGAATATAAATACTATTTATCTTCTTTTTCCTTTTCTTTTGCATAATTATCGAATTCTTTTATTGTTTCTTCGTCTTCAACATCTTCTAGCTGTCTATTTAAAGTGTCTTCAACAGCATCATTTTCATTTGGTTTGTCTTCGTTCTTATTTTTAAACATAATTTTTCTAATAAAGAAAACTATTAAAGCAATAATGCCAAAAGCGATAATAAGAAGTAATAATATCATTGCTGGATTATTCCAAATATCTGCCAAAATTAACATAAAATCTCCTAATTCTTTTTCACAGGTGTATAAATGAACTTATTCTTTAAAGGTTCTTTTTTATAAAATCCTAAAAACACTAATGCATCCATACTTGTTCTAGCGGTTTCATAGGCACACCCCAATTCTCGCTTGTATTGAGCAATTGTATACTTCATACCGATTGTGCAATGCCTTGCGTAAAAGTACGCTTGTCCTCTAGATAATGATGGATATAATTCTTGAAGATGTTTCTCAAATTTTATAGCTTCTTCATCTTCAAGACCTTCAGGCATATTTTTAAAAGCTATTTCACGGTTGTATGAAATTGTATTGTCAGCAGTTTTATTATTATTTTCATTTGCAGATGCTTTATTATCAATAGTATTTTTTTCTGTAGAGATATTTTCTTTAGGAGCAATCTCAACATCTAAACTATAAGTTTCATCAATAATGTTTTCTTTTTCAATTAAAGTCAAACTGTCATTAAAGTCTTCGATATAATTTTCAAACTTTTTCAAAACATAATTTAAAATGTATGTCATATCTAAAGTTCTTTGGCTCTCAATAACATACTTTTCTAAGGTTTCTTGGTGTAAAAGTAATGTTTCAACATTTAGCAAAGTAGAAATTTCCTTAAAGTCACCATTTGATAAAATTTGTTTAAATAATAAAACACTGATCTCTTCACTAAAACTTTCGAATGGTTTTACATAATATAAAAAGTAAAATGTAGATACTGCAATTACGAAAGTAGCAATTTTACTAGTTTTTGCAAAAAGATAAAGAGATTGCATACTGTTTGGAATGGAACCATGTGGCACTCCTAAATATGCTTTATTTACTAAAACTTTATTGTAACTATTAACAATATCAGTTGTTCTAAAAAGTTCATCCAAGTCATAATTTCCTAAAATAATGCCATAAACACTAGCAAAAAACCCATCATTTATTGGAACATCATAATTAGAATTTTCAATATATTTCAAACAGTTAAAGTATCTAGAGAGAATTAAGTATTCTGGAGAAAGTAAAGACGCACTTTCATCAACTATAGATTCTAAAATACTTTCATCAGCAGGAATTTTATATTTTAAAGCAATAGATTTAAGTTCTTCAATATAGCACTTCTTTTTAAACTTCTTTTGAGCGCTTTTAGACAATCTAGTATATCTAACTAAAGATTTAAATATTTTTCGCTCTAAAGAATTAACTCTATCAGCGATAGAAGGGGCAAGACAAACATGATATGCTGCTCCTGTAATATGTTTTAAAGCAAGAGTAACATCAAAATTTCCTCGATAAGCAAGGACTTTATCCCGAATTGAATCGATCATATTCGTTTTCATTTGTTCTGCAACATCGTTTTTAGTTGCATAAATTATGTTAGTGAATTTGAATCCTAAACTATCACTGTTTGCCATAAATTAACCTTTTTTTAATTATACAATAAAGATGTTTTTAAAACATAAGAAATTACTAAAAAATTACTAAAAATGCTTATTCATCATCATCAATAGACAAAATAGACATAAAAGCTTCTTGTGGAACTTCAACTGAACCGATAGCTTTCATCCTTTTTTTACCTTCTTTTTGTTTCTCTAACAACTTTCTTTTTCGAGTAATGTCACCACCATAGCATTTTGCTAAAACATCTTTTCGAACAGCTTTTACATCTGCTCTAGCTATTATTTTCCCATTTATCGCTGCTTGAATTGGAACCTCAAACTGTTGGCGAGGAATTACCTCTTTTAATTTACTAACTAACCTTAACCCTCTATTGTAAGCGAACGGTTTATAGACTATAGAGCTTAAAGCATCTACTATATCACCATTTAAAAGGACATCCATTTTTGCTAAATTTCCGACTTTATAATCGCTAAGTTCGTAGTCAAGAGATGCATATCCTTTAGAATAACTTTTCAATTTATCAAAGAAATTAAAAATAATTTCTGAAAGTGGGATATCATAATGCAAAATCATTCTTGTGTCGTCAAAATACTCTAAATCCTTATATATACCTCTTTTCTCTTGACACAATTGCATAATTGGACCGATATATTCTTTCGGCGTCATTATATTTGCGTTAACATATGGTTCTTCAATCGACTTAATTAATGTTAAATTAGGCATTTTACTTGGGTTATCTAAATATATTATTTCGCCATCAGTTAAATTTATTCGATATATAACGCTTGGGGCAGTCAAGATTAAATCTAAATCGTATTCTCTTTCAAGTCTTTCTTGGACTACATCCATATGTAATAATCCTAAAAATCCGCATCTAAATCCAAAGCCTAAAGCTTGTGATGTTTCAGGTTCAAATTTTAAGCTACTGTCATTTAAAGATAATTTTTCTAACGCCTCTTTCAAGTCCTCATATCGCCTGCTGTCAGTTGGATATATTCCACAATATACCATCGAGTTTATTGCTCTATATCCTGGGAGAGGATCTATAGCAGGATTATTTGCAAGTGTAATCGTTTCGCCAACCCTCACTTCTTTAATATCTTTAATTTGGGCACAAAGATAGCCGACTTCTCCGCAATATAATGCGTCAGCTTTTATCTCAGAAGGAGTTCTTATACCTAGTTCAGTCACAAGATATTCTTTACCGGTTCTCATTAAACGTATTGTATCACCGACTTTAACGCATCCATCTTTAACACGAATCAAAATAACAACACCTCTATAAGAATCATAATAGCTATCAAATATTAGAGCTTTTAGTGGAGCGTTGTTATTACCAAGAGGAGCTGGAATATCACTAACAACTCGTTCCATAATTTCTTTTACATTCTCGCCAGTTTTTGCACTAACAAGGATCGCATTTTTACCATCTAGCCCTAATCTTTTCGTAATTTCTTCTTGACACACATCAATTCGAGCACTTGCTAAATCAATTTTATTTATTACAGGTATAATTTCTAAATCGTTATCTACAGCTAAATACATGTTCGCTAATGTTTGAGCTTCTACTCCTTGTGTAGCGTCAACAATTAGTAAACAACCTTCACAAGCTGCTAAAGACCTTGAGACTTCATATGTAAAATCGACATGCCCTGGAGTATCTATTAAATTAAAAATATAAGATTGACCATCGTTGGCTTTGTATTCAAAAGTAGCGGCGTTCAATTTAATTGTTATTCCTCTTTCTCTTTCTAAATCAAGAGAATCTAAAATCTGATCTTTCATTTCTCTTTTAGTGATAGTATTTGTCAATTCCAAAATTCTATCAGCTAATGTTGATTTTCCGTGGTCAATATGAGCAATAATCGAGAAATTTCTAATTCGTTTTTGATTATATTCCATAGTTAAAAATTATATCAATAATCTAAGAAAAAATTCAAAGTTTTTACTAATGTGTCATCGTTATTTACGATTTTATAATTATTCCGGACTTTTTTATATGTATCAAAGTTAATAGGATAAAGATATCTAGTATCAATTAATAAAGCGCTTCCTCTATCATTTTCAGTCCTAATTAGTCTTCCAACTGCCTGCATTACTTTATTTATTCCTGGATAATTATATGTATAAGCCATTGAATTATATCCTTTAAGTGCATAATATTCGCTTAATAGTTGATTTTCGAAATCGAAAGTAGGTAATCCAATACCAATAACTACTACCCCTATTAATTTATCTCCCGTCAAGTCTATACCTTCGTAAAAATTTCCTCCTAAAACAGCAAATCCAATGCATGTTTTTGTAGGATTTACTTTAAATTTTTCAAGAAATTCAGTTTTTTCCTTAACTTTCATTTCAGATCTTTCAAATAAGTAAGTTACATCATGTTTTCTTTTTAAATTATCTTTTATTAATCTTAAATATTTGTACGAAGGAACAAATACTAAATAATTACCTATTTTTGAATTAGTAAATATATCAATTTGACTCAAAACATTTGGAAGAGTCTTTTCTCTATCTTTAAATAATACCGAAATCTTATTGTTTATCATTAAATTAAAATTTTTTGGATCGAAAGGAGATTTTAATTCTAAAAAGTCGCTTTTTTTATTTCCTAAAATCAAATTTTCATAATATTCAATAGGCGAAATTGTTGCACTAAAGAAAATTGAACCATTGGTCGATGAAATTGTATCGTTTAACAAGTTAGATGCATCTAAGCAGAATATTTTTAAGTATGTTTCCTCATCAGATTTATGTATATAAATTTTAAAGTTAGAATTTATAATTTGAAAAATTTTTAAAAATAAATGGATTTCGCGAGAGAAATTTTCAATTGGTTTTGTCACTAATTTAGGTTTGTCTTCCGAAAATTTTTTTAATTTAATGCTTAAAGAATCTAATGAGTTAATGAAATCTTTATCAATATCATTTAAAACAATATCAGTTTTCAAATTACCTTCGTCATCTTCCATATCAAAATTTTTAAAAACTTTTAAATATGAGCCAACTTTCGAGAGCGCTCTTTTAACGTCCTTGTCTTCGATATTTTTAAATTCTTTTTTACACGAATTATATGACTTTACAGAAAGCTTTGCAGAGTACATATCTCTACTTCTAGAGACCAAATTGTGTGCTTCATCCCCTAAAATAAATAGTTTATATTGCTTGTCTGGACTTTCGAAAAATCTTTCAAGCTTAGATACAGGGTGGAAAATATAATTATAATCACAAACAATATAATCACAATATAAACTGACATCTAGCGATAATTCGAAAGGACAAATTTGAAATTTCCAAGCTATATCTTTAAGAACATTCTCATCTATCACGTCGTAATTCAATAAAAGCACCTTTAATGCACTATTTAGTTTTTCATAATATCGCCTTGCAAACGGGCACATTTCAGGATAGCATTTTTGCTCTTCGCATAAGCACATCTTTTCTTTAGCTAAAATGTTAACACACTTAATTCTTAGACCTTTCTCAATAAAAAATCTAAAAGTATCTAAAGCGATGAAAAATCCGCTATTTTTACTTGCAAGATAGAAAAATTTATCAATTTTTTTATTTTTTAAACTGTTAAGCGTTGAATAAAGAACTGCCGAAGTTTTACCAATACCAGTAGGAGCTTCCACAAAAGCAATAGATTTTTTCTCTATCACTTTCTGACAAAATTCGATCATCTTCTTTTGGCCGCTTCTATAATTGTCAAACGGAAATTCAAATTTAATTAAACTTTTAAATTTAAGCTCGTTTTGTTTCTGAACAACCTTTAAAAAATCTATATATAAGGATAAATAGCTGAAAACTTTGGTCTTAAGTTCATCAATTTTATATGAATATAACTTATAAAATGTTTTTCTTTTATCAATTTGTGAAATATATGTTAATTGAACATTTATTTTTGTTATATTTTTTTCTAAGCAATATAAGTATGCATAACACTCAGCTTGACCTAAATGCCAATTTTCATTCTCTTTGAAGCAAACATCAAGTGGCAAAATAGTTGATTTTATCTCTTCAATCGTTATTAAATTTTCTTCATTCAAAATACCATCGCATCTTCCACTTAATTTAAAAATATAATCATTAAACTCAATAGAACCGGAGAGCCGTACTTCGGATTCATAATTGCTTCCTTGCTTTTTTTGATGATATTTATGAAGGGCCACTCCTTCATTCATCGTTGTAGAGTTATTTACTCTTGAATCGATACTTCCAGTTCGCAATACAAAGTCAACAAGTTGATGAACGCTTAATTCGATTATTTCTATCATTCAACAAATTCTCCGGGAACAAAAAAGTCTTTTAATCCGTTATAGAAATCTTTAATATTTAATATTTTCTTTCCTGGCTTTTGAATTTCTTGAATGCTAATACATCCATTAATAGCTCCAATAACTAACCCATCTTTAGTATAACTTATAATTCTTCCAGGCAAATCACACTCTAAATCCACTGCCTTAGCTGAAAAAACTTTAATTTTCTCATTTTTATAATAAAAGTATGAACCCGGTGTCAAAGCTAATGCTCTGATAATATTTCTTATTTTTATTGCATCTTGGTTAAAGTTTATATGTTCAAAATCAGTTGATATTTTACTCGTAAAACTGACTAAATTCTCATCTTGCTCTTCTCCTTGATAACTATCTTCTACAATTAATTTGATACCTTTTTCAAAGGCATTAACTGCAGCTAAAGAAATTTTATTTTGAAGGGTTGTGTAATTGTCATCATCGTCTATTGAAACAACTTCTTTATAATACATTGTTCCAGCATCCATCTCTTTAATCATCTTCATCAAAGTAACTCCTGTTACCTTATCGCCATTAATTAAGGAATATTGAATCGGAGCAGCACCTCGATATTGTGGTAATAATGATCCGTGTAAATTAAGCGGTGGCAATGATGTAATATCTAAAATAGTAGTAGGAATTAATTGCCCATAAGCCATGGTCAATAAAATATCTGGTTTTAAATTGGAAATTTCATTTACATGATCTCTGATTTTTTCAAACTGAAAAACAGGAATATTATATTTTTCTGCTACCTGTTTCGTTGGTACATCAAGTAAAATACCTTTTCTGTTTTTTTCTTTATTTGGCTGAGCGACTAAAGCAATAATATTGTAATTTTTCAAAATAAGTTGTTCTAAAACTTTCGCGCTTATCAAGGGAGTGCCTAAATAAACTATTCTCAAATTTTTAATTAATTCATTCATTCTATTATTATAAACATAATGGCTATATTTTGCGAGATTCGAAAAACTTTTATAAATATATTACTTCATTAAACATATAAGATTTTATTTTGATGATAAACGCCGAATTTTACTTGTTTAAATGCTTTTCGAATACATAAAAAGCATTGCATTAAATATCTTTTTTTTGATATAATCTATTTCGTATCGAAAGAGGTGAATAGAATGGCAAATATTAAATCACAAATTAAGAGAAATAAAACTAACGAAAAAGCAAGAGTAAGAAACGTTTCTTATAAATCTAAGTTAAGAACAGCAATTAAGGCTGTTAAAGTTGCTTGCGAAGCTAAAGATAAAGAAAAAGCTTTAGTTCTTCTTAATAAGGCAAACAGCATAATTGATAGAGCTGTTGTAAAAGGGATTGAGCACAAGAGTACTGCTGCTCGTCAAAAATCTCATTTACAAAATTTAGTTAATAAATTAGGCTAATTGCTATTTATATTTAAACTTATAAGGAAACTGTTTTTTAAACAGTTTTTTTATTTAAAAATTTAATATAAATAATTCAAAAGAGTAAAATCTATCGCATTCAGAGTGTTTTATATGCTTATCCAAATCACATAAGTTATTCAGAGCTTTTTTTATACTTTTGGTATTTAACTTTTTTGAATCCTGTAATGTAAAATATACCTTTCCTGGCTTAACATTCAACTCGGTCGCTATTTCTTGGTTATTTTTATTCATAGATTTCAAATATAAAACTTCATCTATAAAAATTAAATTGGAAGTCATTATATTGATTAATGTTATTGGTTCAATATTTTGTGTAATTCTTAAGTTCCTAAAAATCTCTATCGCTCTCGATTTGTCTCTTTGTAGTAAACTTTTTGTTAATAGAAAAATATCATCGTCTATAGGTTTTGAAGTTAAATCATATATATCCTTAATAGTTATACTTTCATTACAATATATTTCAAGTTTCTCTGCTTCATTTAAAAAATTAGTTAAGTTACCGTTCACACGAAAATTTAATTCATTCAAAGCATCATTTTCAATAGTAAGTCCTTTGTTTAAAAAGTATTTTTTTATATATATAGGCCACTCTTCAGAAGAAATATCCGATAATAATTTCCTATTTTCTTTTGGCACTGAAGTAAAAATTTCTGACTCTTTGTCAATATTCTCACTCTCGCAAGTTAATACTAACAAAACATCATTAGAAGTATCGTCATTTATATAAGAAATTAGTTTATTGTAATCATTTTGCTTCTGAATTTTCGTTTCCTTAACTTTTGAATATTTATCTTTCTTTCTTAAGAATGTGCAATTTGAATAGACTATCATTTTTTTTGACAGTGATAAGTCTAATTGATAGCATTCATCAAGTACTTCTTTTAAGGGAGTATCTCCTGAATTAAAGTAGATTACATTAGCTTCTTCATCTTTAAAAAATTTTTTTGTAAGAGATTTTAGATAATTTCTAATTCTTTCTTCGTCATTTCCAAAAACAAGATATGTCATACGCTAATTATATACTAGATGGAATAGAATTTGTAAGTAATAGTACCTTCTTCATCCGTTCTTCGATAAGGGATACCTAATTTGTTTAGACTCTGTAATGTAGATAAAGATGGATGATGATACTTATTGTTTTTCCCGCAAGAAATTATAGCTACTTTTGGATGAATATATTTCAGAAAATCATAAGAAGACGATGTATCGCTACCATGGTGACCTAATTTCAAAATATCAATGTCTAATTTGTAATCTTTCATGATGCTGTTTTCTATCTTTATTGTTGCATCACCCATGAATAAAAATTCTTTGCCACCAATTTCGCTATAAATAACCAAACTTTTATCATTTTCTTCACTATCAACAGTCCAATATGAATTTAAATTTTTAAAAGTAACTTCTTTGTTTTTTATTGGAAAGGAA
>JAXDXW010000078.1:0-2959 GCA_034087725.1 Candidatus Onthovivens sp. | reverse complement strand
ATATAGTGTAAATAATGGTAGTATATCCATAGATGTTGCTGAACATGGTTCAATTTTAGTTACAAGAGGGAATAATTCATCTTATCTTTCGGAATTAGGGATTGATAGAGTTGAAGAAAACACTAAAATTACTAAAGTTGGTCCTGATAAATATTTATTAAAAGGAGAAGCTACATTAGGAAAAAGTAATTTTGCCTATTTTACAAGCTTTAATAACTCGCTGATAGAATTGAATGATTTAAATGTAAATGGGAAATTTGTGGTTTCTATTAAAAACGAGACAGCAATTGATAGTGACTATTATTCATTAGTTGTAGAAAAAAATAAGGTGCAACTTATTTATAGTAAGAATGTTATACAAACCGAAGCAAATATTAAAGAATTTAAAGAAATTAGAAATATAAAGCTAATGCGTGAAAACGATAATTTCTGTAAAGTATTTATAAATGATGAAGAAATTCAAGAATATAGAATTTCATTAAATCTTAATTGGAAAATAAAGCTTGGCTTCTCAAATATATCTGGGTTAAACGAGTTTTCTCCATCAAATAAGGAAACTCAAAAACAAATTTATACAGACTTTTCTACTAAAAATTTAGGAAGCTGGATTGACGTTAATGGTGAATATGATTTTAATGATAATTATTTATCTCTTAAAAATGGATATACATATTCTTCAATTGCAATGGATGATGTAACAATTTCATCACAAGTTTCTTTAGTTTCTGATTCTGAAAATGGACTGTATATTGGACAAATTCCATCTGATTATGTTTATCTGGGCACTAAAGATAACAAAATAATCTTTGCTCAAGTTATTAATGGTCAATATTCGATTTATGGAGAAGCGCCTTTTGCAAGTGATGCGAAATTAATAATTGAAAAATCTGGCACATTCTATTATGGAATGTTGGATGTTAATGGAAGCAAGACAATTGTTGGAAAAATACAAGTTAACTATTCAAAACTTTATGGGGGCTTAGTTAATAACGGAAATTTCGATTTACATGCTTATAATTTAGGCTTAGGAAATTATGTTGATTCGATTCGAGATAATTCATATTTAGGTGATATTAATTTTTCAACAAAAAGTTATGAAGAATCTGCTTTAACTATGAAATATTTAGTTAGTAAAGGAACTGGATTTGCATATACAAATGGCGGAATTAAGGAGACAAGTAAAGAAGAAGACAGTATTTATAGTTTTGCGAATAAATTAAATAATTTTACCGCCACTTTCTCTATTAATTTTTGCGATTATAAAAATGAAAATAGCTATGTCGGGGTAATTTTCGACGCTAATAGTGATTTTACTGATGGTTATACAATCAAAATTGATAAAAATGGTAGTGTAATTTTGACTGCAAGAGATGGTAGCGAATTAGCTTCTACGCAAATCGAAAACTTTGATAATAGTCATTTATATCAATTTCATCTAAGAACATACGAAAACAATATTTATTTATATGGTAACAATCAAGAACTATTAATTTCTTATGCAGGGAGAACACCTAAAACCGGGTACTTTGGTTGGATATCTCATGAATATAGTTACGAATTAAGAAGTTACAATATTTATAAAGCAAATGGAAATTATTCAAAGTATCAAGGTGAAATGTACGTTAAAGAAAAAGGAGATGATGTTACTATTGAGCTAGCAAATTCTTCTTCAACAAATTATTGTGGTTTATCCGATTTACAATTCAAATATTTTAATATCGGATTTAATTTACAACTTTCAAGGATTTCGCCAATAAAGAGAGGGTATTTTGATTTTCAGTTTGGAACAAAAGTCGGAGCCTATTATCTCGATGGTGTAGTTTTTCGATTAAACGATCAAGGTAAAATATCTTTATACGTGAATAATGAAGAAATAGTAACAAATCTCGATACTAATATAAGCAATGTATCATCTGTCTATTTAAATTTTACTTATCAAAATGGGAAATTAACAGTATTAGCTAAAAATTATGGGGAAGCCAATTATTTCATAATATTAGATAGAGAAATTGGCAATTCTTTTTCGGGAACAATTTCTTTATTCACTTATAATGCAGGTGCTAAACTTAATCATATTAAAGGAAGAGCAATTAGTGGAAATGAGGATGTAACAAAACTTCCTTCATATACTGATACAGTTATCGAAGAACCAATACCTGAGAATGCAAACCCTATTAATGAACCTATGAGTGAAAATTATCATAATGATTTTACATCAAATTCTTCTTTAGCAACGCTTGATAGATATTCTGGTCAAAGCTATATTGAAGATGAAAATTTAATTATAAACGGTTCGACAACTGTGAATTGGGATGCAGGTGCTGCTATTGCAAGCGGAACATTCTCTAATTTTGAGTTAAATACAAGATTTAAAGTTGAAAACATTGCAACAAGTGGGGGATTTGTTGGTGTTGAATTTTATAAATCTGCAACAGCTGTAAATCATCAAGCAAGTGCGTTAACTATCGTTGTTTATGGCGATGGATATGCTGGATTATTTGTTGGCAATGGTATTTTAACAAGCTATGGTGTTCAATTACCAACAGATGAAGATGGATATTACAATTTAACCTTAAAAGTCGTTAATGGAGTAATAACTTTCGGAAGTGGCGAAACAACTATATCTGTTTCAATTTCTTCACTAAGCAATAATAATAAGTTATCTTCAGGATTTATTTCTTTAAATGCTGGAGCTGCTATAGGTGTCTTTGATTACGTGGATGTTCAAATCTTATGACGAATAAATTTGTAGATATAAAAAAAGCAAAAACAAAAAAAGAATCTATCATTCTTTTTGATAATCTTAGGATTTCTATTTTAAAGAAGAATCTTTTAAGAATTGAAGTTTCTAAAAATGGTGTTTTCGTAGATGAGCCAACACAATCAATAATTAATAGAAATTTTCCATTAATTGATTTTTCATATAAAATTCATAATAAAATTATTGAAATTAAAATAA
>JAXDXW010000077.1:0-22872 GCA_034087725.1 Candidatus Onthovivens sp. | reverse complement strand
TTCTCTCCTCAAGTGAAATCAAAAATTCATCAATTGTGTCCTCTATTTTATCTTTTTCTACGTTCGGACGAAGATAAAAGAAATTGCCATTTTCATCTGTCAAAAATGATGAATAACCAACAACATCTATATTTAAAAATCCAGGTCCAATTTCATCATAGAATTCATTTTTTATAACGTAATATACAGCCAATAGATCCCAACTTCTTGAAGGACCTTTAGCGTATAACTCATAGCTTAAAGTTATGGGAGAAATAATATTTTTATCAAACAGTTTCTTGCAAGTCCAAACATCTACTCCATCATAAAAATCGACTATATATACAGGTTTTTTTACATTTGAAACAAAATTCCTTGCAGCTTCAACATCGCATTGAACATTATATTCGACAAATCTTTCATTATTATTGAAATTTGTCACTCTACTCCCGTCATTAAAAATTCCAAACATACAAACAAATTTCTTAACTTTTTTATCAAGTAGTTCTTTTCCTGATAAAGAAGAATGATTATCTTTTTTAGAACAAATCAAAGCTGAAACGTTAGTTAGAGTCCCTATAGTTATAAAAACTACGCTATCATCATCTGCTTCAGATAATATTTTCCTATAAAGATTAACAGAATTTTCATATTTGCTATTTTTAATGTATTTTTCATACTGTTTAATCATTTCTCGATCATACGAATGTACATTATTATCTTTTATATACTTAAAATCATTCACACCAATTGGAAAATATAAATCGTAATAAGTAGAAATAATATCGATACATTTTGGGCCTTCTTCCCCCTTAATACAATGAGAGACAGCCAAAATTTCGCATTCATTTCTCTTTGCAAATTCGATTGCTAAAGCAATTGCTCCTACATCATCACAATCAGCACCCAAATCAGTATCTATTATTATTTTTATTTTATTATTCATTCAAAAGAACCTCTTTATTTGTTCCATAAAAAATATCATCATGACCACTTATGAGCTTTAAAAATTGTTCGAATTTCTCCCGTGTATCTTCAAAATCGAATTCATACGCATGACCCCAGATATAGAAAATTTTATCTTCCTTAAAGTCAGCATTGATAAATTCTTCGGCTAATTTAAATAAATTGTCAAAATCTAAGCAATGAACTGTTGGTCTAAAGTCAATTAATTCTTTTTGTAAATCAAAATTATAAGTAGCATAAATATTTCTAGAATACAAAATAGGCGTATTTTTCTTAATTATATTAATAATTCTTTCATCTACAGTTCCAAAGGGGTAAGCCATGCCCACAATTTTATAACCGACTATTGATTCTAATGCTCGTCTATCCTCTTCAATTTCAGAAATTATTGTATTTTCATCATTAACTTTTGTTAAATCGGGATGATTGACAGTATGAACTGCAACTTCATGATTTTTATATAATTCTTTTACTTCAGATGAATTAACTTTTACATGAGTTGCATAAAACCCATTATAGTGAATTTCTCCTCCCTTATCTAAAGAACCACTATTCAAATTAAAAGTGCATTTTAGCCCATATTTCTCAAATAATTTAATTAATCTTCGATCTTGTGTAACTCCATCGTCGAAAGAAAATGTGACTGCTTTATGATATTTATTTTGAAACATATTAATTCTTTGAAACCTTTATATTATCAATTATGACATTACCTCTTCCTAAGATTGCAATAATAAAATAGCAATCATCAGCATTTGGACAGGTAAACTCTTGCTTAAAATGATAAATTTCATTTACATTTTCTAAAGGAGAAGCAAAGTCAATCGTTTGAGAGTAATATTTTTCTCCAGTGCTTGGATCTTTTTTATTTAAACTTCTAATAAAAGTGTAACAATGACCTTCAATCGTTGGATTGCTGACTAAATAAATCTTATCTGCTTTTTTATAATCGAATTCTAAAGTATATTTTTGATTTGCTTCTAATTTTATATATTTATTATTACTATATGAAAATTCATAGAAATCATTTTTATCTTGATATTTATAAGTTATTTCATCTATTTTGCTACTTAATGAATAGCTTCCATCAATAACTTCAGAAATATCACGAGTTAGATGACCCCAACGATTAAATCCGTATGTAAATGTCGAATCATTTAAAACTCTATTTTCAAAATCTTCAGTATAATTGAAACCTTTTTTGTCATCATAAGCTCGAACATTATGGTTAAAACCAACATTTTTTCCCTTAACAATGATGCCTTTAGGTTGTTCGACCAAATTTATGTTGTCTAAATAAATACCACCTGAATTTTTAATTCCAATAGCAAGTTTTAAATCCTCACCCGTGTTTGGAGTTACAAATGTGAATGATTTATTCGAAGATTTCATGTCGTTTCTATCATACCATTCACCTATTGGCATAACCTCTTTACCGTCTTTGTAAATTAAACGAGCATAAAAATAAGAACCGACGCTAGCTTTATCAGTTTTAATATCGAAATTTAAAGTATATGCCGCGTTATTTTTCAAAGTTGCTTTTGAAGTCAAACAATCAACCTTATTATGTGTATCTGTTGATTCAAAATAACCAATAGATGAATAATTAATATATTCGTTATTATCTTTAAATACTTCTTTTTGAATAGAAGGATTTACATCATATCGACTAATTCCTCCTTCAAAAGTCTCTAAATTGCCTTTAAATTCATTTATTTTAATATTTGAAACGTCAATTTTATTTTTATAGACTCCCGTTCCTAATATTTCCACATTATATGAACCGCTTTGAGGAGTTGAGAATGTAACTGTTTTAGTAGTTTTAGTTTCACTAACATCTTGCCAATTAATGAGAGTTATTTTTTCCTCGTTGTTAACTAAACGGACTTCAAATCCATTGTCATCACCCATTTTGTAATCATTTTTTAAAGAAACTGATGGAATATAATCGAAAGTTAATTCATATTGTGTTGAACCAACTAAATTTATATCCTCCAACTTATCAATTTTTTCATACAAAGGAGTTTCAATGTCGTCATAATTACCTAAAGAAATTTCTCCAAGTGGGTAGACCATATTGTTGTAGCTGCCAACTTGTCCAAGTCTAATTGCTGGCTGACCATTTTCGTCTCCAATAAATGCAGCCAATGTGTATTTACCATCGGCTAAGCCTAAAGGAAGAGCAAAATCTATAAATAAATTAACTATTTCACCATTTAATAGCTGACGTAAATCAAATGTATTTTCAAAAGTTTTTGAAACAATATGTCCTGAGTAGTCTAGAAGCATTAATCCAAATTTATAGTTAGGAAGTGAAAAACGGCCAACTCCTGAATTAGATAACTTAATCATTGTTTTAATTGTTGACCCACTAGTTGCCCCTGAAGGGAAAATAGCTTTATTAACACTAAAACGATATCCCATTTTACTAGCACCGCGATCAAAAACTTCTTCATATCCAGATTCAACAATACGAACAACTTCAGTATTTAGCCATCCCAAAACTGTAGAATAATTACATCTTGATTTAAAAAGTAACTCATCCGTTGCTTCTAAAGGAGTAAAACTACCTGATTGTGCCCCACCAGGGAGATAATCATCAAAACTTGTGAAAAATTCTGCGGCATTAACAGCATGTTTACCACTTCTTATAACATCATTTAATGCTCTTTCGTCGTAACGTATATCTGTAATTCCGTATCCAGCCATTCCATCACGTCTATATCCAACATTAGG
Organism: Candidatus Onthovivens sp.; assembly: GCA_034087725.1. GTDB lineage: Bacteria > Bacillota_I > Bacilli_A > RFN20 > CAG-826 > Onthovivens. The sequence goes on along the minus strand of JAXDXW010000077.1, from coordinate 19,191 downwards.
AATTTTTATAGCGTAATCAAAAGCACTATTTGCCAAATACTTTTCATAAGTAGTTCTGCTTCCAATAATTGCCGATGTACCATCTTCATTAGCACCTTGAATGTCATAAGAACACGATAAGAATAAAGTCTTTCCTTCTTCAGCAAATGCTTCTGCATATTTATCTACTATATATGCAAGTCCTTCTTGCCTTTCTTGCATAGTTTTAAATGAGTGGCCGCTATGCCATTCACCATACATTCCATATCCACGAATGTCGATTGTGTTTACGCTTTTGTTATGAAGGTATTTTGCAGATAATTCTTGCATAAAACGCTCAAATTTTTCTCTATAAATTGGATTTGTCGTATCGAAAACTAATGCGTTACTTTTGCCACCTCCATAATCGTAATATTGAATGTCTACTCCATATTTAGTGTTTAGCCATCTTGGCGCGCCATAATAAACTTCAGGTAAAGATAATGAATCGGTACAAATTCTTAGATTGATTTGCTTCCCCTTGCTAGTCCAATAAGAAATTGTTTCGTCAACTAAGCTCCAATCAAAAACTCCTTCTTCTCGCTCTATAAAATCCCACGATGTTTGAATTCCAACGCTATCAGCTTCTGGTATATCTCCATCATGACCTAAATTCATTTTCCCTAATTCGGTTTGCTCTTCTAAAGTATTCCATCCCATTCCAACATTATGAAGTGACCCATCTACTTTTGTAGGATACGAAACTTGATAACCAGAAGGTATTTTATCTACAGGTATATCTGCTGGATTTTCTTTACTACAACCTGTTAAAACGAGAACGCTTGAAGCCAAAAGTAATGACGATTTTGCTATTTTTTTCATACTATTCTCCTACTTCATTTCTTCGTATGTGATGCCATCTAAATTAATTGTTTCACATTCTAAAAGCACTACAGATAAATTTGCTGCCTTATTTTCATAGGAAATTTTGAATGTGTAAGTGCGTGCTATGAAAGGATTAAAACCATCATAAAAAATTGAATAACCCTGCAGAAGTCCACTATTTTTTAAGATTTCGACAGTTTCGTCAGTATAAACTGCTCTAACTACTAGGTCAGATAAATCAGGATAATGGCCCCGCTCTACTTCGATTCTCGTATATGAAAGTTCGAGATGATCAAGTGTTCCTTTGACCTTAACTGTAATTGTTTTTGAAAAACCTAAATAATAAATTGTCAATAATTGATCTCCAAATTTCGTAGGGTCAAAACCTTCAACTGTATAAGATGGATAATCTATAATTTCATTAGTTTCATCAGAATAATGAGCTATAACTTTCAATCCTGAAAAATCTATTTCTTCACCAAAGGTAATTCTGTCTACAAAATTAGTTGTATCCAAATCAATTCCTGTACAAACTTTTTCAACTTCGATAGTAAAATTATCGATGGTAAATTTAATATCATTTTGAGATGTATGTTCTGAATCATTTTTTGCAGAAAACATAAATTGATATGGATCTATTGTCGAGTCACCAATTTGGGCACTTGTACAAACAAAATCTAAATATATTTTCTTATTTGTTGTATCTAAAGTTGCTTGAAAGTCAGCATTACCTGGATATTTCTCATCACTAACTCCGCCCCAATTGAAATCGATCTTAGCATAGCATGCTTTATCATCTCCTTCTCCAGCTGCATGTGACCAATTACCTCTATAAAATACCCACAAGAATAAAATATTCTCTTGTTCATAATCAAATGAGATATGATATTTTCTCCCAATTGATAAAACACCAAGTCTATTCATAAACATAAAATTATAATTTGAATTTAAAAGTGGAGAATTTGAAGTAACTTGAAGTTTTTTATTGCCATCTTCTTCAATGATTTCTGCGTTTGTTGAACCGTTTACATATACATTTGATTGAAATTCTTGACCATTTGAAGAAAATGCTCCAGTTGGATATTCTTCAAAAGTGCCTTCATACACTTTTGATGAACGATAAATTGCCACATCATCGATGTATAACTTCGATTGTTCGGTAGGATTGTGGGCAACTAAAGCGAAATATCCTAAAGCATTTTCAGCGGCAAAATTTCTAGCAGTAAATTTAAGTGATAATCTATGAGTTTGTTCATTGTAAAATACATCAACCATATTTGGACCACCGTTGCCTTTAACAGATCCATCTTCATACAATCTAACAGCGCCATAAACATCGCTTTTGTATTCAAAATATATAAATTCGGTATTAGTAAACTCAAAATAACAGTCAAAATAATAAGTTTCGTTAATACTTAACTTATTTAATGTGGATTGACCACCGATCCATCCAATAGCAAAATTTCCATAGCTATCCTTGCTACTTCCAATTTTATAATCAAGCATTCTAGTATTATTTCGATCAACGGTTTTTGTATTTTGATAATCATTAGCAAATATAAATCCAGTTACCTTATCTACGGATTTATTTGCTCCGCTATCTCCTGTTATATCCTTATTTTCGAAATCTTCATAATATAAATAATTAATACTTTCTTCAGTGTTTTTGATTGAAAAATCATTAATATTTACCAAAGAAACGGAAAATAACGATAAAATTAATAAAAGTAAATTTTTCATCCTTTAATTGCGCTCCCAACCGCACCTCTTACATAGGCTTTTTGACATGTAATGTAAATAATTATCATTGGAATAGAATAAATTAATGCTCCAGCCATGATTATTTCTATTTTTTGCCCTTCAAACGACATATCACTCTTCAATAATTGAAGTCCTAAAGATAGTGTGTAATACGAAGTATCTGTAATATAAATACTTGGACCGATATAATCTGCCCAGCATCCTATGAAACTGAAAATAAAGATTGTACCTAAAATAGGTAGCATATTTGGTAATAATATTTTCCATAAAATCTTAAACGTTGAGCATCCATCAATTTTTGCAGCTTCATCCAATTCTTTAGGAATAGATGCAAAGAATTGTTTTAAAAGAAATACATTGTAAGCACTACCTCCAATCGAAGGTAATATCAACGGGAGCATGCCTCCTCCAACTGAAATTAAATTCAACTTAGAGAAAATTATATATGCTGGGACCATCGTTACGACCCAAGGCAACATCATAGTTGACAATAAAATTGTAAAGAGTACTCCTTTCCCCTTACATCTAAAGCGAGAAAAACCATAAGCTGTTAAAATAGTAGAACTAATTCCAATTGCCATGTTGCTTATAGTTAAAATTAAAGTATTCTTAAGTTGATTCCAAAAATCAGTATTATTAAATATATAAGCGAAATTATTAAAATTAGCAAATGAAGGCAATACTGGTGGTACTGAATAAATTGCTGATGTATTTTCTTGAAAAGAACATAAAATCATCCAAACAAAAGGGATCACGAGAACAAAACCTAAAGCAAATCCAAGTATTGTTAAAATGCTTTTACCAATATTTCTTTTTGTGCTTCGAGATAGACCATTTGATTTTACTAAATATTTCTTTGCGTTTTTATTCATCACCATCTCCTAACATTCCAAGTTGTTTACTTACCGCAAAATAAATTGCAGTGAAAACTAAAATTATTAAGAACAGTACCCAAGCCATCGCACATGCATACCCCATTGTCTTATTTCCGTTAATAGAGAATGCTCTTAAAACAACATTCCGTGCTATTGTCATTGTTTCTTCACTAGGTGCAAAAAGTAATTGCATCTCCACATAGGCTTGTAATCCGCCAATTATTCCAGTTAATGACATAAAAAATAAGGTAGGGGAAATACTAGGCAAAATAATTTTAAAGAATTTTCTTAATGGACCGGCTCCTTCTACATCTGCAAATTCCAAAACCTCTTTGTTAACACTTTGCAAAGCTGCAAGAACTATTAACATATTAGGTCCAATCGAAGTCCATACGCCCATAAGAATAACACTTCCCATCGCATTAGCCGAATCAGTCCAATCTATTGGTGAAATATTAAAGAAAGATAAAAAGTAATTTAAAAGAGAGAAATCCTTTGAAAATAATTGACCCCAAACTATTATGGAAGCAACACTTGGGATAATTGCAGGTAAATAAAGTAAAACTCTAACTGTCTTATTTCCCCAAAATTTCGCATTAAGCATCAAAGCAATAATTAAAGCAATAGCTAAAGAAATAAAAGTTTTTCCAAAAGCATATAAGAAAGTGTTTTTAATTGATGAGAGGAATAGCTGGTCTTGAAAAATTTCTTGATAATTTTTAAAGCCAATCCATTCTCCGCCAGTTTCTATATCTAAAATTGATATTCTTTGAAAAGAATAAATCAAAGAAGCAACCATTGGAATAATTGTGAAAAGTAAAAACCCAATCAACCAAGGTGAAATATAAAGAAAGAAGTTTTTTGCTTCTTTCTTTTCAAGTTTACTTCTAAACCTTTTTTTATTTATTCTTCTAACAAAGTCAAATGATAAAGTCATATTTTATATTGCTTGCTGTTTAATTAATAAGTTTACTTGATCGATCATTTCGTAGAATGTATATGGGTTTGATTGAGAAAAATATTTGGATTGAACAGTAGAAAAACAAGTATTAATAACACTGTAATCAACCAAAGAATTATATTCTGTAGGTACGCAGTATCCTTTGCTTACAAAATCATAGAAATAATTGACCATTTTTTGAACTTTTTCGTTCTCTTGAACTAAAAAAGCATCACTTCCTGCGATAGTTTTATTTCCTGGTATATTAAATGCAATCTTAGATAATTTTTTAAGACCTTCGGTTTGATAATATTCGATGAATCTCCAAGCAATATCTTTATGTCTTGAAGAAGCGGAAATTGCGTGAGAAACCATCGCAGATGTAGTTCCAAAAGGTTTATCACCTTCATTTTGCACAGGATGAGGAGCTATTCCATATTCAAAATTAACATTATAAAAGTCATAAGATGGGAAAGAATACAAACCATTAAAAATAGAAAAACATCTACCGCTCTTAAATAATTCTTGTTCAGTTGTGGTTGAGCCAGATGTATAACTTGCTGGAGCTTTTTTTCCTATATTCAATTTTTGAACTTCATTATAGACTTGTAGTTCGCTTGCACTGTCAGTATCGCCTTGTGTAATATCATCTTTTTGTAATGCGTAGAAAAACGCGAACGCTTCTCTTAAATTATTATTTGTCGCATTAATTCCTTTCTCGTCGTTTGTATACATATTTACACCTGTTGATTGAACAATCTCGTGCAAATGTTTTGTTCCTTCAAAGCCTAAAGATGTTCCATATTCTGCGTATCCTTTTCTTTGAAGAGCGCTAACCATTTTATAGAAATACTCCCATGTCACGGGTTCAGTTTCACTTAAATAAAATCTATCTTCTTCACTGACTGATTTATTGTAACTATCTAACATTGTCTTGTTATAAATTAACATGAAATCAGGTGAAAAATCTTTAATAATAGCCTTTAATTTACCATTATTATCCTTATAATAGTCATTTAAATCCCATAAATCCGAACTACTTAAACCCTCAGATTCATCTAAATACTTTGTTAAATCGGCCATTTTATTTTGATATGAATAAAAATATCCATACTCCATCATAAAAATGTCAGGAGTATTATTTGCGGCCATTAGTCTTCCTAAAGACTCATAATAACTTCCTCCAGGGACGCTAGCGTCAATATAATAACCTTCATCTTCAATTGAAGCATTAAATTCAGATATTACATCATCAAGTATAGTTTTATATGCAGTTGACTCATTACTAATTAAATACTTAATTGCAATTTTTCCGTCTTTGCTTTGCTCACCATTGTTACAGCCAACTAAACCTAAAGATGAAAGGCCTATTACTGCTAAAATTAACAGACTTCTCTTTTTCATACAAACCTCCTATTTATATTCAGGCATATATTTTTTGTGTACTTCAAACAATTCATCACACATATTTTTTATATCGTCCATGCTTAATTCACTGCATGTATGAGGATCTAAATATGCTGCCATGTAAACTAATGATTTTTTTCTTTCGTGAGCAGCTAAAATCGTCATATTTTGAACATTTATATTTGTTCTATTAATTGCTGCACATTGCTCGGGTAAATCACCAAAATGAGTTGGATGAATTCCTTCTCTATCCACTAAACATCTAACCTCTACGCAAGCGTCATAAGGTAAATTGGTTATTAAATTTTTATTTAAAACATTACCGTGAATTATATAAGGGACATTATTTACTAATGCATTGACAATTCCGGCAGCAAATTCTTTCGATTTTTCGTGTTCTATATCATGAGATATGAGCTTTTCACGCATTTCTTTCCAATCATTTATTTGCTTAACACAACGACGTGGGTATTCATCTAATGGAATTTGATATTTTTCAATTAATTCAGGATATGCATTTTTAATATACCGAGGTGTATATTCACTAGTATGTTCACTACTTTCCGTAATGTAGTAACCAAATCTAAAAATCATATCTTGTCTTACAAGGTCCCGCTTGCTAGTCTCGTAATATTCACCAGATAAAATCCTTCTTTTAATCTCAGGATAAAGGTCATTATCATTTAAATCGGTAATTTTTAAAAGCCAAGCTTGATGATTTATACCAGCTATAGTTTCTTTAGTTTTTCCAATATAATCATTCATTTTTACAGATTCGAGCAAACCTTTTACGCAGTGTTGAACACTATGGCAAAGACCTACAGTATTTGGCCATAGATATCTTTGAAGATAACCTGTTAAAATTGCCATTGGGTTTGCATAATTAATGAATAAAGCATTTGGACAAACCTCTTTCATATCTTTGCATATACTTTCTAATACAGGTATTGTTCTAAGACCTCTAAAAATTCCTGCCACACCCAAAGTATCTCCAATAGTTTGCTTTAAACCGTATTTCTTTGGTATATCAAAATCAACCATTGTCGCTTCAAAACCACCAACTTGAATAGCATTTATTACAACTGTGGATCCTTCTAAGGCTTTTTTTCTATTTAAATATTTTTTAATATTTGCTTTACCATGATATTTTTTATTGATATTTTTAACCATCTGATAAGAATCATCTAATCTAACTGGGTCAATATCAAAAAGAGCAATATCAAATTCACCTAATTCAGGAGTCAAAATGCAATCACCTAATACGTTTTTAGCAAAAATTGTGCTACCAGCACCAATAAAACAAAGTTTTGTCATATAAATTTCCTCATTATTATAATAAAGGTTGTGAAATTTGCTAAAAATAATAAAATGTTGCCTAATATCAAAATTATGTTGTTTTTAACAATTTGAATATTTGATATTCGAATTAAATAATGAATCAAAGTAATCAAAATTTTATATGATGCGTAACTAAAAATTGAAAAAAATAGTGGAGTTTTGCGGGGTTTTTTAAAAATTAATCAATTTTCCTCTGTTTCGTGACCGGTAGGATCAACAATAGAATAACCAATATTTGTTAAGTGATCTGCTATACGTTCAAGCTCAGTAATCATCTCAGAATAGAATGGAGTAAGCTCAGGTATACAGTCATTTTTTCTAATTCTATCGTAATGATTTTGAGCCATTGTTTTGGACAAAACATCAGTTTTCTCTTCTAAAATATGAAGCTGTTTTAAGTCTTCTTTATCGTTTTTAGAGAAAATTAAAGTAGATAAATCAAACATCTGAAGAATTATTTCATGAAGTTCGTTCAATTCCTTCTTTGCTGTCTCGGAAAAATTAAGATCGTTATCGACCATATTTTTACTAACTTCATAAAAATTATAAGCGTGGTCTCCTATTCTTTCGATATCATTGATAACGTGAAAATATGATCCAACCTTTTTACTATCTTCATCACTAACTTCATTTGATAATTGGATTAAAAAATCAGTGATAGTTTTGTTTAAATAGTCAATTTGCTCTTCTATATTAATAATATCGTTGTCGCGTTCTACATTATGTTCGGTAATTCTATTGTAACCGAAAATATAATTTTCTTTAGCTAACTCAAACATATGAATTATCTCTCTTTTTGTTTGCATTACAGCAATGTTTGGAGATCTTAGTAAGTGTGAATCAATATACTGAACAATTTTCTTAACATTTTCTTCTTTTTTATCTTTAATAATAATCTCAGATATCTTTATTGCTGGTTTTAAAACAGGAATTAAAAGAGGCATAAAAATTATATTGTAAAAGACTAGGAAAATAGCTGCTGCAAATTCAAAACTACCAAGCCAATTTTTAAATGCTAGTCCTACACTTATTTTATAGTGATCTAATATAGCCAATATAGAAACTACTATAAAAGATGTTATAAATCTTAAGACAAAGCAAATCCAAGCAGCTCTTTTGCCTTGAATATCTCCTCCAATTGAAGCTAAAAGGGTTGTTGCAACAGTACCAAGAGTGGCTCCTATAATAAGATAAATGCCACTATCGACTGGTATAGCATTACCACTAATCATAATGATCACAATACCAGTTATAGCACTACTAGATTGAACTAAGGCTGTAACAACTACTCCGATTAAATATAATAAAAATGGATTAGATAGAGATGAGAATAAATTAGTGCAAAAAGCGTTAATATCTGCATTTTGAAACGCGCCTTTCATCACCTCTAATCCAAAAAATAAAAGTCCTAAGCCAGTTAAGATTTGTCCGATATTTTGAACTTTATCATTCTTAAAAAACAATAAAATAACCCCAATAAAAGCTAACAATAACAAGTAAATTGATATGCTAAAAGAAGAAAAAGAAACTATAACACCGGTGATTGTTGTGCCAATGTAGGCTCCTAAAATAATACAAAGCCCTTGATACAAGGTCATAGCTCCTGCATTAATAAAGCCTAAAACAATACAACTTGTTGCGTCACTACTTTGTATAACAGTAGTAACTGCCGCCCCAATTCCTAAACCAGCAAAAGGGTTATTTTGTGTTTTTTTGAATAAATTTTTAAGTCCTTTACCCGAGATTTTCTTGAGTCCAGTAGACATAATTTTCATACTAATGATAAAAATTGATATACCCACCAATAAATAAATAATGTCTTTTATTAATGCCTCATTCATAAATTATTTCCTTTTCAAAATAAATCCTCTTCTAGGAAACTGTTTTTCTGTTGAAGTTAAGCAAAATTCAAATGTTCTAATTACTTCGAAATAATGCGAAAATACTACTCTCCATTCATCGACTGATTTTAAATTTGCTCGTAAAATGGAGTTTTTATAGCAATATTTATCTTGAATTTGCATTCCAAGATTATTTGTTAAAAAAGAAGGCGAAAAAAATGGATTTATTCCAATAAAAATGTATCCTTCGTTTGCTATAGAGTGATAAAAAGCAGATAATATTTTATTAATTATTTGATCTGGCAATACATCAATAGTATTTACGCAAAAAATAAAATCAAATTTCGTATCTAAATTACGTAAGGTATTTTCATCGCCACAAATGAAAGAAATATTATTTAATTTACTTTCTTTTGCTACATTATTGGCATATTCAATTGCATTAATCGAGGGATCAATTCCAATACCTTTTGTTATATTCTTTGTAAAATTCAATTCGAATAATCCCCATCCGGTTCCGCATCCATAATCAAGTACAGTAGAATCATCTTTTAAAAATTCCATAATTGGTAAATTAAAAGATTCTTCTGTTATCCGTTTGCCCTCGGTTTTACAAATAGGAAGATCTTTCATTGTGTTATCCCGAAATTTTAATAATTTTTCATAATCTTCCATAAACAATATTATTATAAAGATAAATATGTAGTTTTGATAGATAAGTTTTTCATCATCAATATTAACTTTTTGTTTTATTATGTATTTTTTATGTTTTGCTAATAAAGAGTGTTTTTACAAATAAAGAAGCAAATTTTTTATCATTAATAATTTAAATTTTTTGTATTTATAATTAATCCTAAAAAAATATATCAAATACAATGTTTTTTTAATCTTCATAATTACGAGTTGTGAACTAATTTTCTATCATGTATAAATGAATTTTTAAATTATATTTATGAATTTCGAACAAACTGAATTCGGAAGGTTCGGAAGTCATAGTTTTTCATTGTATGTAAAAATTTGTAAATAAAAGCAAGAAATGATACAAACAGTACACTTCTACAGAAATTTGATACACAATTAGTTGAAAATGGTACACCATTAATCATTTAAGAAAAGTGTCATCAAACATCCATCAAGATATGTTCCATCGCTTAACTTAAGTTCATGAGGGATAGTTCCAGTTTTAATAAAACCTTTCTTCTTATAAAGAGACATTGCTCTTTCGTTTTGTGCAATAACTCCGCCATCTAATTCTATTTGTTCAATTCCAGGTGTATTTTTAGCAATATCAATCATTTCATCAAACATGACGGATCCGATTCCTAATCCCCAATATTCTTTAATTATTGCAATGCCTACTGTTGCTCTATGCTTATCTTTGGTGTGCTTTAAAAACTTAAGAGACAAGTTACCTACTATTTTCCCGTCAACATAGGCACAAATTAAATAATCTTTGCTGTCAATGAATTTTGCGATAAAATCTTCCTCTTTACTAATGTCTTTGAGGTATTTTTCAAAATCTTCAGGAGTGCTCAATAAATAATCAGTTTGACTAGCGGCAGTAACAATTTGATTAATAAGCATTCTGGCATCACTTACTCCTGGTGATTTCAATAATAATTTAGTTCCATTTTTGAGAATAAACTCTTTTTTCTGATATATCATCTTGTAACCTCACTTTCCAATAGCTGCATAGGCAACATCAAGCATCGATTCTTTTCTAAGTTTTAAAACTTTCTTAAGAAATTCTTTTTGCAATTGGCTTAATTGTTCTACCTCATCAATCAAACCATCAATTTCGGTTAAAGCGATTTTAGGAACAATTCTTTTAATAGCGTCATTGCATCCTTTATATTCCAAGGAAGTGATCATTTTATAATAATTACCGCGCTTCCCGTTCACTAAAATGGCTGATGTTGGCATATCAAATACGCGAGCATTCATCTCTGCTTTGGAAGTTATCACTTTTTTAATCAATTCATCATCGATTTGAGGGAACAAAGCAGACCCACAATCAAAGACTGGAGCGATTTTCATTTCATCAGTTTCCTGATTATATAAAAAACCCCAGTTCCCATTATGTCTATCCCAATTTCCAATAAATGCATCGATAACAAACATATTCCAAAAATGCTCCTCTAACTCTTTTGAATTAATTGCATTTTGCATTTGAATGGTATCGAGAATGTCAGATAATTCAGTCCCATACCCGTTTGAAGTAGAATCAATTATCTGGTTTTTGACAGATGCGAAATCCACTATAGTGGTATTCGGAGAAGTGAAATCCTTGCAAGCCACGACGGTTCTAACTTTGCCATGGTATTCATATTCCCCCAATAGTGTTTCTTGAGCTTTAACTCCAAGCATATTAAAAATATGGCAGCCAAGATATTCAGATGTGCAACTATTGGTATATAAAAGATTTGGATTTTTCAAAGCGTACATGGGAAGTTTAAGCATATAGAGTTCATTATTGTAAACAACAGAAAGCTTGCTTCCGTTCGCTCCACCATAAGCTTTTTTTCTAGTTCGTAAATTTGTAAAATCAATCATTATCAACTTCTCCTAAAAATATCTCGCTCTTAATCTATCTGCTTGCTCTTTCGAAATAAGATGTTCTACTTCGGCAACATTGATAGAGCTATTGAGTTGGTTACTATAGCAATCCACTAAGGTGCTATCTTTGCGAATTGCTTTTCTGTATTCGGAAATGGCATCCAACAAGAATTCTGGTAACAATGTTTTTGATTCTTCCCTTTCTAGGGAAAGCAAATCTTCGATTGTCACATCTAAACTTTTAGAAATCGCTAATAATGTTTTACCAGAGCTTTCTAAAATATCCGTTTTGCCCGAAGAAATATCAGTTAAAGTTGTTTTTGGTACTCCGCTATCTAGAGATAAGGAATATACAGTAGTTTTTTTGTACGCAAGTAAATCTAAAAACGTCATGCTTAAATTATATCGGTTAACCGACTTATTTTCAATAGTAAATGAAGAAAAAGACAGTACCGAATTGTATCGATACTGTAATTAACAAATGGAAGAAATGCTCAGGAATGATACAAATGAGCCCTCTTTATTCAATTTCTTCATAGTAATAATCAATGCCTTTGATAATCAATTCTCTATTACCGTAGTCACTAGTAATCGACCCTTGTATTAGATTAAAAAAACGATTATTTTTCACGGGGTATTTTTCAATTTACCTAATAAAAAAAGAGGTATTTTTTCAAATACCCCGGAAAAAAACGGAGAATCCATATAAAAAGCACGTCCTGCGGATACAAAACGTGCATATTTTAGATCTGGTCGCGGGGGAAGGATTTGGACCTCCGACCTCCGGGTTATGGGCCCGACGAGCTACCAGGCTGCTCTACCCCGCAATAATACTTAATAACTGGCGGAGAAAGAGGGATTCGAACCCTCGCTCGACTTGCATCGACTATCGGTTTTCAAGACCGACCCCTTCAGCCAGCTTGGGTATTTCTCCATAATGGTGGACCATCTAGGACTTGAACCCAGAACCTAACCGTTATGAGCGGTCCGCGCTAACCAATTGCGCCAATGGTCCGTCGCAGTTATTTCAGCACAATTCTGGTAGCAGTGGGGGGATTTGAACCCTCGACATACCGGGTATGAGCCGGGCGCTCTAGCCAACTGAGCTACACTGCCAAATGGTGGACCCTAGGAGAATCGAACTCCTAACCCAAGCTTGCAAAGCTAGTGTTATCCCATTTAACTAAGGGCCCGTCTTTTGTGCTTATTTATTATACATACAAAGACAATTATAAATCAAGGAGAATTTATACAAAATTTTAATTCATTTTTTGGGGTTTTAAATAAATTTTTTAGTTCTCTTTCATATTTTAAAATTATTAAATAAACCTGTTTTTTTATCTAAAACCCTGCAAAAGTCAATTATTTTTTTAATTTATTTTTTACAATTACATTTTATGTCATTACATTTTTCATCTTTTTTTAATATGCTAATGACTTTTCTATGAATGAAGCTGAAATAAATTATAAGTAAAATAACTATTATCGAAATTATTAAAACTGCAATATTTACTCCACTCATCAAAACGTTAATCATAATAAAACACCCCAAACACCTACTAAACTTCCTAAAGTCCATGCAACTCCGGTTTGAATAAATAAAGCTTTAAATAAATCTTTATTGTTACCAAATTCTCTTTTCATTGCACCTATTGCTCCGAAACACGGGGCACTAAATAATGTAAATATCATATATCCATAAGCACTAAAACCATTAAAGAAGCCAAACTGTGAGCCTTGAGCAAAAACATTACCACCTTCTTGTACAGCGTTTATTACTTCCATACTAGATACTACTGCTTCTTTTGCGACTAGTCCTTGCAAAGCACTCACTGTTGCTCCCCAACTCATATTTAAGCCTAACATAGGTGCAAAAATCCATGATAAGCATTTTCCAATTTCAGCTAAGAAACTATCTTCCATTAATGTTGCATTTAAAACAAGATCATCTTCAGTATATTCGATAAATTTAAAATCCCATGTAATGTGTAATAGTAACCATACACCTATGCTACATAAAACAATTATCGTTCCGGCTCTTTTAATAAAAGATAATGTTTTTTCAACAACATCTCTACATATATAAGATGTACTTGGAGCGTGGTAATCAGGTAATTCTGTCAAATATGATGTTGTTTTATTCTTTATAAAGAATTTATTTGCAAACCAACCAACTAAAATAACAACCAAAACAGCTATAAAATACATTGATAAAGTAACTATCCATGTAGCGCCACCAATTAATGGAGCAAAAACACCTCCGACGAAACATGAGATAATTGGTAGTTTAGCGCTACAAGGAATAAACGGAGTCAAGGTAACAGTTAATTTATGTTCATTAGAATCTTCTACTGTTCTTGCAGCCATAATTGCAGGCACAGAACACCCAGTGCCAACAATAAATGGGACCAAACTTTTACCGCTCATTCCTATTTTTTTAAAGAAATTATCAAATAAGAATGTAATTCTAGACATATAACCACTAGTTTCTAATAAGGCTAAACATAAGAACAAAATAACTAATTGAGGCAAAAAATTACATACTGCACCGAATCCACTAATAATACCGTCGGATACTAAACTAGCTGCCCAATAACTTCCGCCATTTTCAAGAATTAAATTTGATAACCATGGACCAATACCTACGAAATTTGATGGTATTATGCCCATGACGTAATCGAACATCCCTACCTCAATCTCGCCGCCTGCGCCATTAAAGAAAGCATCCATTAAATTTACAGTTAAGCCACCTACAACACCGACACTTAAAAGATAAACTAAAGCCATAATTATTACAAAAATTGGTATAGCTAAATACTTATTTAAAATTATTTTATCAATTCTTTTAGATAAACTTTCTTTTTGTGATTTCTCTACGCTGTTATTTCTCACTTTTTCGATGAAATCATATCTTTGAGATGCAATCAATTCTTCACTATCAATTTGGTATTTATCCTCAATAGTTTTAATCCTGGATTCAATTTTACTTAAATCAAAAGAATCTGATATATTGTCTCTCTCTATTCCTTTAATAGAAATGAATCTCTTAGAAAATACATTTTCAGGGATAAGATTTTCAATTTCACTAATTAATTTTTCTAAATCATTACTAAATATATGCAAATGTTCATTTTTTCTATAAGATCTATTTTTAATAATATCTAATAATTCATTAATTCCGGTTTTCTTTAAGGCACTTATTGAAACAACTGATGTTCCTAATTCAGACTCCAACTTATTTTTATCGATCACATATCCTTTTTTAGCAAGAATATCTTCCATATTTAAAACTACTAGAACATCGCAATCTAATTCGAGCAATTGCGTAGTTAGATATAACGATCTTTCAATGCATGTAGAATCAATAATATTAATAATTAAGTCTGGTTTTTCATTTAATATGTGATTTCTACTTATGTTTTCTTCGCTAGTATAAGGAGATAATGAATATATTCCAGGTAAATCTGTAATAGTATCATTAGTTCCTTTTATAATGCCGTCTTTCCTATCAACAGTAACGCCAGGCCAATTACCAACTTTTTGATTCATTCCTGTTAATAAATTAAACAATAAAGATTTCCCTGCGTTTTGGTTGCCAACTAAACAACATTTCATACTAATTTACCACCTTTACTATAATTCCATCCATATCTGCTTTTCGCATGCAAAGGTCATAGCCTCTTAAGGAAATATCGATTGGATCACCAAGTGGAGATATCCTTTGAATAGTTATTGATACTCCTTTTGTTAATCCCATATCTAAAAGTCTTCTTCTTAATGGCTTATTATCGTTTGAGAAATTCAATAATATACCAGTTTGCCCAACTTTTAGATGAGACAAAGGGCACTCATCTCCAATTCGATGTTTAAACTGTTTTTGTTCTTTAGCTTCGAATTTTTTTCTTTTTTTCTCTTCTTTTTCGAATTTCTTTCGCTCTAAATCATTTGCTTTCATAAAAACCCTTTCTAGTGGATATTATAAAAAACAGAGTTTACCACAGTCAACTTTAAAGTTAACTTAAGTAAACTTTTTTAAAATTTGTTAGTGTTTAAAATTAGATATATAATATTTTTATGAACGAAGAACTAACCAAATCAACCGAGGATTACTTAGAATCTATCCTTATTTTAAATAGGGAGACAAATGAACCTGTTTCTTCTTTACAGATAGCAAGCTTTTTAAAGGTTACTAAAGGCGCTGTTGCTAAAGCTATGAATCGCCTAAATCAAGAAGGCTATATTGATAAAGAATTATATGGTCAAATTACATTAACTGAAAAAGGATTAGAGATTGCAAAAAATGTTTATAGTAAGCATAAAGAAATTAAAAACTTTTTAATTAAGATTGGTGTCAGCTTAGAAACCGCAGAAAAAGATTGCTGTTTACTTGAACACAATATATCCGATGAAACGTTTTTAGCAATCAAAAAATTCAATAAAAATTTATAAAAACCCTGCAGAAACTGGATATTTTTTTAAAATATGGAGAAAATTATGAAAAAAGTAATATGTATTTTAACAAATGGTTTTGAAGAAATTGAAGCATTAGGAACTATTGCAATTCTTAGAAGGGCAAAAATTGATGTTGATATTTTTTCTTTAAACACGGATGAAGCAACTGGTCGATATAATATCCATGTTACTAATTTGGGAAAATTTTCCGATATCAATTTAGAAAATTATGACTGCTTATTTATTGCAGGTGGTCCAGAGTATGTAGAATTAGAATCATCTGAAAAATTTAAAAAAGTCATTTTACATTTTGCTTCTCAAAACAGAACTATCGCAGCTATTTGTGCTGGTCCAACAATTTTAGGTCATTTAGGCTTATTAAAAGGGCTTAATTACACATGCTTTAATAGTATGAATGAAGATTTTGGTGGCACATATATAGATAAATATGTCGTTGAAGATAAAAATATTATTACAGGTAAAAGTGCGGCTGCAACCATAGACTTTGCTTTCAAAATTGTGGAAAGTTTAACTAGTAAAGAGCATGCTGAAAAAGTTAAAAACTCTATCTACTATTACAACAACTAATATCTAAATACTTTATCAATTTTGTGTTCAATATTTCTGACATTTTTTTCTTTTATATAGCCAAAAATTCCACAAGCAATTGGCATATAGCCTTCATCTATTTCAAAAAGTTCTAATAAATTTGTTCGAGTTAAAGCAACACGTACAGGACTATATAAAAAAACGCTTCCAATATTAAGTTTTGTTGCTTCCAATAACATATTTTCTAGAATACATCCTGCATTTTGGTTCATCAAACATTCTTTTTCGTCTTTTTGAGTCACTAGCACAAGTAAACCTCCATCAAAAAAGGGATCAGCTCCTAATTCCTTTATATATGAATCCTTAATCATTTCAAGAAATTCCCCTTGGTAGACATATAACTTTAAAGTATCATACTTACCTCTAGCTACTGGGGCCAGTTCACCAGCTTCTAAAATTGCATCTACTTCTTCTTTTGCTAATGTTTTGTTACTTAAAGTCCTATTGCTTCGTCTTTCTGCAAATATTTTTTCACATTTCATAATAGTTCCCTCTTTTTAATTTATTATAAAATATAAAAAGTAATTATTTTCTATAATTAGATGTGAAAATGAAAATATCTTTAAAATATGAATAAAAATAAATATTATTAATTAAATACTAATAGAAGTAAATTTTTAAATTTTTGTAGTTAGTTTAATAGAAATATGAAATTTGTTGTTTACAAAAGATATTTTCTTTTTATATAATAATAAAGCGCAACGGACCAGTGGTGTAGTGGTTAACATGTCACTCTGTCACAGTGAAGATCGCGAGTTCGACTCTCGTCTGGTCCGCCATTTTTTTTAATTATAAGGCCCGATAGCTCAGCAGGTAGAGCGGAGGACTGAAAATCCTTATGTCCCCGGTTCGATCCCGGGTTGGGCCACCAGTATTAAGAATACAAGCGATACAAAAATATCGCTTTTTTCTTTGATTCTCCGTTTTTTTCCGGGGTATTTCCGGGGTATTTGAAAAAATACTTCTTTTTTTATTAGGAAAATTGAAAAATACCCCGTGAAAAATAATCGTTTTTTAATTAAAAAACCTCCTAAAATATTAATGGGAAAAATAAGGAGGTTTGTCATGATTGACATAAATATTTTATCATGCGTTGGCATAGATGTAACAAAAATTCAAAGTATAGAATTAGAAGATGAAACAATTAATGAAATAGTGATTGGAGTAAAACTTAAAAGGAATATTTTGAGGTGTCCTTACTGTGCAAATGGTAAAGTCTATATTAAGGACTATTATCGAAAAATATATAGATTTTTTGGATTGATGTCTAAAACATTATGCATAGTTTTTTATCAAAGAAGATATAAATGTTTGTGCGGAAAAACATTTATGGAAGAAAATATATTTAATAAAGGTACAGATTATAAATTAACCAAAAATATTAGAATAGCCACAATAAAGATGCTTCAGCAAGGTTTGACTTGTAAAGCTATCTCCAGTTTATTAAATATATCAGAAACTCTTGTCTATAAAGTTTTAGATAGTATTCAACCAAAAAGAGGCAATATTGGAACAGTTTTATGTATTGATGAATTTGCAAGAATACGAGTTGATAGAAAATTAGTCTATTCAGCTATAATTGTTAACGGTGATAAAAATGAACTTATTGATATATTGCCATCACGAAAAAAAGAGTGCATTATTGACTTTTTTCTTTCAATATCGCCTGAAAAACGACAATTAATAAAGGTAGTAACAATGGACATGTGGGTTCCTTATAAGGAGGCGGTTAAATTAATATTTCCAAATGCCCTAATCATAATAGATAAGTTTCATTTCATTTCATATGCAACTAAATGTATAGACAAAGTTAGGATTAGAATCATGAAAAAATATAATAAAGGGTCTTACGAGTATTATTTACTTAAAAAGTATGGAACAAAATTATTAATTAAAAATGTTGATAACTGTCATTATAGATATAAAGTAAATTTTAAAACCTATAAGTTTAGAGCATATGAAAATGAAATAATTAATATTATCACTAAAATTGATCCAGAAATTGAGTGGATATATACCTATTTACACGCTTTCATTTATTCATATAATAATTGGAGTTATGAAATAGCTAGAATCGAAATACTTAAACTAATTCATATATTAAGATCTAAAGATATAGATGAAGGTATTGCTTTAGCAGATGTGTATGAAAATTGGTACGAAGAAATTTGCAACTCATTTATAAAATTTGGAAGTAAAACATATAATAACGCGGTATGTGAAGGCATAAACAATAAAATTAAAGCAATTAAAAGATCGTCTTTTGGTATTCTTAATTTTAGCCATTTAAGAGCAAGAGTTTTTCTTTCTTTTAGAAATATGACCCCGGAGAAAAACGAAGATTTTTAAAAAAATTTCACCCCGCAAAAAAATGATGAACCGAACTATTTATTTTTTTTGATTATATCCGGTATTAAAAAGCCTACTATTTTTATAATTTGCTAAAAATGATATATTTTAAATATGGGAAAAATCTAATTATTAATTCGAAAAAGAATAAGGAATTATTAAAGATTTCAAAAGCTTTAGCTAATCAATGAAGAATTGATATTTTAAGACTTCTCTCTGT
>JAXDXW010000076.1:0-44675 GCA_034087725.1 Candidatus Onthovivens sp. | reverse complement strand
GAAAATAAATTTAATCTTTGCTATGATTTTATACACGTGGAGTAATACCCAAGTTGGTGAAGGGGCTTCCCTGCTAAGGAAGTAGACGTCGCAAGGCGTGCGAGAGTTCGAGTCTCTCTTACTCCGCCAGTAAAAAAATAAGCCATCCAAGGATGGTTTTTATTTTTTTTAATCAAATTTATTGTCAGTTCGAATTCTTAAAAATACTTATAAAATTTTTAAAAACCCACAATTTTTATAAAAAACCCTGCAAAAGTCCACTATTTTTATTAATATGCTCTTGCAAAGAGAACAACATATTTTGCTTTTTTCCCGCAAACTGGACAAACATCATCAAAAGGAATTTGATCAAAAGGAATACAACGCGCTGTAGCTTGATATAACTCTTTAATTTTATTTTCACAATCCACATCACCACACCACATCATTTTTGCATAACCGCCTTTATTTAATGCAGCCTCAAGCTCATCTAATGAGTGAATCTCGGTTACACTGTCTAACAATTGTGCAAGTGCTTTTTTATACATTTTTTCATGTATTTCTTTAAACTCAAGTTTAATCTTATTAACCAAATTATCATCAATTTCGACAAATTCTTTAGTTCTATCAACACGATGGACAATAACAAGATGATTTTTTTCAATATCCTTTGGTCCAATTTCTATTCTTAAAGGGATACCTTTCATTTCATATTCACTAAATTTCCATCCTGGCGTTTTATCTGAATCATCAAGTTTAACTCTTACACCATTATTTTCTAATAGTTCTTTAATTTCACGACATTTTTTCAAAACACCTTCTTTATTCATTTGAATTGGAATAATAACTACTTGAATTGGTGCAACATATGGAGGTAAAACTAAACCATTATCGTCTCCATGAACCATAATAATCGATCCAATTAATCGTGTTGAAACACCCCAACTAGTTTGATATGGATACTTTAATGCCCCGTCTTTATCTAAATATTGCACACCAAAAGCTTTTGAGAAACCATCGCCAAAATAGTGTGTAGTACCGCTTTGCAAAGCCTTCCCATCATGCATTAATGCTTCAATAGAATATGTTTCTTCTGCTCCTGCGAACTTCTCTTTTTCTGTTTTGCGGCCTTTAACAAAAGGTATTGCTAATAAATCTCGGCCCATCTTGTCATAAATGTCAAGCATTCTTAAGGTTTCTTCTTTGGCTTCAACAGGCGTAGCGTGCATTGTATGGCCTTCCTGCCACAAAAATTCACTTCCCCTTAAAAATGGTCGAGTTGTCTTTTCCCGCCTCACTACGCTGCACCATTGATTATAAAGCTTTGGTAAATCTCTATAACTTTTGATAATGTGAGAAAAATGATTTGTAAAAAGACATTCGCTAGTAGGTCTTATAATTAATCTATCTTGTAACTCTTCTTTTCCGCCGATTGTAGCAATTAATGTTTCAGGAGCAAAACCTTCAACATGTTCTTTTTCTTTATTAAATAAAGACTCATTAATAACTAAAGGCAAATAAACATTTTCGTGTCCAGTTTTTTTGAATTCTTTATTTAAATAATTTTGAATTTCTTCCCAGATTGCATAGCCATAAGGTCTATAAATAATGAAGCCTTTAACTTCAGAATAGTCCATTAATTCAGCTTTTTTACATACATCTGTATACCATTGGGCAAAATCTTCGTCTCTGCTCGTAATTTCTTTATTTTTAATTTCCATAACTACCTTCCTATTTATTCATATTTAATAACTTCTTTGATATTTTCTTATCTATTGGCAAAAGCATCTGGCTTTTCGGGCTGATGCAATCTGCACTAAAATATTCTAGACCTGCTTTAACTAAAAGTTCAACATTTTGCATACTATCTAAATTAATTCCTATAATTGGAACATTAAATTTAACTAAATAATCAAGAGTTTGATGCATTTTAATAAATTGAGAAGAATTTCCTTTAACAAGACCATTAAACAAAGGATCAGCAAAGAAATAGTCGAATAAAGAGTATGTTGTCTTCTTCAAAACGTAATTAGGACCTTCTATTTTTAATCCGATTGCATAGCCTTTTTCCTTTAAATTTTTAATTCCTCTAATAAAATCCTCATCGTTTTCTAAATCTATTAACTCTATAGTATTAAATAATAAAATCAAATCGATTCCATTAATTCCGTTAAAGTGCGGTAAAGATCTTATTGCCGATGTTATCTGGTCAATATTGATCTCTAATATTAATTTCTGCAACGAATTTTCTTTTTCGCTAATAAAACGTGGAAGAATTTTTCGAATACACAATGAAAAATAGTCTTTTTCCATTTCATAAAGCTTAGCGTATTTTTTAAACTCCTCCATATCTTTAAAAATGGATTTATCGAGTTTCAAAAAGCTCATATATCCAGTAACAACAACTCTTTTATTAGCAATATGAATCACAGGTCTAAAATATGATTCAACACCCTGGATTCTAATAAGACGTGTCACTTCACTCTTATATGATTGCTCAAAATTAATGTTCTTATCAGTTTCAGCATTATATATTTTATATTTCTTTTTCTCGTCTACATCTAGAGTGAAGTATTTAGTTAAAATTGCGTATGATTGATCATAGTCTTCATCTAATTCACTAACTAAACTACCTACAATATAATAATCAAAATAATTTAAGAATCCCTTTATCTCAAAAACACAATAAATACTATCGATAATTCGAGGAATAAATCTGCTTAAAGATTCGTTAGTAAATATTTCATCTGAAAGAATACATATTTCATTTTTATCTTCCGTCATGAATATAAAAGTATGTTGAAAATTAGCAGCTTTATAAATTGCATCTAATACTGTATATAAAACATATTGTTCAGAAAAAGGACATCCGGTTATGTTCTTTTTAGCAATTTGAAAGATAATAAAGCTCCCTTTTTTAAATGCGCCATCCTCGTATTTTTTCTTGATAACACTTAAAGGATAAAAAGCGTCACGATTATATTTTTTAAGTTCAATACAATTAGGAATATTAAATAAGAATACTGAATCTAAAAACAGGATTTTTTTCTTTTTATCGACTAATTTACAAATAAATAAGCATTTTCTTAACTCTTTTTTACCGTTTCCTTTATCTAGATACATATCGTAGAGACGAATTAGGTTAGTTTGAACATCATCTAAAATAATTCCTTCTACCAATTCTTGAAACCAAGTTTTAATTAAATTTTGTTCATCTTGATAAAAATAATTCAAAAAATCAACATATGAGATTTTAGTTTTCTTACGTAAATCTTTTAAATTTAGAGGAAAAACAATCTGTTTTGAAAAATCAATGCAATAACCGATATTTGTATTAAAATTATGCGTTATTGCTTCTTTAAATTTCTTTCTTTGAAAATAATCAACAACTAGAAAAATTGTAATAATTACGAAAAATAAAAATAAAACACTAACACAACAAATCGCAATAATTTCGTAATGACTTAAATTCAATAAAATGTTGAAAATCATATTAAAAGTATATACTAAAAACGCATTCTTTTATAGTTTAATTAAAGATAAAAATGTATACTATAAAGAGTTGGAAAACAATGGAGAAATACCCAAGTGGTCGAAGGGGACGGTCTCGAAAACCGTTAGAGGCGCATAACCTGCGAGGGTTCAAATCCCTCTTTCTCCGCCATTAGATTTTAAGACACATATGAAAATATGTGTTTTTTTATAAACTAAAAGCCCCCTAAACGGAGGCTTTAACTTTAGATGTATAAATTAATCAGCTAATACTAACAATCTACGTGGGGCGTTATCGCCTTTTCTATTTTCAAGTTTTAAAACTCTTAAATATCCACCTTCACGATTTTCGAATCTCTTTGCTAAATCTGTAAATAATTTATTTAAAGCGTCGACATCGTTGACATCATATTTCTTTAAAACTGCAGCTGCAAGTCTTCTTGAGTGTACATCGCCTTTTTTGGCATAAGTAACTAATCTGTCAAATTGTTTAACAACATCTTTGACCATTCCTGTACAAACAGTAACCTTTTCATATATGACTAATTCTGTAACAAGATTTCTAACTTGAGCTTTTTGTTTACTACTGGTATAACCGGTCTTAAATCTAACACCGCCTTTACCATGAACATTCTTTCTTCCGATTTGCATACTTGGCTCCTATTATTCACCTTTAGATTCTTTAAATGATAAACCTTTTTCTTCGAGTTTATCTTTAACTTCTTTAAGGGATTTCTTTCCTAAATTTCTAACTTTCATCATTTCTGCTTCAGTTTTTTGTGTTAATTCATAAACTGTAGCAATACCTGCTCTCTTTAAGCAATTGTAGCTTCTGACAGATAAATCTAAATCTTCGACAGAGAAATTTTGAATTTCTGGATCTTTAACAGTCTCTTGATCTTTAACAAAATTAACATTATCAACTGTGTTATTTAATTCAATGAACTTTTCAAAGTGGGAAATTAAAATTTTACTACTTAAAGCAACAGCATCTTGAGGTTTAATTGAACCATTTGTCCAAACTTCAAGAGTTAATTTATCATAGTTAGAATTGTGACCAACACGGGTTGGTTCAGTTTTGAAGTTTACTCTTGTAACAGCGCCAAAATTACTATCTGTAGCAATGGCGTGAAGTGGTAAATCTCCTAATAATTTATTTTGCTCGCTTGTAACGAAGCCTCTACCATTTTTGATGTAGAGTGTCATATTTAAATGACCACCTTCAGCTATGTGAGCAATTACTAAATCTTTGTTAACGACTTCTAAGCCTGTAGGAAGTTCAATATCTTCAGCTGTTAATACCTTGCTTCCTTTAACATCAATAGTAGCAACATAGCTCTCATCACTAATTGTGTCAGATTTTAAAATCAAATCTTTTAAATTTAAAATAATTTGAACTAAATCTTCTTCAATTCCAGGTAAGGCGGTAAATTCATGAACTGCCCCTTCTACTTCGACAGCGTAAACACTAGTACCAGGTAAGGAAGAGAGTAAAACTCTTCTTAAAGCATTACCTAAAGTAGTTCCAAAACCTCTTTCTAAAGGTTCGCAAACGATTCTAGCATAATTTTCTGTATCATCTGTTGATACTAATTTAAAGTCGCATCTTTCAAAAGGACTAGCAATCTTGATTTCGTTTTCCATGTTTTTAACCTCCTGTTTTTAAATATTAACCGTGAGGATGCTTTGGTGGACGGCAACCATTGTGTGGGATAGGAGTTGTATCTACAATAGAAGTAATTGTTAATCCAGCTTGAGCTAGAGCTCTAATAGCACTTTCTCTTCCAGCGCCAGGACCTTTAACATCAACATCAACTGATTTAATGCCTTGTTCAACTGCTGATCTTCCAGCAGCTTCAGCAGCACTTTGTGCAGCAAATGGAGTAGATTTCTTAGCTCCTTTAAATCCTAATACGCCTGAAGAACTCCAAGCAATAGCATTACCTTGTTCATCTGTAATTGTAACAATTGTGTTGTTAAATGAAGCGTGAATGTGGGCAACACCCTTCGTATAGGCTCTTTTAATTTTCTTTTTTCTTGCAGTTTGTTTCTTTGCCATACTACTACCTCCTATTTAACAGCTTCTTTCTTATTAGCAATTGTCTTACGTGGTCCTTTTCTAGTACGAGCGTTAGTTTTTGTTCTTTGACCTCTTACTGGAAGACCTCTTCTATGACGAATACCTCTATAGCAACCAATTTCTTGTAAACGCTTAATATTCATCATGACTTCACGTCTTAAATCACCTTCAACTTTATAGTGACTAACTTCATTTCTAATACGAGTTAATTCTTCTTCAGTTAAATCCTTAACTCTCTTTTCACCATCAACATTTGCTGCTTTTAAAATATCTCTAGCATGTGATGGACCAATTCCATAAATATATGTTAAAGAAACTCTAACAACCTTATCATTTGGAATATCAACACCGACTATACGTGCCATTCTTTACGTTCCTCCTAAAATTAACCTTGTCTTTGTTTGTGCTTTGGATTAGAACAAATGACCATGACTTTGCCATGTCTTTTGATAACTTTGCACTTGTCGCAAATAGGTTTTACTGAGGGTCTTACTTTCATAATGTTACCTCCTAATTACTTATGTCTAAAGACGATTCTGCCATTGTTTAAATCATAAGGCGATAGTTCGACGGTAACTTTATCACCAGGTAAGATGCGAATGTAATGCATTCGGATTTTACCTGAAACAGTGGCATGTATTACTACATCGTTTTCAAGTTTTACCTTAAAATTGCAATTAGGTAAAGCTTCAGTTACTATCGCTTCGACGGTTATTACATCTTGTTTTGCCATTAAGAAACTTTCTCTCCTTCTTTTAAAGTAAGTATTTCATAGCCAAACTCAGTTACTACGACCGTATTCTCGTAGTGGCTACATAGTTTACCATCTTCGGTTTTGACTGTCCATCCATCGGAAAGAATTTTAACGTTCTTTTTCCCTGCGTTGACCATAGGTTCAATAGCAATTGTCATACCTTTTTTAAGCAAAGGTCCAACACCTGCTTTTCCAACGTTAGGCACAAATGGATCTTCATGAACTTCTCTTCCTACGCCATGTCCTGCAAACATGTCAGTTAAGGAATAATTGAAAGATAGAACATATTTTTCAATTGCAGAAGAGATATCACCGATATGGGCGGATGGTTTTACCATTTCTACTCCTTTGAAAAATGCTTCTCTTGTAACATCAATCAATTTTTGAGCTTCTTCAGAAATAGCACCAACACCAAATGTACGCGCTGCATCCGCTGTGTAACCATTTAAAGTCACTAACACATCATAGCTAACAATATCACCCTCTTTTAAAATAATCTTTTTAGATGGGATACCGTGGATTAATGTGTCATTAACAGATATGCAGATATGACCTGGGAATCCTTCGTAATGATAAGAAGAAGGTGTAGCCCCTCTAGATCTTATAAACTCATCAGCTATTTTGTCTAATTCCCAAGTAGAGATACCCGGAACAGTATTTTTCTTTAATACTTCGAATAAATCAATAATTACTTTTCCGGCTTCTCTTATTAAAGCAATTTCTCTGGCTGATTTTATAATAATACTCATTATTTTATTAACCGATTATTGCGTTTAAATCTTTCATTAATTCATCGAGATCTTTTGTTCCATCAACAGAATGGAGCATTTTCTCTTCTGAATAATAATGGATTAATGGAGCAGTATTTGCGTGATATTCATTAAGTCTTGATTTTAATGTCTCTTCATTATCATCTTTTCTTTGAATTAATTCACCACCGCATAAGTCGCAAGCTCCTTCAACTTTCGAAGGCATATTTTTGACATGATATGGTGCTCCACAAACTTTGCAAACTCTTCTTCCACTAATTCTTTCAACAAGAATTTCTTCAGGAACTTCAATGTTAATTACAAATCTGACAGGACGGGCGAGTTCATTCCCGATTTCTTTTAAAGCGTGTGCTTGAACAATTGTACGTGGGAACCCATCGAGTAAGTAACCATCTTTGCAATCGTCCTTTGCTAAACGCTCTTTTACAAGTCCTATAGTAACACTGTCAGGGACAAGCAAACCCTTAGAAATATAAGAGTTTGCAAGTGCTCCTAAAGGTGTATTATTTTTAATTGCTTCTCTAAACATATCGCCAGTTGAGATATGTGGGATGTTATATGCGGCACAAATTCTTTTTGCATTAGTACCTTTTCCAGCACCAGGTGCTCCAAGTAAAATTATGCTTTTCATTATTACATTCCTCCGATAACTTCATCGTAACTCTTTCCGGCAACCAAACCATTAATTTGATTACGAATTTCGAGTGCTACACCAACGACAATGATAAGACCAGTACCACCAATTGCTAATGTTGCATCTTCTTTAAATACAGTAAGAGTCAAAACAACTGGTAAGGCTGCGATGAATAATAAACTCATAGCGCCTATAAAGGTAACTCTATTTAATACCTTTTTAACATATCTTTGTGTTTCAACGCCAGGACGAATTCCAGGAATATAACTTCCATTCTTTTGGAAGTTTTCTGCGAGTTGCTCTGGATTGATTTGAAGATTTGAATAAAAGTAAGTAAATAATAATATTAATATAAGATAAATAATTAATCCCCAAGGCATGTAGACGCCACCAGTATTGACAAGTTGATTGTATTGGAATACTTTCAACCATTCAGCATTTGCTGCTTCAGTAGAAATAAAAGAAGCGATTACTGATGGAGCCATCATAATTGAAGATGCGAAGATGACTGGAATAACACCTGCGCTATTAATCTTAATTGGAAGGAAGGAAGCTTTAGACATTTTTTCGCTTCCACCACTTCTTGTAGCGTGTTGAACAGGTATTTTTCTTTTCGATAATTCGATATATACAACAAATCCAATAATTGCAAGTAAACATGCTACATAGAGGATAAATTGGAAAACACCTTGCATAGCAACATCGCTGCCTCTGTTCCAGTTTGTTAATACCCATTTACTAAATGCGGTATAAATTTGATTTGGTAAATTTGCGACAATACCAGCAAAAATGATAACTGAAATACCGTTTCCGATACCTTTAGATGTAATTTGGTCACCTAGCCACATAACAAGCATAGCTCCAGCAACCATAACTGTTACAACATATGCATATGAGAGGAAATTTTCTTCAAAAGTGAATGTAATCCAGTTAGTATTTTTTGCAGTTTGTATAATTCCATAAGCTTGAACGGCTGCTAACATCAGAGTTAAATATCTAGTAGCCATTTCAATCTTTTTACGACCGTATTGACCTTGTTTATTCAAGTCTGAGAGAGCAGGAAGAACATCCATGCTTAGTAATTGAATAATAATTTGTGAGGTAATATATGGAGATACACCTAGCGCAAATATAGAGAAATTTTGAAGAGCACCGCCACCTAATAAATTCATTAATGCAAAGACGTTATTTGAATCATCTAAAACGTCATTATTAACTTGAATACCAGGAGCAGTTATTGCTGCACCAATTCTGAAAACAAAAAGTATCATTATCGTAAAGAATATACGACTAACAACCTCCTTGTTCTTAAATACTTGGACTAACTTTTTCATAAAAATCTCTAATATTAATATTCTATTCTAAAACAACAGCTTTTGCACCCACTTTATTGATATTCTCTAAAGCAGAAGCAGAGAACTTGTTAGCAGTAATAGTGATTTTTTTAGTTAATTCTCCGTTACCTAAAACTTTTAATCCATCAAATTCTTTTTTAATAAGGCCTTTTTCTATAAGAACTGTTAAGTTGACTTCGTCTCCATCATTGAAAACATTGAGTTGACCTAAATTGATAACAGCATATTCAGTTCTGCCAAAGTTTTTAAAGCCTCTCTTTGGTAATCTTCTGAATAATGGAAGTTGTCCACCTTCAAAGCCTAATCTAACGCCGCCACCGGATCTAGAATTTTGACCTTTATTTCCGCTACCGCCGTTTTTACCAAGACCACTTCCGAGTCCTCTGCAACGTCTTGTTTTTTCAGTTCTACTTCCTTCAGTAGGTTTTAAGTTATTTAACATTGCTTATTCCTCCTCTTTTGATCTTAATTCTTTAACAGTTTTATAATTTTTTAAGCTAGCAAGAGCATTATTTGTTGCACGAATTACGTTGATTGCAGTTCTACTTCCGTAGACTTTTGAATAAACGTTACGAGCTCCAGATAACTCTAAGATAGCTCTTACTGCACCACCAGCAATGATTCCAGTACCTTCTGGAGCTGGTTTTAAGAATACTTTAGTAGCACCAAATTGACCAACAACTTCGTGAGCAATTGAACCAGCGCCAACTAAATGAACAGTTGTAAGATTTCTCTTTGATTTATCAACGGCCTTTTTAATAGCATCTGGTACTTCACTTGATTTTCCTGTACCAAATCCATATTTACCTTTGCCATTTCCAACAACAACAAGAGCACTGAATTTCATTCTTCTACCACCTTTAACAGTTTTACAAACTCTGTTAATGGCGACAACTCTTTCTTCGTATTCTTTTACTTCAACTTTTCTCTCTCTTCTTTGGAATTGTTTCTTACCTTTTCCAGGTTTTCTATTTTCCTTTGTAGCTGGAGTTTCAGCAGGTTGGCTAACTTCTTGAGTAGTTGCTACAGTTTTATTTTCGTTTTCCATATACATCTCCTTAGAATTTTAATCCGCCTTCACGAGCTGCGTCAGCTAAAGCTTGAACACGACCGTGATAAATATAACCTGCTCTATCGAAGACTACTTTTTCAATCTTTAAAGCTAAACATTTTTCAGCGATATCTTTACCGACGATTTTTGCTCCTTCGATATTGTTTCCGTTTTTAATATGAAGTTGTTCACTACTTGATGAGCAAAGTGTTACACCTTTAACGTCATCAATAACTTGAACTTCAATATTCTTGTTAGAACGGTATACGCATAAGCGAGGAGTTGTGGCTGTTCCACTAATTTTTGCACGAACACGAGCGTGTTTTCTAATTCTAACAGCGTTTTTATCAATCTTTTTAATCATAAACTAACTCCTTACCTCTACTTCTTACCAGCTCTCTTACCTTCCTTGCGGAGGATAACTTCATCTTTATACTTAATACCTTTTCCAAGATATGGTTCAGGTTTACGAGTTGCTCTAATTAAAGCAGCGGTTTGACCTACAGCAAATTTATCGATTCCACTTACAGTAACATGTGTAGTATCTTTGCAAGTAATGGTGACACCTTCTAATGGGGAAATAACATGTTCGTTTGCATGTCCTATATGTAAGACAATATCTTTTCCTCTCATTTCAGCTCTATAACCGATACCGATGATTTCTAATTCTTTCTTAAATCCTTCGCTAACTCCAACGATAGCGTTATGAAGAAGAGCTCTTGTAGTACCGTGAAGTTGTTTTGTTCTCTTTTCGTCATTAGCTCTCTTTACTTTGATATGATCTTCGCAAACTTCGATACTAATAATTTCTGGATCGAAATAAACAACATCTTCACCTAATTTGCCTTTAACTTCAACGTTATCAGCATTTACTTTGACAGTAAGTCCTTCTGTTAATGGGATAATTTTATTACCAATACGTGACATAAGAACCTCCTACCAAACGTAGCAAATTACTTCGCCACCAACATTTTGTTGTCTACAACCTTTATCAGTCAATAAACCTTTGCTGGTAGAAATAATTGCGATTCCAAGTCCTCTTAAAACGCTTGGAATATGTTTTGAGTCACAAGTGACTCTTAATCCTGGTTTTGAAATTCTTCTAAGACCAGTAATAACCCTGACGTTATTTTCGCCATATTTTAATTCAATAGTTAATGTTTTTTTGCATTCGTTATCTTTATCTTTTTCTTCTTTATAAGATTTGATAAAGCCTTCTGATAAAAGAATTTTAGCGATTGCAACCTTCATATTACTAGAAGGCATCGAAACGGTTTCATGATATAAAGCATTTGCGTTTCTAATACGTGTTAACATATCTGCAATTGGATCTTGATGCATACCTTTTTTACCTCCTAATTACCATGAAGACTTTTTAAGTCCTGGAATTTCACCTTTATAAGCTAATTCTCTTAAGCAAATTCTGCAAAGTCCGAATTTTGAATAGACAGCGTGAGGTCTACCACATCTTTTACAACGTGTATATTCTCTGACTTTGAATTTTTGTGGTCTAGATTGTTTAACTTTTAAACTTGTCTTTGCCATTATTTTTCCCCCTCTTACTTACTGAATGGCATACCTAATGCTTCAAGAAGTGAGTATGCTTCTTCATCAGTATTAGCGGTAGTGACGATAATAATATCCATACCTCTAACTTTTCCAACTTTATCGTAGTCGATTTCTGGGAAAATTAATTGCTCTTTAATACCAAGTGTATAATTTCCTCTGCCATCGAATGAATTTTTGCTAACACCACGGAAATCTCTAACACGTGGGAGTGAAATTGATACTAACTTATCGAAGAATTCATACATTCTAATTCCTCTTAAAGTTACTTTACAACCGATTGCTTGTCCTTCTCTTAATTTGAATGTAGCGATTGAGTTTTTAGCTTTTGTAATAACTGGTTTTTGACCGGAAATAAGAGCTAATTCGCTAACACATTCATCAAGTCTCTTGCTATCTTGAGTTGCATCGCCAACACCGATGTTGATAACAATTTTTTCAAGATGTGGGACTTGCATAACGGATTTATATCCGTATTTTTTCATTAATGCAGGAACAATTTCCTTGTTTTGCTTTTCTAAAAGTCTTGTAGTTGTGACTTTTTCGACTTCTTTTGCTACTTTCTTAGTAGCTGCTTTTTTAGGAGCAGCTTCACTTACTTTTGTTTTCTTTTCTTCTGCCATAAGTATCTCCTCCTAAACTACTTAATTTCAGCCTTTGTAGACTTAGCAACTCTAACTTTTGTACCGTCTTCTTTAATTAAATAACCGAGACGTGTACCTTTTTTAGCTTTGCTATCATAATACATAACATTACTTGCATCGATTGGTGCATAAACTTCAACAATCGTTCCTTTTGGATTTTGTTGAGTTGGCTTTTGATGTTTCTTTCTTACAGCAACACCCTCAACAACAACCTTATTTAAACGAGGGTAAGCTTTTTGGATGACACCAACTTTACCTTTATCTGCGCCAGAGATAACAATGACTTTATCGCCTTTTTTAAGTTTCATATCCGCTTACCTCCTATAAAACTTCAGGTGCAAGAGAGACAATTTTCATAAAGGTTTCACCCTTTTCTCTTAATTCTCTTGCGACAGGTCCGAATACACGGGAACCGACTGGAGTCTTATCTTCATTAATAATTACACAAGCATTGTCGTCGAATCTAATTGTTGAGCCATCTTTTCTTTCGATTGGGTAAGAAGTTCTAACAATGACAGCTTTGACAACATCGCTTTTCTTAACTTTGCCGTTTGGAATAGCGTCTTTGACTGCGCAAAGAACAATATCACCGACAGAGCAAGATTTTCTATGGCTACCACCATAGATTCTGAATACTCTTACAACTCTAGCACCAGAGTTATCAGCAACTTTTAAGTTTGTTTCGACTTGGATCATTACTTTTCCTCCTTAGCTTCTTCTTCGTGTAAGACTTCTTCTAAAGCTTCTTCTTCTAATACTTTAATTGATTCGAGAGCTTTTTTATCAATGCTAACTAATTTAAATCTCTTTGTTGCTGAGATTGGTCTGCATTCTTGAATTGTTACGACATCTCCGACATTAGCGAGTTCTTGTTCATCGTGAGCAGCATATTTGCTTCTAAATTGAACTCTCTTATTGTATTTTGGATGTTTTCTGTAAGATTCAACTTGGACAATAATTGTTTTACTTGATTTAGTAGAAACAACTGTTCCTTGAATTTGTCTTCTATTTTCCATAAGCTCTCCTACTATTTAATACCAAGTTCTCTTTCTTTAAGAACTGTATATACACGAGCAATATCTTTTCTAACTTTTTTAATTTCTGCTGGATTTTCAATTTGTCCAACAGCTTTTTTTCTACGAAGATTGAATAATTGTTCTTTTAAAGAATAAACAGTGTGATTTAATTCTTCAGTAGACATTTCTCTAATTTCACTAATTTTCATAACTATTTATCCTCCTTTTTAACAATTCTTGTTTTTAGTGGGAGTTTATATGCGGCCATTCTTAATGCTTCAATAGCCATTTCATCAGGTACTCCACCAATTTCAAACATTACTCTATTTTTTCTAACGACTGCAACCCAGTACTCTGGATTACCTTTACCACTACCCATACGGACTTCTGCAGGTTTCTTAGTTTTAGCTAAGTGTGGGAATATTCTAATCCAAATTTTACCTTGACGTTTTGTATATCTAGAAAGAACAATACGGCAAGCCTCAATTTGACGATCAGAGACATAATTTCCAGTAACAGCTTGGAGACCATATGTTCCGAAGCTAACTTCGTTACCAGCTTTACTCAATCCTTCATATTTAATTATATGAGGACGTCTGTATTTAACTCTTTTTGGTTGTAACATACTTACTCTCCTTTCTTATTTTCAGCTGTTGTTGGACGATTTTCTTCAACTTCTCCACGGCAAATCCAAACTTTTACGCCTAATTTACCATATGTAGTCATAGCTTCACTAATAGCGTAATCAATATCACTTCTTAATGTATTGATAGCCATAGTTCCATCTTTATAACCTTCAGAACGAGCAATATCTGCACCAGCAAGTCTACCGCTAACAGCTGTCTTAACACCTTTAGCACCAGCCTTTCTAACTTGAGTGAGAGCTTTCTTTTGAACAATTCTGAAGCTTGCTCTTTCTTCTAATTGCTTAGCAATTTGAAGTGAAACGATTTTTGCATCAAGTGATGGTTGTTTAACTTCTACAACATCAACTTTAATATTCTCGTTATTTGTTAACTTAACTAAGTTCTTTCTTAATGCGTTAATTGTAGCGCCATCTTGTCCGATAACAACACCTGGACGAGCGACGTGAATTTGAACGATTACAAGATGACCTTTGTTTGTTTTCTTTCTTTCGATTTCAATGTGAGAAAGGAAAGCTTGTCTATCTAAATTCTTTTCAATATAGTTTCTAATCTTATTATCTTCGATTAAGAAGTTTGAGTAGTCTTTATTTGAAGCGAACCATCTTGAATTCCAGTTTTTGTTGATACCAACTCTCATTCCTACTGGATTAACCTTTTGTCCCATGCTTGATACCTTCCTTACATTCTTTCTTTAACAGTGACATAGATATTAGAGAATCTCTTAACTAAGCCACTAGCACTACCTTTTGCTCTAGGGAGATAACGTTTCATCTTTACAGAATCACTTGCTTGAATTGAAGCGATGTATAATTTATCTCCGTTCATTCCGAAGTTATTTGTAGCATTAGCGACAGCTGATGCAATAACTTTTGCAACCATAGGAGCAGCTTTTTGACGAATTGTTCCCAATAATGCGATTGCTTCGTTACAATTTTTGCCTCTAACAGTATCGATTACATATCTAGCTTTACGAGGAGTAACCTTTACATTTAGTGCACTTGCTTTTGCCTCTGTTACTGTAGGTTTTTCAACCTTAACTTCTTTTTTAGTTTCCTTTTTAGAAACTTTTTTAGTAGTTTTGGAGGTTGCTTTAGTTGCTTTTTTAGCTTTCTTTTCTTTAACTACAGGAGTTGCTTCTACTTCTTCAGCTGCAACTTTTTTCTTTGTAGTTTTCTTTGCTTCTGCCATCATCTACCTCCTATTTTCTCTTGATACCAGCGGCTGCCATAGCTGCTGCTTTATCTTCTGCGTTATTACCGAAGTGGCCTTTATAAGTTCTAGTTGGAGCAAATTCACCTAATTTGTGACCAACCATATCTTCTGTAACAAAGACAGTTATAAATGCGTGTCCGTTATAAACTGCAAAGGTGTGTTCGATAAAGTCTGGGAAAATTGTACTTCTTCTTGACCATGTCTTGATAACTTCTTTTTTATTAGCAGCATTTAATGCTTGAACCTTTTTCATTAAGCTTTCATCGACAAATGGTCCCTTTTTTAAACTACGTGCCATGTTTATCTCCTTTCACCCTTACTTCTTATCACTCTTTCTTCTAATAATTAATTTAGAAGAAGCTTTCTTTGTTTTACGAGTCTTAACGCCGAGAGCTCTCTTGCCCCATGGGGTACGAGGTGCATCTCTACCTACTGGACACTTACCTTCACCACCACCGTGTGGGTGATCTGGTGGGTTCATAGCGCTACCTCTAACTGTAGGTCTAACGCCTAACCATCTAGTTTTACCAGCTTTACCAATATTGACTAAGCTATAATCTTCATTTCCGACAACACCGATTGTAGCTTTACATTTACCTAAGATTTTTCTCATTTCTCCGGATTGAAGTCTGACAATTACATATTTTCCTTCTTTACCTAAAATTTGAGCAGAACATCCAGCACTTCTACAAAGTTGACCACCTTTCTTAGGGGTTAGTTCAACGTTGTGAACGAATGTACCTTCTGGGATATTTTCAAGAAGCATTGCATTACCAGTTAAGATATCGCAGGCTTCACCACTAACAATTTTATCTCCAACTTTTAATCCTTTAGGTTGAATGATGTAGCGTTTTTCACCATCAACATAATTAATTAATGCGATGTGTGCGTTTCTGTTTGGATCGTACTCAATTGCAGCAACTTTTCCGATAACTCCATCCTTGTCTCTTTTAAAATCGATAATACGATATTTTCTTTTATTACCTCCACCTATATGGCGTGTTGTAATGACACCTTGGTTATTTCTTCCACCGGTTTTCTTAAGTGTGACAAGTAAACTTTTTTCAGGAGTAGTTTTTGTAATCTCCTCGTAATTAATGGTTGTCATTGCTCTACGAGAAGGAGTATATGGTTTATAAGTTTTAATTGACATAATAATCTCCTATATGTAAGTTCCTTTATTCTTTAAAAAGGTCGATTGCTTCTCCATCTTTAATGGTGACAATAGCTTTTTTAAATCCTGATAATGTTCCTTTATATCTTCCGCCTCTTGTAGTGACTTTGCTAGGAACGTTAACTGTTTGAACACCGATAACTGTTACGCCATAGATATGTTCAATAGCTTTCTTAATTGCGATTTTGTTAGAACCTTTTTTAACAATGAATGTAGCTTTATTTGCTTCTTGAGATAAAGACATGCTCTTTTCTGTGATAAGAGGTTCAATAATGATATCGAAATCATTTATTGTTGCTCTTGTTGCAACAGCTTCAGTCTTTTCAACTTTCTTCTTAGCCATTATTTAAGACCTCCCTCTAATGTCTTAACATCTTCCTTATTTAATAATAAGGCATGAGTATTTAACAAATCGTAGACAGATACATTAGTAACATCTCTAATTACAACATTTGCTAAGTTAGCACTTGCTCTGACAACTAAATCATCGCTTGTTACTAATAAAACTTTCTTATCTTCTAATTTTAATGCTTTGAGAACTGCAACTATTTCGCTAGTTTTGCCAGCAACTTTAATTTCTTCAAAGACATAAACGTTTTTATGACCTAAAGTTGAGAGTGCGCTTCTAACTGCAAGATTGTGTTCTTTCTTGTTTTGTTTAATTTTGTAGTTTTGTGTTCCCTTTGGTCCGAAGACATTTCCGCCACCGACCCAGATTGGGGATCTTGTACTACCTGCTCTTGCTCTACCAGTACCTTTTTGTCTAAATGGTTTTTTACCTCCGCCACTAACTTCGCTTCTTGTTTTTGTTTTAGCGGTGGCTTGACGTAAATTAGCCATATATACTTGTACAGCATCGAACATTACTTGTTGATTAGCTTCACAACCGAAGACTTCTTTTGCTACATTGACAGTAGAAACTTTTTCGCCTGCTTGGTTGTATACATTTAATTTAATATCAGCCATAAGTATCTCCTTTCAATTATTTAGCTTCAGTTTCGCTAACTGTTCTATCGATCAAAGGTTTGACTTCTGGTTTTGTACCGAGTTGAGCTTTGACAGCACTTCTAACTTTGACAATGCTCATTTTTGGTCCAGGAACTCCACCTTTTACAAGAATATAATTCTTTTCTGCGTCAGTTTTGACGATTACTTGATTTAAGACAGTTGCACTTTGTGCACCATAATGCCCAGCCATCTTTTTGCCAGGAATTACACGGTTATTGCAACGACCATTGTTTGCGAAGGATCCTTGTTGTCTGTGATAACCACTTCCGTGTCCTTTAGGCCCAATTGCGTGTCCCCATCTTTTAACAACACCAGCGTATCCTCTACCTTTGCTTGTTCCGATGACATCGACAACTTCTCCAGCTTGGAAGAGATCAGCTTTTATTTCGCTACCAACTTCATATTTAAGCATTTCTTCGCCATCTAATTCATATAAATGAGCTTTAGTAGAAACGCCTGCTTTCTTGTAAATACCTTTTTGTGCGTTATTTATAGATTTTTCTTTTTTGTCTTCATATCCGACTTGAATTGCTTCATAGCCGTCTTTTTCAACAGTCTTCTTTAATGTAACAACGTTAGGCAAGACTTCAATAACTGTAACTGCATACATTGTTCCATCTTCAGCGTATACTTGGGTCATTCCCATTTTACGTCCGATGATACTTTTCATCTTATCTTACCTCCTATAACTTGATATCGATATCAATTCCGCTTGGAAGATCAAGTCTTCTTAATGCTTCGATAGTATCACTATTAGGATTTGTGATATCGATAATTCTCTTATGTGTTCTAATTTCGAATTGTTCACGAGAATCTTTGTATTTGTGAACAGCTCTTAAGATTGTGTAGACTTGTTTTTCCGTTGGAAGTGGAATAGGTCCTACTACACCAGCACCTGTCTTAGTAATTGCGTTTACAATCTTTTCAACAGCGTAATCTAATACTTTGTGATCATAAGCTTGTAAGCGAACTCTAATCTTTTTTACCTTTGCCATGAATTTTCTCCTTTCTTTACAGGCTACATTGCTCGGAGCGAGTTACCTGATTCCCTTCATGACAACGCCTGTGGGTGTATCAGCAATCTCGCACTTCTATGCAAAAGCCAACTATGTAGAGTTTACTATTTATATATAAATAAAGTCAATAAAAACATGAATTTTTTTCAAATTTTTTATCTAAATAGATAGTTTAGATACGAAAAAATATTTAAATTTTTTAAAAATTTTATGGTTTTTAGATAAAAGTAATCTGAAATAAATACTTAAAATTTCTAATCTTTTTAAAATTCAAAATAATTAAAAATAGTTGAGTTTAAAAGGGTTTTCAAAATTTTTAATTAGATATGCGAAAGAAAATCAATCCGTTTTTGTCTAATGGTTGAATCATCAAATTTAGCTGAAAAATTAAAAGCTGAAATTGCTAAGTTTTCTAATTTATTTTTATCGTTTAGAAACAAGTATAAGTGTGAGGCATATTCTTCAGGAGACTTAGCGTTAACAATTATACCATTCTCTTTTGTAACGCAATCTATTGTGGATTCTCCAAAATTTGTAGTAAAAGTAGGTACTCCTAAAGCAGCAGCTTCATTGATAACTAATGGCATTCCTTCATATAAGCTCGTTAATAAAAGAAGATTCTTGTCCATTAATATTTTTTGAATGTCTTTTTCAGGTTTGTGTACAAATACGCAATCGTCTAAACTCAACTCAGAAATCAAACTTTTAATTTGATTTTCAAGCTTACCTTCACCATATAAATCGAGAGTAAATTTAACATTTTTGCTTCTTAATAAACTCATCGATTTAATTAAAAACAATGGATTTTTTTGATCTGCAAAACGGCCTAGAAAAATAAATTTATTTTCAGCTTCTTTTCTTATAAAATTCCTTTTAATTTTGATCGGATTTTCAATGAAAAATGATCTTGATTTTTTATATTTATTTTTACCATTAATTGCTTCTAAAATACTTTCATTTAAAAACACATAATAGTCAGGTTTTCTATAAAATAACTTCATAAATTTCTCATTAAATGAGTTTCCAAATTTTCCATTAAAATGATAGTGTTTTACAAAAGTTCTACCACGCGGAATAATCATATAATTATCTAAAGAAGAGCCGATTAATATATCATTTTCGGCCGTAATTTTTTTGATTAACTTTCTATATTTAAATTTCGAAAATAACACAAAATTTATATTCTTAATTAGTAAAGAAAAAGCCTTATAATAAAATTTTTCCTTGCAGAACCCCAATATTTTTTCATCAATTCGAGAGTAACATTCATTATTTAAAAATAATATTTTTATATTTTTATCTATGTTGTAAGGAACATTTTTTACTTCTTTTCCAGTAACAACTAAAGTTATATCAAAGTCATTACAAAGTAAATTTGCAATAGAAATTGTTGCTGTCTCTGTACCACCCAAAAACTCAATTTGTTGAAGGAACCAATATATCTTTCTCATTGTATTTTCTTAAGATCCTTAATGTTAAATGATGGGGGTAATTTTTTATAGAAAGAGGTATCGAAATTTAAAGCTAAAGTAGCTTTTTCCCAAGGAGCTCCATATACATAAATATCTGATCCAGCAATAACTAATTTTTGGCGCTTAATTTCTTTCTTAATTTCACTTTTTTTGTGCTTTTCATCTTTCATTTTAAGCTTATTAAATGAATTTGAAATTCCTTTAAAATGCATTGATAAAAGTTTTCTAAAAACATCTTCATCAAAAAGATTAAATCTCAACAAAATTATCTTTAATAAGAAGTCACAATTTAGACTTTTTTGAATAAAGGAAATAACATTTGTTGCTTTCACAAAAGACTCTTTATGTTGAACATAATTATAGGTTTTCTCTTTCGTTAAATACACTTTATTTGCAGCTAAAACACATTGAAGCAAAAAAGGTCGATCTTCAATAGAATACTTTGTTGGTACAAATCTAATATTATATTTGTCGAGTAGACTTTTTTTAAAAAGTTTGTTCCATACAAAACCTCGAATATTAAAATCATTAATTATTTTTTTAGCAATTGTTTCAGAACTATATTCTCCATCTTTCAATAGTTTTCTAAAAAATTGAGATGATTTTCTTTTTTGAGGAGGCCTTACTATATAAAAGTTCCCTATTACTACATCGGCATTTGATTTAACTGCGATTGAATATAATTTTTTGAAGCAATTTTTCTCTAAATAATCATCTCCATCAATAAAATAAATGTATTCTCCTTCTGCTTTATCTATACCGAAATTTCTTACTAATCCAGGGTCTCTAAATGATGTTTCAAAAATTCTTAAACTGCGAGGGTAATTGTTCTTATATTCTCTGACAATTTCATAAGTTTTTGAATTAGACGAATCTAAAATACAAATAACTTCAAAGGGCAAAGCAAAATTTTGCTTAAAAATTGAATCTAAGCACTTATTTAATTCGCTTTCGCAATTATGAATTGGCACAACAACACTTAAAACAATTCCCATATTATTTATTCTTAGAAAACTCACATCCACAGTAATTTTGTCGATAAATATCAAGCTTTTTAGATATCGCAACGCCTATATCTTGACCGTTATTTTTCTTAAAATCAAACATTAGGAAAGTAATATTATTATATTCATTTTCTAGTGTTTTTCCTATGTTATTTATAGCATTTATATTTTTATTTCTAGATATAGACATTATTGTTGATACATATTTAAAGTGATTGTTATTAGCATATTCAAAAAGATTTCTTAGTCTTTTTTCAATGCAAAGATAACAGCGTCTTCCGCCTTCTTTTTCATCTTTAAAATTTTCTAAATCCTTCGAAAATTCTTCATAATTATACTTATCTTCTATAAACTTAATATCAGCACTGAACTTATCGTTAAGGTAAGAAATGTACTTAATTGTCGCTTCTTTTCTTTTGTTGTATTCTTCTAATGGATAAATATTTGAGTTTGAAAAAAATACACTAATATCAAATAAGTCAATTAAAAATAAAAGTGGGTAGCATGAACAAGCTCCACAGCAAACATGCAGCAATATGGAAGGTTTTTTATTTTCTTTTTTTAAAATTTCTCGATATTGAATCAAAGAACTCGAGAAACTGTCTTTATTTGTTTTCTCCATAAATAAACATACTATCGCCAAAACTAAAAAAGCGATATTTTTCTTTTACTGCGTGATTGTAGCATTCTAAAGTAAACTCTCTCCCCATAAAAGCACTAACTAACATTATTAGTGTTGACTTAGGTAAATGGAAATTTGTTATTAAGCAATCTATAGCTTTAAATTCGTACCCTGGAGAAATAAAAATATTTGTTGATTCATTCGTAGATTTAAATTCACTGTATTTTGAAATATTAGCTTCTAAGGTTCTAACAACCGTAGTACCGACAGCAATAATTCTTCTATTTTCTTTTTTTGCTAAATTTAATCTATTTGCAGTTTGTTCAGAAATGGAATAGCTTTCATAATGCATTATATGGTCATTTGTATCTTCAACTTTTACAGGCCTAAAAGTTCCTAGTCCAATATTTAAAGTAACATCCAGAATTTCTACACCAATATCCTCTAATCTTTTAAATAGTTCTTCGGTAAAGTGAAAACCTGCAGTTGGTGCTGCAGCGCTACCTTCAATTTTTGCATATACTGTCTGATATTCATCGTTATTTTCACATTGTTTATGAATATAAGGAGGAAGTGGCATTAAACCAATTTTGTCTAATTCCTCTAAAAAAACACCCTTATAAGTAAATTTTATATGCCTTATACCTTCATCTTTTACTCCAACACACGTTCCAACTAATATATCGTCTTTAAAATGAAGGATTGAATCTTTCTTTATAGCCTTTGCGTTTCCACACAAGCATTCCCACACATCATTCCCTAAGTCCTTCAGCAGTAAAACTTCGACTTTG
This sequence comes from Candidatus Onthovivens sp., assembly GCA_034087725.1. Classification (GTDB taxonomy): domain Bacteria; phylum Bacillota_I; class Bacilli_A; order RFN20; family CAG-826; genus Onthovivens. The sequence goes on along the minus strand of JAXDXW010000076.1, from coordinate 22,388 downwards.
GCATTTGTTTTCTCTTTAATTGCAAATAGTCTAGCCGGAATAACCTTTGTATTATTTCTAACTAAAACATCACCTTTTTTGAAGTACTTAACGATGTCATAGAAGTGTTCATCTTTATACGTTTTCTTATCTTTATTAACACTTAATAAACGGCATTCATCCCTTATTTCTGAAGGTGATTGAGCTATTAACTCTTCAGGTAATTCATAATCAAAAAGTCCTATTTTCACACCTAAAACCCCCTCAAATCCCCATATTTTTTCAAAATTTCATCTTTATATTCTAAGAATCTATCTTCCTTAATTGCTTCTCTAGCACCTTCTACAATCGAGATCAAAAAACGTAAATTATGAATAGATAAAAGTCTTTGTCCTAACGCTTCTTCTGCAACATATAAATGTCTTAAATATGCTTTTGTAAAATTTTTGCAAGTATAGCAATCACATTCAGAATCTAAAGTAGTGAAGTCTTCTTTAAACTTAGCGTTTTTAATATTCACTCGTCCATTATGTGTCATAACAGTACCATGACGTGCAATTCGAGTAGGAAGAACACAATCCATCATATCTATTCCTTTACCTATACCTTCCAAAATATAATCTAATGATCCAACACCCATTAAATATCTAGGTTTGTCAAAAGGAAGATAAGGAATTGCCATGTCTATCATTTTAAAACAAACATCTTTTGGCTCACCAATTGATGTTCCTCCAATCGAATAACCATCAAAGTCCATTTTCACAAGCTCTTCTGCACACATTTTCCTTAAATCAGAAAATTCTCCACCTTGTACTATGCCAAATAAAGCTTGAGAGGTTTTATGCGCTTCTTTCCCCCTTTGAGCCCATCTCAAAGTTCTCAAAGTTGAATCTTTCGCATACTCATAAGTAGCAGGATATGGTATGCATTCATCAAAAGACATTATTATATCCGCGCCAATTTTTTCTTCAATACCAATAACTATTTCAGGAGAAAAGAATATTTCATCTCCATTAAGATGTGATTTAAAAGTCACTCCTTCTTCCTTAATTTTTCGTTTTTCAGCAAGAGAGAAAACTTGAAAACCACCACTATCTGTTAACATCGGTCCATCATAATTCATAAACTTATGGACGCCACCAGCCTTTTCGACAATATCTTCACCAGGTCTTAAATGAAGATGATAGGTATTTGCTAAAATAATGCCGCTTCCTATTGATTTAATTTCTTCTGGAGAAAGGGTTTTAACAGTTGCTAATGTTCCTACAGGCATAAAACACGGAACTTCAACATCCCCATGAGGTGTGTGCAAAATTCCGTATCTTGCTCCGCAATTTTTGTCTACATGCAATACTTCTAAATAAAACTCTTTTTTCTCCATAAACTACCATTTAAAATCAATATTTCTAGTCAAACAAAGTGACTTAGAAAAATATTTATTTGTTTTCAATAATAATATCATTAATGGGTACCCAACACATATAATACAAACAAATTCTCCTAAAAATACCCATCCAAACATTACCCAATACATAAAATTTAAATCAATTGGTGAGGTTGAACCCATTGCTCCTAAATAAATTACAAACGGGACAACAATGGCGTTGACCAAGCAAGGTATTAAACCCACTAAAAGTAGGCTTTTAATAAGTTTTGATAATCCAATCATTAAGAAGCAACTCACAAGAGTAGCTAATGTTCCAAAAATAATGTCATAAGCTCCAACAGTTGAAGCAAGATTAGCTATCAAACATCCTAGAGTCAATCCTATTGTATATGTAGGATTAAAAAATACTAATAAATTCAACAACTCAGAAATTCTAAATTGGGCAAATTCATAAGCTAACGGACCACTAATAATCGTTAAAATTGCATACATTGCGGCAATTAGTGCATTAATGGTAATAGATCTTATAGTGAAATTTTCTTTCCACCATAAACTGAACTTAGAACTAAGTTCCTTTTCTTTCATAAAAAAATCCCCCTGTTAAATTTTACGAGTGGTTAGTCATGGGTAGACACTCGAGCCTGTTTATTATATATATTTTTTTATGATTTTTAAATCAAGTTATTTTAAAATACAATCTTATAATCAATATTATAAGGTTTATCAACCAATTTCATTTCACTAGCAGAAAAATATTTTGTCTTTGATTCTATTTTATTATTTACTTTTACACCATATTGGATCTCTAAATTAAAATAATCGTCAAGTCCAAATGATTTAATCTCATCTATATCTTCTTTATATTCGCTAATTTGTAGATTTTCTAAATTTATTACTACAATAGAATTTACACTTGCGCCAATTATTTTATTATCTACAGAATAAAAATCTGCACCAGAAGTAAAAAGACTATAAATATCAATTAATTGAAGAGTATATGTAAATGAATCTTGAAGTTCAAAAATTCCTAGGATATTATTTCCGAGAAGTTCAAACAGCCTATTCCCTATTCTAACTTTATAATAGATATTTGCTGTCCATCCTTCATACCAATTGTCATTATAAAGACGCTGAGTTGTTTCATCCATTTTATAATTTGTATCCACACCTATGTTAGATACATAATTAAGCGAACCATCTTCCTCTATGTAGTAATAATTATCATCAATTTTTACATAAAATAAATTTGTAATTGTATCAACAAAGACATTTTTCCCAAAAATATATTCATCAACAAAATGAACAAATTCTCCTCTGTTAGTATATATGCCCATAACTTTTGAATCTTCATTAAAATCATAAACTAGCAAATTATCATATTTATCAACATATGTATAAAATCGATAAGGAAACGATTTAATTGACAAATTATTATTTTCAAATATAAATTCATGTGTGTAATAACTACTTGTTCCGAAAAATCTCCCATTTTGTTCACATAAAAAGCCAAGTATATAGTCAAAATTATCTTCCTTAATATAATCTGTAAGTTTATACATAGTGCCACTTCTTTTTTCAAGAACATAAAACAGATCATTTTCATACCAAGTATAGAGCCCGTTATTTCTATGTCTTAAAATGCTGTTTTCATTATTATTCACACCAGGAAAATGGAGTAAAACATAATTATCATAATCACAAATACCTGCAACCGGCATTTTATATCGTTTTTCATTTTGCAAAACGTATAAATAGTCAATTTTCCCTTTATCGTATGTAACTAAATTAAATTTTTGGCTAGATGTTGTGTATTTAGAAAAATAAAAACTTGCTATACCAATATCTTTATAATCTAAGTATATATTATCTAAATTTCTAACTGTATCAATTGCCCCAATTTCATTGCCTGAAACATATGTTGTTTGATATACATCTTCTGTAAGTATAAGTTCTCCTACATTGCCACTAGGTTTATTGGCTCTCGGTCCACAACTAACTAAGGCAAATTCTGCTAATATCAATATAACAAAAGGTCTAAAATTCATAGAGTTTTTATATCATATTTAGTTTTAAATAGAGTAATTTCTAAAGAATATTTACGTTTTGAGACACAATTTATCATTCACCTAAAAATGTCATAATCAACTATATGTTTTGAAATTGCAAGTTAACTTTTCTTGTGCTAATATAATTCTATTGCCTCAATAGTTAAGTGGTATAACGGATCCATGGTAAGGATCTATTCGTAGTTCGATTCTGCGTTGAGGCACCATTTCTAGAGAACAGACGCAATTCTTAAGTATTGCGTTTTTTTATTTTTCGCACTTTTTAACGATTTTTTATACTTCAAAATCGTAAGGAAAGCGTCAATGATTTATTAGTTCTCGCAAATGAAAACAAGAAAATGTTACGAAAGAAGTAAACGTCTTTTATATGAGGAAATTTTTTCTAGCAATATTAGATGTATTTCTTGAAAAGTATCCTTCTCCTATAGTGATTAAATTCAATCGGGACATATAAAATATTTTTTGTGTCTTTTATAAAACCCATTATTTTTGACAAAAACCCTGCAAAAGTTCAATATTTTTTAAAATTATTATGCAAAGCATCTTTTATATTCTGATAATTATTAAGTACATAACTTAGCATTAATATGTGGAACTTTTTCACAAAAAATAATAAATTTTAAATTTGTTAACCAAAAATAATATGAGACATACTTCAATTTAGTTCTCTTTTTTATATTCTACTAAGAAAAAATGTAAGGGCTTTCATAAAAAAAATATACTCTCCATACATAGTTTTGTGTTTTAATAAAAATGTAAATAGATTTTAAGTGACGTGTATAAATGACATTTGTATTGCTGTCATGTTTCTACGCTAGGCAAAAACATAGCACTACACCGAACTGATCGTATTTATCTAAAAACGACTTTTATACACCTTTCTTGAAAATATTTACGTTAAGTTTTTGTTTTCCAGGAGGGTTTTTATTTATGAGAAAAACAAAATTATCTGCTTTAGCACTTACGTTATTTTCTTTTGTAACTATGGCTAGCTGTAATCAAAGTACTTTTGAATACGCATTAGTTACTGACGTTGGCGATATTGATGACCAATCTTTCAACCAAACTTCTTGGGAAGCATTAAAAGATTATGCAACTGCAAAAGGCAAAACATATGCTTATTACAGACCAGTTGCTGACAGTACTGATGATAGAGTGGCTTCAATTGAACAAGCAATTCAAAAAGGCGCAAAAGTCATCGTTTGCCCTGGATTTTTATTTGAAGAAGCTGTTTATAATGTTCAAGATAAATATCCAGAAGTTAAATTTGTTTTAATCGATGGTCAACCTCATACAGCTGACTATGCGACATATAAAACAGCGAAAAATACCGTTTCAATCATTTATCAAGAAGAAATTTCTGGATATTTAGCAGGTTATGCTGCTGTTAAAGAAGGCAAGAAAGCATTAGGTTTCTGTGGTGGTATGGCAGTCCCAGCTGTTCAAAGATTTGGTAGTGGCTTTGTACAAGGTGCAGATGCCGCAGCTACTGAATTAGGTATCACATCTGAAGTTTCAGTCAAATATTACTATGCCGGAGCATTTGCAGCTACCGATGAAGCAACAGCAAAAATGAAATCATGGTATACATCTGGTACAGAATGTGTCTTTGCTTGTGGAGGTAAAGTCTATCAATCCGTTACCGAAGGAATTGGCACAACTGGTGGAACATGGATTGGCGTTGACGTTGACCAATCCAAGAGTGTTAAAAATCCAGCACCTTTAACATCTGCTACTAAAGGATTAAAAGAATCTGTTACATCAGCATTAGAAGTCTATAACACAGATACTTGGAATGATATTGGCGGTAATAATTATAATTTAGGTTTAAATTCTACATTCGGAACAGTTGCTGCTAAAGATTATGTTGGATTGCCAACAGAAAGTGGTTCTTGGAACTTTAAACAATTCACAATTGCTCAATATAACGAATTATTAGGTAAGTTAAAATCTGGTGAATTAACTGTTTCAAATAGCACTACTGCTGCTCCAGCAACTACTATCTCAGTTACTTGGGAATCCCAATTTGCTAACTAGTTTTTAAAAACGCAAAGGATGAGCGCTGCTCATCCTTTTTTGAAATAAAGGAATGTTTATGGACCAAAATTATGTCATTGAGATGGAGCATATCTCAAAATCTTTTCCAGGAATCAAAGCTAATTCAGATATTACATTAAGACTTAAAAAAGGCGAGATTCATGCACTTTTAGGTGAAAATGGCGCAGGAAAATCTACTTTGATGAGTATACTTTTCGGTTTTTACTCTCCAGATGAAGGAATCATTAAACGTAACGGCAAGGAAGTTACAATTTCTAACCCTAACGTAGCAAATGAATTAGGTATAGGTATGGTTCATCAACATTTCAAACTTGTTGAAGTTTTTACTGTTCTAGAAAACATTATTTTAGGTATTGAACCTACAAAATACAAATTTATTTTAAATAAAAAAGAGGCTCGTAAAAAATTAATAGATCTCTCGAATAAATATGGATTAAACGTTGATGTTGATGCTCGCATTGAAAATATTTCTGTTGGAATGCAACAAAGAACAGAAATTTTAAAAATGTTGTATAGAGACAATGATGTATTAATTTTTGACGAACCTACCGCTGTTTTAACACCTCAAGAAATTTCTGAGTTACTTATAATAATGAAAAATTTGGCTGCCGAAGGTAAATCTATCCTTTTTATTTCTCATAAATTAGATGAGATTATGGAGGTTGCTGATGTTTGTTCTGTTTTAAGAAAGGGCGAATTAGTTAAGACAGTAGCTGTCAAAGATACCACAAAAGAGGAATTATCTCGATTAATGGTTGGAAGAGATGTTGTTTTTACAGTTCAAAAAGAAGAAAGCAAGCCAACAGAAACTATATTGAAAGTTAGAAATTTAGTAATGGAAGATAAAATCCACAAAGGAGTCAATATTGTGGATGATGTATCTTTTAACGTTAGACGAGGAGAAATCGTTTGTATAGCTGGCATCGATGGCAACGGCCAAAACGAAGTGGTTTTTGGAATCACTGGCTTGGAAAAAGCAAAAGGTGGAAAAATATTTTTAAAAGATAAAGATATAACAAACGAATCAATTCATAAGCGTAATAGTTCTGGCTTAAGTCACATTCCTGCTGATAGACATAAATATGGTTTAGTCTTGGATTATTCTTTATATTACAATTCAGTTTTAGAAGAATACACATATAAAAAATTTACTAAAAATAGAGTATTGCTAGACGAGAAATCTATGGAATCTTACTCAGATACATTGACAAATAAATACGATATTAGATCTGGGCAAGGAAGCGAAACTATCGTAAGGAGTATGTCGGGTGGTAATCAACAAAAAGCGATTATTGCTCGTGAAATTGAAAGAGAGCACGACTTATTAATAGCGGTTCAGCCAACAAGAGGATTAGATGTCGGAGCTATAGAAAATATTCATTCTCAAATTATTAAAGATCGTGATAATCATAAAGCAATTTTGTTAGTCTCTTTTGAATTAGATGAAGTTATGAATTTAGCTGACCGAATTTTAGTTATGCATAAAGGCAAAATTGTTGGTGAATTTAAACCTAGCGAAGTTAGTATCGAAGAATTAGGTCTCTATATGGCAGGAGTTAAAAATAATTACATGTTCAAGGAGGAAGAATAATATGACTTTTAAAGAATTTAGTGCAACTTTCTTCCAAAAATTAAAAAACTCATATAAATCTTCACATGCAAAAAAATTATATGCATCGATTTTATGCATTTTGCTCGGTTTAATTGTAGGTTTTATCGTTTTATTGTGTCTTTCCCCTTCAAATGCTGCCTTTGAATTCATTACATTAATCACAGGTGGTTTAAGTTATTCTGGTATAGATGGTATTTTTTCAATATTACTACGATCTGCGCCACTAATATGCTGTGGATTGTCAATTTGTTTTTCTTCGAAAGCCGGAATGTTTAATATTGGCGCAGCAGGACAGTATGTTATAGGAGTTTTTGGAAGCCTCCTTTTTGCTTTATATGTTAAGGCTCCATGGTATGTTTGTATACTTATGGCGATGTTTTTAGCCTCTATTTATGGCGCTATCCCTGGAGTTTTAAAAGCTTTTTTAAATGTCAATGAAGTCATTTCAGGAATTATGCTTAACTGGATAGGGTTATACTTTGTTAATTATTCTTTCCAAACATATTTATCAAGTTGTGTGGATATTACAAAAGGAGCTAAAACATTTGTTATTTCTCAAATTAATCCAAGTGCAGCAATACCTGATTTTGGTTTAAAGTCATCTGTTTCTGTTTACTTTAATATAGCAATTTTCCTTGCAATCATTATTACCATAATTATTTCTTTAATTTTAAACAAAACAACTTTTGGCTATCGAATTAAGGCTAGCGGCATGAATCGAGATGCCACAAAATATGCTGGAATGAATGACAAAGCTTCTATTGTCTCTTCGATGGCTATATCTGGTGCTTTAGCAGGACTTGGAGCAGCATTATATTATTTAAGTGGCATAGAGGAATGGTCAGTACAACTTTCTACTTCATTGCCCGCTCTTCCTTGGAACGGTATCATCGTTGCCTTTATCGGTCAGCTTTCCCCTGTTGCCTGTATTTTTTCTAGTATTTTCACTACAACATTATCGGTTGGAGCTAGAAGTATGACGCAAACAATATTCCCAGCAGAAATCGCCGATTTAATTACAGGTATTGTTGTTTATCTTTCTGGATTAACAAATCTATTCTATATGTTGATGAACAAATATATATTTTCGAAGAAATTTAGACGGCCTTGGAAAAAGAAAGGAGCTGAATAATTATGGAACAATTTTTATTACTTTTATCATACATGCTTATTTTTTCCACTTCCTTGAGCTTTGTTGCACTTGGTGGAATGTTTTCTGAAAGATCTGGAATCATAAACATAGGTCTTGAAGGAATCATGGTTGTTGGCGGATTCTCCGGACTAATAGTTTTAAATGCAATGCAAAAATCCTCTATTCATCCATTTTTTATAATAATAATTACAATTTTGGTTGCAGTAGTAGCCGGAATTTTATATTCGCTACTTCTAGCACTTGTAGCAATTGAATTTAAAGCCGATCAAACATTAGCTGGAACGGCTTTAAACTTACTGGCCACAGCAATTGCGGTTATTTTTACAAAAAGATTAAACGGAGGCGCATCAACAACTATTCAATATGTGAAGGATGCATTTGTTTATTCTTTTGGCGCTTTTTCAATAAATATTTTCTTATTCATTGCAATTGTTGTAATCGCTGTTTCTATTATTGTTCTTTATAAATTTAGATTTGGATTACGTCTTAGAGCTTGTGGAGAAAATCCTTCAGCAGCAGATAGTGTCGGTATAAATGTTAAATTTTATCGTTATATGGGTGTAATGATTTCAGGTGCCTTAGGTGGTTTAGGCGCATTGGCGTATATTTTGCCAACACAATCTTTCTGGAACTCTGCTTCAGGAGTATCTGGCTTCGGATTTTTAGCCTTAGCAATCATGATTTTTGGCCAATGGAAACCTTTAAGAATTTCAATAATATCAATTGTCTTCTCATTCTTCCTTTCTTTATCGTATGTATATTCAGGAGTGTTCGAAGTTATTCTTGGCTATCCGTTAACTGCAGATATGGGTATTACAAGTGAATTATTTAAAATGTTGCCATTCATTGCATCATTAATACTTTTAGCTTTTACATCGAAAAAATCGCGAGCTCCAAAGGCTGAAGGTATCCCTTACGATAAATCTAAAAGATAACTTAGAATATTTTATCTATCTTTTTCTTCTAAACATTTTTTAATAAAAGCTACAAATTCTTCATGTGTAATTTTTTCTAATTCTAAGCACACTTCATCTGCTTTAGTTAATTTAACGTCGTGCTCTAATAAATAATCGACAGTAACACTAAAAATATCTGCCAATTGAACAATTTGAGTTAAATTTGGCTCGAATATACCATTTTCCCAATTCAAAATAGATTGCGATGAAACATTCATCATTTCTGCTAATTTCTTTTGCGTTAAACAACTTTTAATTCTTAATTCACGGAGTCTCATATTTTTGGCCTCACTTAAATACATAATCAAGGAAAACTTGATTAATAACTACAAAAATCGAATAAAACTTGAATGTTATAAAAAGAATTCAAATAAAACTTGATTTAAAAAAATAAAGGCAAAGTTTGCCTTGAAATATAATTCTACGACAAAGTAAAAGTTAAAACTCGCGTATAAGTTTTTAATAAATTATAAAAAATAATAGATTTTTAAAAGGTTTTCTAAAATTTTAGATACTTTTTACATAGCATCTTCTTTTTTTATGTTGACGATTATTGAACCATTTCCATTGACTCATAACTTGGGTATTATATTCAAGATTTAGATTAGTTTCGTAAAATTTTAATCCTCCAAAATATAACCCATCAAGCATACTTTTAATAAATACTGAATTTACTCCTGTTCCTTTATATCGAGGTAATAAGCCAACCAATAATAGTTCTCCTCCATCTGGATTTCTTAAAGCATTAAGTACTCTAAATAAGGTTCTTAAATTTGTAAGTTTTCCTTCAGTTGAATTAAGAGCTTTGCTTAAAGAAGGCATACACAAACCAAATCCAACTACATTATCGTTTTCGTCTAATAAAATAGGTAAAAATTCTTTTTTAATAATAAGTTTTGCTTGGTCAATTGTTTGCTTTTGCATTTTTTTAGAAAGTGGCACAACACCATATAAGTCTTTATACGCTTCATTCAAAACGTTCATTGCTCCCATTCCATATCTTTTGATATATTCTCTTTTTGAAATATTTGTAGGGGCCAAATGTAAGTTTTGACGTTTCAAACTTTTATCAATTAGTGATTGTAATTTTTCTGTTTTATTATTAGACGGCTTTGTTAACATGAATTCAAACCAATCAATTTCTTTCTTTAATCCAAAATTTTCTATTAAATCTTGGTAATATGGAAAATTATAAGATTCATATAAAGTTGAAAGGCAATCAAAACCTTCAATCAACAATCCTTCTCTATCAGCGTCTGTATAATTAAGAGGTCCACAAAGTGTATCCATGCCATATTCTTTTCCATATTTAACAACAGCATCAAATAAGCAGTTTGCTACTTCTTGATCATTTATACAATCAAAACGACCGAATCTTATCCTGCGTTCATTATGCATACTGTTATATTGCAATTGAATTATAGCTTGTATTCGACCAACAATATTTCCGTCTTTATAAGCTAAGAAGAATTTATGCTTAGCTACATCTTTATAAATATTATTCTTCGTAAATAATTTCTTTTCATCACCATAAAAAGAAGGAACATAATATGGATTATTTTTGTATAACACAGTCGGAAATAAAATAAAATTTTTAATATCTTTCCTTGTTTTAACTTCTTTGATTATAACCATACAACCCCCTATCAAAAACTCAATAAATTTAACAAAAACCCTCTAAAAATCAAATATTTTTTTAAAAACATTCAATCTTTGACATTCCTTTTTTTGAAGTTTCTTTATATCCTTTGTTCATATCTTTGCCAGTTTCATACATCGTCCTTACAATTGCATCAAATGTAATTTTATTTGTGTGCTTGCCTGTAATACTAGCAATCAAAGCACTGTCTATAGATTTTAAAGCAAAAGAAGCATTTCTCTCAATACATGGAATTTGTACATATCCTTTTATTGGATCACAAGTCAATCCTAGAGAATGCTCAAGAGCAATTTCACTAGCTTGTGCAATTTTATCATTATCATATCCTAAAGCGTGCATAATCATAGCGCTTCCCATCGCGCAAGCTGCACCTATTTCTGCTTGGCATCCCCCAACAGCTCCACTTACACTAGCGTTAGTTTTAATTATAATACCGATTAAACCAGCAACCGCTAAACCTTCAATTATTTTTTCTTTAGCGATCCCTTTTAAATGAAGATAAGTTAAAACACCTGGAAGAACACCACAACTACCACATGTAGGCGAAGTAACAACAATACCTCCACTTGCATTTTCTTCGCTTGCAGCAAAGCTTGCAGCGCAAACAGCCCTAGATATATCGTCAAACATTGGAATATTGGTACTAAGCATGTTCTTTGCCTTTCTTTGAACATGCAAAGGTCCAGGAAGAATGCCATCGCACGAAACGCCCCTTTTAATTGATGAGGTCATTGTTTCATAGACAACTTCTAAATAGTCCATAACCTTATAACTTTCATGCGCTTTAACATACTCATATAAAGTAATTTTTCTTTCGTTACAAATTTTTAAGATAGAACTTAAATAGTGCTCATCATAAACTTCTTGCTGCTTCTCTCTTTTTTTTGAAAGCACACGAATGCTCCCGCCGCCTGTTGATAAAATTCGTTCATTCTTAATACCATTCGGAGTAGAAATAATAAAATCCATTGTGTTTGGATGCTTAACTTTAGTTACGGTATCAAATTGAATATCATAGTTTATATTTTTAAGTTTTAACTTATTCTCTAAAACTTTATCTGTTAAATGCCCTTTGCCTGTCAAAGCTAAAGAACCGTATAATATGATCTTAATCGAATCAATATTTGGATACTTATAGAACACGTATTCTAAAGCAAAAGAAGGGCCCATTGTATGAGAAGATGATGGTCCATTTCCTACAATATAAACATCACTTATTGATTTCATTTTCTTTATTCCTAAATTGAGCCTTATAAAGCATTGCATATTCTCCGTTTAGCTTTAAAAGGTCTTCATGGTTGCCATGCTCTTTTATCATACCATCATCAACAACATAAATCTCATCAGCATTTTTAATTGTTGATAATCTATGAGCAACAACTATGGTCGTTCTGTTTTTAGTTAATTCATCCAAAGCACCCTGAATTAAAATTTCTGTCGCGTTATCTAATGCTGAAGTTGCTTCATCTAAAATTAAAATTGAAGGATTCTTCAAGAATACTCTAGCAATAGAAATTCTTTGCTTTTGTCCACCACTAAGTTTAATTCCTCTTTCTCCAATTTCAGTATCATAACCGTGTTCTAAAGTAAGTATATAGTCATGAATATTGGCCTTTTTAGCTGCCTCTATTACTTCTTCATCGCTAGCATCTAATCTACCATATAAAATATTTTCTTTAATTGTTCCGTTAAATAAAAATACATCTTGTTGCACAATACCGATATTTTTTCTTAGACTCTTCAACGAAAGATCGTTTATGTTGTAATTGTCGATATAAATATTTCCATCAGTTACAACATAAAAACGAGGTATTAAGTGGCAAATTGTAGTTTTACCACCACCACTATTTCCAACTAAAGCTACGGTTTTCCCTTTATCAATCTTAAAACTAACATTTTTTAAAATGCCTTTACTAGTTTCATATTTAAAAGAAACATTATCAAATACAATATTTCCATCTAATTTATCAACATTTATAGAGTTAGGATCCTCTATTTCTTCGTTAGTATCCATTATTTCTAAAAATCTTTTAAATCCTGTAATCCCGCTTTCAAATTGCTCAACAAAATTAATCAATGTAGTTAATGGGGTGATGAATAAACCTACAGAAACAACAAATGTTGTATAATCTGCTAGCGAAAATTCCTCAGGAGCAAGAACAACAAGCAATCCGCCACCAACTAATAAAACAGCATTAAATAAGTCTGTTATAAATGTTGTTGATGATTGAAACGATCCCATTGCTTTATAGGCTTCGCTTTTTGACTGAACATATTTCTCATTTGATTGGTTAAATTTATCAACTTCTTTATCGTTATTTGTAAAAGCTTTAGTAACACGAATTCCTGATATCGATGATTCAACTTGTGAATTAATTACCGCTATATCTTTTCTAGTTTCTGTAAAAGCTTTTCTCATTTTTTTTCTTTTAAAAACAGAAATTAAAAGTAAAACCGGAACACAAACTAACAAAATCACACCAAATCTCCATTCGATGGTTAAAAGATAGATGAAAGACAAAATTAAAGTAATTCCACAGATAAAGATATTTTCTGGTCCGTGGTGAGCTAATTCACTTACATCTTGCAAATCATTTGTCATTCTTGACATAATTTTTCCAGTTTCATGCTCGTCATAATATGAAAATGGCAATCTTTGAAGTTTATTAAACATATCTCTGCGCATGTCAGCTTGCATTTTTACTCCGATGACGTGACCATAATACTGAACGAAAAATCTAAGCCCCATTCTTATGAGATAACAAAGCAATAAAATTAAGCCTATAACTATTATGTATATAACTTTTTTATCAATTTCGATTGTTTCACTAGGAACAAGATCTTTAAAAATAATATTAGTTAGAATAGGGTACCCCATACCTATAAGGGAAATAAGTAACGAAGCAAGCATATCCAAAGAAAAAACACCAAGGTAAGGCTTGTAATAAGCAATAAATCTTTTTAACATATTGTTATTTTATTACTTGTAATAAAATATTTCAAAAGAGAAAGAACAAAAAATTCCAAAATAAAATGTAAAAACTGTTGCGATAAAAGCTTTTATAATATGCAAATTAATTTAAGAATTATAATTTAAAGAATAATTTTTACGGGGTAATTTGATAAATTTTAATCAAATAACCGCTCTAGATACTAAGAAAAGAGGTATTATCCCAAAAGACAATCTTAGTGCAGTATAGTACATTTTATTCCTAAACAATAATATTAAAGTATACATCCTTAACATAATGAACATGTGTTTAAATATTAAATTTTGACAAGGTAATTGCAACTAATTTTATCAAAAACTAATCAAATATTTGTAGTTTTTTGAATTTAAATTATTATTAAATAAAAATTTTTTTCATTCACTTTATCGATATTTTCATTAAGTATTAGAATCTCTCTTAAAGCTATTCTAGTTATAAAAACATATACATTTAAAATTCATAAGTTAACTCAATCTGGATATTTTTTACAATTTGATTTCGAAGGCAAGCCTACTTTTATAAAAAAATAAGTTTCCTTAAACAATAAAAAAGAGTCCCAAAAAGAGACTCCCTTTATTTTATCATTCCGCTCTTTATTAGTTATAAATAGTATAGGGGTAAGTATTTAAGAAACTAAGAAGATGAAATAATAAAACCAACGTTAATTGTCTCTATTATTAAAGACATAGTAATATTAGAATATTTATCTAATACTTTCAATATAAATGATTTAATTCATTTTTTACAATTAAGTTTTTAGTCTTTATTAAAAGAAACAATGAAATATTTAATAATACGATTAAATGAAAAATTTATAAAAATAGTTGAGTTTTGCGGAGTTTTCTTAAATTTTCATAACTTTTGTCGTCACATAATTAGCAACATCTTCGACACTCTCTTTAAAGTTAGAGCGTGCCCGTTCTCTTGAAATGTAAGTGATAACTCCAATTTTTAGTTCAAAATCATATCTTTGTCTAAAATCAGTAATATGCTCTAACTTTTGATCTTGAATTTTTCTATATTTATCATCTAATTTTTTAAAAATAATATCTTTGTTATGATCCGTGATTTTCATTATATCGCCTTTGTTATTATATAGATTTTGAAGAAAACTCTTTATGAATGCATACCAGTCATCGAAATTATTCTTTTTTAACACAGGCAATAAACTTTTTGTTAGCGCATCACTTACTCTATAGATAATGTTATCAAAAATGTCATCAATTCCTGAAAAATGTCTATAAAAAGTTACCCTAGCAATTCCAGCCTTATTTGTAATATCTGTTATCGATATTTTTTCATAATCTTTTATAGATAATAATTTAACAAATGCCTCGATAATATAGTCATCACTTCTTTTAAATTTATTCATTTCCATGTAACAATTTCTCCTTTACCTGTTTCAATCCTGCAAACTAGTATTTACTTTAATTGCGTTTCATAATATGATACACATTGTAACATATTTTAAACAAATTGTTGCTAGAATTAAATTAAAAATTATTAAAATTTATTTAAATCAAAAAAATATAACTAGGTATTTAGCTAAATAATTAATTTTGATAACTTTCTCGTAATAAATCATTTCTCTGTCCGCAAAAGGACATTCCCTACGCCTTGGGAGCACAAACTCCGAGTGTGCTCCCTTTTCTTTTTATAAGCATTAAAATGGCATATAATCTAACTATGAAAAAAATTGAAGTGTCTGCAGCGATTATTATCAAAAATGATATGATGTTTATCACAAAAAGAGGCTATGGAGAATACAAAGGATTTTGGGAATTTCCTGGTGGCAAATTAGAAAAAGGAGAAAGTAAAGAAGATTGTTTAAAAAGAGAAATAAAAGAAGAATTAGATGTTGAAATAATAATAGAAAAATATCTAACCACAATAGAATATGCATATTCAAATTTCAATTTGATAATGCACTGTTTCATTTGTCACTTTAAAAGTTCTAATCTAGTTTTAAAAGAACACGATGAAGCTAAATATATTTCACTTAATGATTTCTTGAATATCAATTTCACCCCAGCAGACAAATTGCTCTATAATGATCTAAAAAAATATCTCGAAAAATAAAAGAGGAACTAATTTTCCTCTTTTTAATTTTGAAAAAATGCTGGGTTTCTGCAGGGTTTTTGCCAAAATTTGCAGGTTTTAGACTAAGAAACTTATTCCACCAATATCGTTCATTATTCTTAAATATCCTTTTGAAGACTC
Source organism: Candidatus Onthovivens sp. (assembly GCA_034087725.1). Taxonomy (GTDB): domain Bacteria; phylum Bacillota_I; class Bacilli_A; order RFN20; family CAG-826; genus Onthovivens. The sequence continues at coordinate 6,307 of JAXDXW010000076.1, read as the reverse complement.
ATTAAGAACAAGCACAGGATATTGGCCACTACTAGTTTTCTTATAATATAACCACCCTCTTGAATAGGTATTTTGAAGCTCATAGCCTGAATTAATAAGACCATCTTTAATAGATTGTATTGCGGCATTCAAATCAGAAGAATATACAAAAGCCTCGTTTCTTCCGTTGTATCCATAATTAACATTCCAATAACCATATGGCATTCGCTTCCACAATTCAACTTTACTGCCTTCTGGTAAATTAATTTTATATCCGATACCTTCTTCTACACTCTCATATAAATCACTCAAGCAGTCAAGCGAATCGTAGATATTAATATTAAGAGGCTTATCACCTTCTAAAATTAATATTTCAACTCTATAATTCCAGCTATCGTGTCCATAATAGGTGTAATCGGAAGTATTATAAACAGCGACATCCAAAAATGCACCGTCTTTAATGAATCCTTGATGAGAAGCACCTCTAATAGTATAGTATGCTACCCTTCCATCAACTCTATATTGACTATAACCTAAATCTTGCACTAAGGAAGAAACGTAGTCAAAATACTTATTTTCATTTAAGTCTAGCGTTACACATGTAATTGGATTATCTGAATAATCTGTTCCTGCGTAAGAATATAGACTATGAATTAAATAATCTGCATCAAAAGTTCCAGTTAGTTTTAAGAAATTTTTAATATCGAAAAAGGAACCTACTTGCTCTTCTATCTTCTCTTCTATGCTAGACATTCTTAAAACATTATCAGAACGATAAATCCACATATAAAAGATTGAACCAGACCAATCATTTACATACGAAACATCGATTATATATCTTCCCTTTGTAAAAATTACATGTCTTTTGGAAGAAAAGTCTCTAATTTCATCATATTTAATACACCCATAATTGATCAAATCTTGTAAGTATTGTTGATAATTTTCTTCAGACAAGTCACATCCATAGAAAACACCTTTAGTTCCATACTCAACCTCGATTAAATAGTTATCTTCAATGTTAATTCCGCTATCTTCTCCACATTTATATGTAATTTCACCGGTAGCTCCACTTGGTAAAGGTATATCTTTTAATGTAGGATAAATAACTTCAATTTGTTCTCTTGGCTCATATTTTTTATGAATTATTGTATCCTCAGTACAAACCAACACAACATTTGTCTCGTCATTTTCTGTTTGGTAATCTACTATGACATTTTCAATAGATAAATCATCACCTGGAATACCTCCTATTTCAAAAGTAATTAACCCAGAAATATTCGATAATATCACCTCTTTTTGCTCGGAAGGTAATTCTTTTGGTATAACTAAATTTATATAAAAGACGTCGTTAGTAGAATAAATATCAGGGAATGCAAGTTGAACAGAGCTATCTTCAATAGATGAAAATTGAGATGGAATTTCAGTCAATTTTGCAAAAGTTGTATACAAACTTCCATCATACATAGATGAAGAAGAGAATATTTCATAAGCATATACTCCTCCACCATAATTATTTCCAATAACTTCCTCGCTAAATCTAGGAGCATATTCAACTGTCCCTTTTTTATTTAGACTCGAGTTTCTTAAAACAACGCAACCATTTTCAGTTTTTACTGTTCCTCTAATGTCAACAATATCAAGTTTTGAAAGATCAACAAGATTATCCGAATATACTTTTAATCCGACAGGTCCAGTGAGTTCATCATTTTGAGCAACATAATATAAATTAGGCTCAGAAATGCTCTTGCCAACTACTACACAATCCGACAAGCTAAGATTGGCATTTTCATAAACAGATAAATTATTATTAGTAAGATCTTTTTGCTTAATATCAAAAATTCTTTCTTTAATAATCTTTCCATTTTTTACCCAGTCTGTATAAAAACCAACCTCATTAATATTAGATGGATAAATTTTGTATGCGTAAGTTAAAATTTTGTTATCATCATTTTTTTCATAAAACTTTATAGTATCTAATGTGTTTTTTGTAGAGATTGTTAATTCAATATAGTTGCAATATAACATCCCTTTAAGTTGGAAAAAATTTCCAAAGCTTCTAACAACATCATAAGTTTCACAAGTATAAAAATTATCTTCTTCAGGAAAGAAATAATCTTGATAGTCCCATAAAATACTTGTAAACAATAAATTATTTATTTTTTCTTCGTATAAATTTTTATGAAAACTTCTACCTCCAACAGACATTTTCAATTCATTAACGTCGTCTATATCATTGTATGAAACATCAAATAGATGAAAATATGATTCATCTTGTGAATCTAAAATATATCCCCCCATATTGCAGGCATAATAAAATAGATTATTATCAACAATTTGATAAATAAAACCATCATCAGTTTCATCATCAGTTTTTAAAGTATATCTAGAAGTATTTTTTATCACTTTGTCTAAAGTCTCATATTTAACAACTGGAGGGGTAGGTGGATCATCAGGATCTATAGAAGGGCCTTTGCCACCACAGCTTGCTAATGAGAATAAACTAATTAGAGAAAATAAAATTAAAGTCTTTTTTTCCATAAATGCTCCAAAAGCCTGCCGCGTGGGCAGGCTTTGTTTATAATGTTTTGTTTAGATTAATAACCGGTTGTAAGAACGATAGTTTCTTCTACTAATTCTTTCTCAAAAACTAATGTTATTGATTTTTCTTCACCATTATATGTAAATGATTTTAATGAAGTGTAACCAAATGTGGCACAAGCACTAGATGCATCTGTTACTGTAAATTCAACACTATTTAAACTTGTAACTGTACAAGTAAATTCAATGACACCTTCTTGAGACCCACTTTCTTCACTCCATCTAGATAGACTTGCTGAAGAATTTTCGTAATCTAAGTAAAGACTTAGTCCAGTATTTTCATAATCTGCAAATGAAGTTCCAGTAACCATACTAGCTGTCAATTCTTTAAGTTCTTGAGAATATGCAACTTCACCATCTTCATACACATCAACTGTTTCATATACCAAGTTGAAAGATCCATTAAATGATAATGCTGTTGTTGTAGCATCTCCACCAGTTGTTGTTAATGTAAATCTTGAGGTGTCTTCTGCATATGTATAGTTATATGTTGTTGTTGTAGCTTCACCGCCCATTTGCATATTGTGATTATCGAAAATTGTAACAGTTCCGGTTTTTGCATCTTCTGCATTTGGAGCAAATTCAACTCCGAGAACTAATTCTTCAGGAGAACCCATTCCAGCTCTCATTGTATAGCCATAACGTTTTGCAACTAATGCATCAATTGAAGGTTTTGCAGCGACTTCAATTGTAACTTCTACAAATACACTGCTCTCTACTGCGGATGATAATTTAATTTTATAAGTACCAACTTTATTGCCAGTGACTTCATATACAGCACTTTCTTCTCCCCACATAGTTATGGTAGTAGCTTTGCCAGTAATGCCATCATCTCCTCCATCAATGACTTCACCAGTAAATGCTGAATCAGCTGAATACGGATTGAAAGATGGTGATAATGAGATTGTGGATCCTTCAAATAAGGTAACACTAGCTGTTTGAACAGGTGTTTCTTCTGTTGGAGTTGTAACCATTAAATAGTCACTTGTGTACTCTGTACCAGATAATACATATGTATTAATACCGGAAACTTCTGTAGGTTTAGGTAAAACAACAGTAACTGTTAAAGTTTTTGAGACATTTTTTGTTGAAATTGTAACAACATATGTACCTGCTGCACTTCCTGTAATAGAGACTTTTCCACCATAAGAATTGTAACTTGCACTAATTCCATCAGAAGGATCAGTCGTAACTACTGGTGTATCTACTTTTGCAGTAGCTGTTTCACTTGTGGATTTTAAGAAAATATTTTTTCCACTACTCCAACCACTTTCAATAGTAAAAGCATCAGGAATAGCTTCACCTGTTGTAGCATCAACTAATTCAAAATCTTCAAATAAGAAGCTTTCATAATCATAATCATGAGTTGCGGAAGGTAAGCCATAGCTAGATTCTATTGTGAGTGCCTTATTGTATAAAGCGCTTGCATCTTTATGAAGTTCAACAGTGTTATTTTCAACATCTACATCATATTCTGAAGAAGCATATCCAACTGAAGTAATATCTACCTTAGTTGCTGCACCACTTACTAATTCAACACTTGCGTCTATAGTAAATAATTTTGTATCAGATGATTCTTTAATTAAAGTACAGAAGCTAACATCATATCCTTCATTTGTTTTCAAAACTTTAGTTTTATCGAATGTGTTATCAATAATTCCGTTTGCAATTAAAGATAAAGCGCCTTTTGTACCATAAACAGGGACTTGATAAGTGAAAAGATCATATTTAACACTTGTTCTTTCATCGTCTGTAACAACGGTTGAAACAGAAGAGAAAGTATCACCATCTTTTTGAATAGTGTATTCATTGCCGCTCTTATCATGGCCTAAATATAAATCTTCACTACTATAAGTACCTTTTTTATTAACATGTAAGAATGTTCCATATGCATCTACACCACTTTCATATTCATATGTAGTCTTACCTGAAGCATAAGTGCTTGTTATATTTGTAGCTGTACCTTTATTTTCTAAAGAAGTAAGACTAATAGCATGCAAAAGGTCACCAATAATTGCCTTTTCTTTAATAGTTACAGTAACGTCACTTGCAGGCATCGTAAATTCTACAAATCCATGTGTTATGGTATATGAAACTTCTTCACCATTTCCGTCTAATATAACAATGCTTTCAGCAAGTGAAGGATTTTTTAAAACAAAACCAGCGCTTTCTCCCGCTGCTACAAAGTCACTCTCATCTGTAACTTCTATTTCACTAGAAATTGTAACTTCATATAATAATGTTTCTTTTGCGGTGACAACTGCGTTTTCATCACGCATTTCGAAATAGAAAATACCTTTTGTACCATCGGTTAAAAGTTCAACTTCTTCATCATATACTTTTACATCTGACAATAAGTAATTTGTATTTGGTACTTTTTCAATCGTAACCTTAACAGTTTCACCTTCTTCTGTATCAGCAATGTCTGACTTAAAAATAAAACCTTCTAAGTCTTCTGGAAGAATGACATCATATGTTGGACTAACAGCCGCAACACCAGTAATTTCTACATCTCCTTCTGGCATTGTAAAAGTGTAAACACCATCAGTCTTTGTAGTAGTTACTGTAGTTGTTCCTGTTTTTACGACTACATCTGCTAGCGCTTCGACCGATTTTAAATACGGAGTAAATGAAACAGTTTCTCCAGCTTCATAGTATGTTGAAGTTAAACCATCTAATACTAAGTTAGTGGAGCTCACACCATATAAAACAGCAGCAGTTGCTGTAATATTTAATTCAGAAGCAGCTGGAACCTTAAACGTATAAAGAGTTTTGCTTCCAGAGACATAACCATCAAGTTTTTCTCCGTTTAATTCTACACTCTTTAATCTTTTTGTTGTTGGTGAAGAATTTGTAACTGTAAGACTAAATTCAGTTCCAACAACAGCTTTTTCTTGACTTGTTGTAAAAGTAAATCCTTCTAATGTAGGTAATTTAACTTCCAAAGAAGCAACTGTACCTTTACAAGAAGCCAATGATACAACTGCTAAACCAGCAGTAACCAATAATAAACTTCTTTTTTTCATAAATTTGTTGATTTAGATGACCCTAGCTTTTATCTAAACCTTCTTCTCCTTTCTAGGGGTATAAGTAAGTTTAATTCAACAAACAAATAAATCAAACTTATTGATAAAATCTTAATAAAAATTAAAAATATTCGATTAATTCGATATTTTATCGACAAAAATATTTTAAAAATCCACATAATAATTAAAAATTTTTTAATTTTTTATATAAATTTTATTTATATAACTCGTAATTTAGATAATCATGGTAATTTTTTATTTAATTAAAATTTTGCGCTAAATAGACTTTAAAAAGTCCTATTTTTATAAGAAAAACCCTGCAAAACTCAACTATTTTTTTAAAAATTCAAAAAACTCTTCTATAATTTTTTCTCTTTTTGCTTTCTTCGTCAGAACTAAATTATGGATTATATCAAAAATTAAACTTTCAATTACTATCACAATCGATATCAAGTAATGCAAGTTACTTTTAAATTTTGAATCTAATATGTAAGACTTTATAATTTATTTCCAATTAAATATTCAACAAAAAATACTTTTATGTCACATTTTTTATATATTTGTTTTATTTAATTATTTATAATTAAAATAATTCTACGGAGGTACTAATATGGGTTTATTTAGTAGAAAACAATTATTAAAAGTAATTGAACGGAAGGATGATTCCAAAGATGTTCTTTTATATCGCTATCCTTTAACTGATA
>JAXDXW010000075.1:0-2323 GCA_034087725.1 Candidatus Onthovivens sp. | reverse complement strand
TTATTTTAATGAGTTATTAACATTTGGATTTAACTCTATTGGTCATCTTCTTAAATTCAACAGAGCGTTGACATATTTTAAAAAACTCTTGTTTTCATATAAAAACATTGATAATGATGATTGGGTTTTTCTAACTGCGTTCGCTATGTATGGGGATGAGCAAACTTTATCTAAAGCTGGAATAAAAGAATTAGTTGATCCACTTTTGAATATTAGAAAAAATGATTTTGAAAAGGAAATTGATTTGCTCATGTTCAATTTATCAAATGAATTTACTAGTTCTTTTAATTCGTTTTTTTCTTATGACATTTTAAAAGATGAAATAATTGAATTGGAAACATTAATTGAAGAAAAGAAAAAAGAAGCTATAGTATTGATAAAAAATTATGGATTAGAATACATAAATAGATGGATCAATAATAATGAGGAAGTTTTAGAAAAACTTCAAATGTTTGCTTCGCAAATATAAAAAGCATATATAGTATCGTACTTGTCCAAAAAATAAAAGACCGGGATGAAATACCAACTAATGTCAGTAATTCAATCCCGGTCTCGAGGACTCTATGGATTAGTGTTCTATTTGTTCAAGCTCGCCTTGATTGTTTACGAATAATTCTATTATTCTTCCTTGTTTTGCTATAACAAGCCTTTTTCGATCTTTGCTCATTTCGGCAAGTTTTTTGCCTTTTGCATCATATACCGGAGTCATGCTGTGCTTTGGATTTTCTACATTTTTCATATTCAAACCTCCTGATTCACATAAAAATAACCGATAATTTCCTATCGTGTAGGGAGATTATCGGTCGCAAAACAATATATACTTTTTTGTATTATTTCTTTGTTTATTTGCCGATAAATATTTACGCTTCTACTATTCAACCCTACACTACTTCTTATTAACTTTAACTCTTACTCTTTTCACCAATCAATATTTATACGACGTTGAAATTTATTAATCACTATCCTTTCGATTCAACTAACCACTTTTTGTTTTCATAGTACAAACAGCGTTGTTTACCATTTATCATTACCTTGTAAATCACTGAATATGGTCCACGTGGTTTAATGTCAATTATTCGTTCTATTTCATATATGCAGCCGTTTTGCCATTTAATGCATAATGGTAACATCTTCCCGTCTGTCATACATTTTAGCATTACCTCAATGGGTATTTTGGGCTTTGGTTCTCTCTTATTTGCAGTAATTTGATTCATATAATCTGTTTCCATTAGATCGCTTCCTTTAGTATTTTTACTGCTACTCCTTGAATTTGGATATCATCTTCAATTATGATATCTTCCATTCTATCGTTTTCCGGATGAAGAATAAATCGTTTATGTTCTCTGTCCTTGTAAAACCTTTTTAGTGTTGTTTCATCACCATGAAGTGCAACGACAATTTGTCCGTCATCAGCAGTACTTTGCTTTTTGATTATAACTAAATCACCATCGTCTATTCCTGCGTTTACCATTGAATCTCCACATGCTTCAAGCATAAAAAATTCTCCGTTTCCGACAAGAGAAGTTGAAAAGTTATAATACTCCGTTATGTTTTGTTCTGCAAACGCAAGTGGTCCGCAGGTAATGCTTCCTACTTTTCCAATTCTAACTTGGTCGTCTTTCTTCTGCATCATCTTTTGAGTTCTGATTCCTCGTTTTCCACCATACTCTATTTTTCCTTCTTCTGACAATTGCACTAAATACCTTTGTACAGAAGATTTTGCTAATACAATACCTTCGGCTATTTCTCTAATTGATGGAGAAATGCCATATTTTTCATAGTAATTATTTACATAATCAATTATGTCATCTTTATAAGCCATATTGACCTCCAATGATGATAGGGACAGATGTCCCTTTTGGTAATTCTCATTATAGAAACATTTGTTCGACTTGTCAATGAATTTTTAAATTTAGGGACAAACGGTATCAAAATTGTAATTTTTGGAATTTATGGTACGAAAATTAGTACACATCGCGTCTACTCTATTGTTACTTTACTTCATGTTTGATATATTTTTCTTATAATATTATAGAGGTGATACTATGTCTTATGAATATTTGGTTTTCCCAAATTATAACGAAGGTAATTTCCTTTCTGCGTGTGCAATGATGGAGGCATTGTTACCGGAGCTTAAGAAAAATGATTATTTGTCCGGTGTTGATGGTCCAATTCAAAATTATTCTTTTGGGAAGCAGCTTTTGACTGTTTATGGAAAAATAAAGGATGATGAGGTTTCTGTTTCGTCCGGTTTCCCAATTTCTTATCTTCAAAAAAGGTCGGTTACGATTTAATTTGGCTTTTTAATTGTTATAGCCTAAAT
>JAXDXW010000074.1:0-2632 GCA_034087725.1 Candidatus Onthovivens sp. | reverse complement strand
ACACTTCCAATTTCACAATCTTTGGTTTTTAAAGTTTCGTTAGATACACTAAAAGCTAACTTATATAGTTCTTCAAATGTCATTTGTTTTTCCTTTGTAGAAAGATTATAACACCATTTTTGGTTTATGAAAAATTTATTAATCATAATATTTCCATTGTTTTATAATAATCAAATAGGAGAGACTATGAAAAAAATATATTTTTTAATATTATGTGCTTCTATTTTTACTTTAGTAGCATGCGGAAAGGATTTAACGAACACATCTCAAGATAAAAACCTTTCTTATGATGAAGCCGTTGAATATTGTTCATCTAACTATGATGCTTCTGTTAAAAACAAATATTCAAGTGCAAAATTGACAACAACTACTACATATACTTACTTGTCCGGAGTTTTTCTAGCTGCAGGAATTAAGCTAAATGAACCAACTGTAGTTGAAGAAAATATTTCTAATAGTCAATTTGTCTTTTTAGATTCATCTTTTTTATCAAGTCTAAAAAGTTTAGGTGAAGCAACATTTGCTTTAATAGATGGAAAAATGAATGTCTCATACTCGATAAATCAAGAACAAGGAGGAATGTCTATTACAGGTAAGGCAACCTGCGTCTTTAACAAGGAAGGACTCCTTGAAAATAATAGCGGAAATTCCGAAATAAAAATGAATACTGAATATAATGATGTTAATGTTTCTGGCACAGCAAAGTGTGATGCAATAATGACCTATGAGTATATTATCTAAAGATTTATTGAGAAAACCCTGCAAAAGTCAACTATTTTTTCAAAATTCATATTTCTGAAATAAAGGAAAAAGGAGCTGTTGAGCTCCTTTTTCGTTAAGGTGGGGTATTTATATTTAAACAAGAACGAATGTAATATTACCTTCCTCGTCAACTTCTTTTTTATAGGTTGCGAGTATTTTGCTAGAGTCATCTTTATACTTAATTTTAAAAATAACCTCTCCATTTTTATCTATTAGTCTATCGATGCTATACTTTAAGTCATCAATTTTGACCTTGATTTGATCCTTTCTGCCTTTTTCAATTTCTATTGAGTATTTCGATTTAACCGCATTATTTTCTACATAAATATATGAGAACTCATTTTCAAATTTTCTTTTTTCGGTTTCAATTTCTTGATTAATGCGAACATAAGAGTTTTCATCTAAATTAATTTTAAACCATCTCTCTTCTTCGCTCTCATCATCCTCAATTTCCGATTTTGAAACACTTTCAAAATTGTAGAAATTCTCTTCGTCAAAAGTTGCTAAACCTGCAATTCTTTGAAAAGTTACAATTTCATCTTCGTAATCATGATCGTGATCATGATCATGATTATCGTCTGAATCATCATGATCTTCATCATTGTGATCATCTTTAATATTATTTTTTAATGAAGGAGCAATTACTTCGCCTTTCTCATCAAGCTCGTTATAAAACAAGAAGTAATTATTTTCAGATAAATTACTATTTATAAAGGATATTGTTTCTTTGTAAGAATATGTAACATCATTAATTGTAATCTCAATTTCTTCCCTCACACTAGAAAAGACATTTCCATTATCAAGTAACATATCAACAGTTGGCAAAATTTGCTCAATCTTGTTTTTTTCTTCATCAGTTAACTCTTTGTTAAAGTCTTTCGAGAATTGTCTAAGTGATGGGGCCGCATTTTTTATAGATAAATTAGCAATTATATTTAAACCTGTAGCTGCTTGAATATTTGTCGATTCTTTGGCACTAATTTCTCCTGCGGGATTTATATCTTCAAATGAACAACTTACTAACGCAGTTAATGATAATGCACAAAATAATCCAGAGCTTAATATAAAATTCTTTTTCATTTCTTTCTCCTTTTACTTACACTATAAAAACGAAGTAGAAATAAAAATTATTTGATTTTTTTATCAATTTCTTGTTGTTTCAAAATCAAGTGCTGAATAAATACGATTTTCTTCTATATATTTTAATAAAAATTCAATATCACTTATTTTTTTACGATTAAATTTTGCTTCATTTAAAATAAAACTTATTGTACTTTCATCGTGCTTATAAATATCCTCAAACTCAAAAGTATTTATTCTATTTTTTATAAAAAGCTCCATTTCTAAATGATTATCTTTATTTTTATATTCTAATTCCGAGAAAAATAAAGCGTTTTGTTCTTTATGCAATTCGTTTAAATTCGCATATATAGAAAAAGAATAGCAATTTTCTGATTTTTGACTTTTATATTCAGATTCTTTTTTCATGACATAAATGCGTTTATCTTCAACTCCCTCAGTTATTCTTTCCATAATTACTTCTACAGAAAATTGATTATCATATTTAATTTTCTCTTCTTTAAACTTAGATAAATAATAATCATTTCCGACGCAATACAATCCAGAATAGAAAAATAAATTGTCGTTATCTTTTGCTATCATGTCTTTGCTATTTAAATAAAGAGAAAATAATTCTTTATTATTATCGCTAACGCACTGATTCAGTATGTCATAATTTCTATCCTGATATGAAAAATCGACACTTTTTTCGATAATAGAGTATTTATCGACATCAAACACAGTTCTAATTGTATCTTGAACAATATCGAATTGATCAACGATTTCATTAAAATCTTCTTCTAATAAATTA
>JAXDXW010000073.1:0-8521 GCA_034087725.1 Candidatus Onthovivens sp. | reverse complement strand
CCTATCATAAAGCAATTAGGAAGCAGCGAAAAAAGCGCCAAAAGTCCACCAATAGAAAAACCACTTAACAGTCCAAAATATGTCGAATATAGTTTCGCTTGATATTCAGTATTTTGTATTTTTTCATCTATGAATTGGAAAAAATCGATTTCAAAAGAGAACAAATTATTAAATGAATTATTACAATCTATAAGAAATTTATCAAAAATTTCATAGCTCTTTTTTTCTAAATCTATAAGTTCCTCATCAGTCGATTTATATTCGTTCCCTTCAGCATCATAAAAATAACTAAAAGAATATTTTTTAGTGCCGTATGCATAGCTAAAATAATACTGTTTGTTTGATTTATCTTGTGTGCCTTTAATCTGTACGGAACAATCATAAGTTTTTCTATCTTCATATGTTCCCATATAAACTTCTATCGACTTATCTTCAAGTTCATATTTTTGTATAATCATGCTATCTAATAAAAGTTTTTCGTTAGAAATAATATAAAAAACAGGCGCATCAGCATTTTCTTCACAGAATTTATAAGAAAACAGGTCAAAGAACATTAATTGCATTGGTGAAGGAACCAAGTCTCCTTTTTCATACATCTCATCTTTAAACTGCAAATAAGACTGATTTGTGTATTTAATTTTGTTATTTACAACATCGTCCATTAGAAAATAACTTGGTATGCAAACACATAAAGAAATTACAACTATCGCTAGCAAGGAAATAACAGTATAAATAGATTTATAAATTTTAAAAAACTTTTGTAAAAATTTCTTTTCTTTCTTCCCTTCTTCTTTAATTTTTCCAGGGTAATCCAAGGCATTATATTCGTTTTCATCAATGCCATAATAAGCATAAAGTATTTTTTTCTTTTTTTGTAACAATGGAATATAGCCTTCTTCCACATTCTTTAGATACAAAGAACTAATTCCGGTCTCATAAGCAACTTTTTTTCTAGATAATCCTAAAGAAATTCGCGCATTATACAAAATTAAGTTGTTACATTTCATATGTTTTATTTTTAAAACGTTCTTTTGCTACATTCAAATCAAATTTTTGACAAGTTAAAGTATCTACCTCTTTATACAGTTTTTCAAATATCTCAAGCGATTCAATGGTCCGTAAATTAACAAAGTGTTTTTTTGCGTATTTTTTGACGGATTTCTCCTCGAACATATTGTATTCTAAATCAAGCGAATCAAAAAAATATCTCAGTTTATAAACCCAATGATAATTTTTTGTAACTAAAAGACTATTTACAAACCCGCTTTTCTTCGCAAATAGCAAAGCTCGAGGATCAAAAGAAATAATCATTAAATTCTTGCGATCTTTTATTTGCTTTGACTCTTCTATAAAGCGCTTTGCAAGAGGCTTATAATTCTTATTATGTACTTTAAGTTCGCAAATAATGGGTACTTTTTCTTTATTTAAATCTAAAACTTCTTGAAAAGTAGGGACTAAACTTCCATCTAACAGTCGATAATTATTTTTAATCTCTTCAACGGTTAATTCTTCAATAATTCCTTTTTTGCCTGTTGTTCTTATCAGGTCATCATCGTGACAAACTATTAGTTGATTATCTTTAGAAAGATGTACATCTAGTTCAAACGCAATATCATGATTTATGGCTTCCTTAAAAGCGCCTAAACTATTTTCTGTAAACTTTTCGTTCCAATAGCCTCTATGGGCAATTCCATAGCAAACTTTTGAATTTATTTTAGATAAAAATTTCTTTTTATTCATATTAATCCTCTACGTCAAGTGCTTCTAAACCTTTTTTAATCGTAGTTTTTTTATTTCCAACACTCTTAACAAAAGCAAATATAATAAAGCTTCCTAATAGACAAGCCGCTCCATAAATAGGTAAGAACTTGAAAGAAACTCCCTCAATCTTTAAAATTAAACCTAACAAACAAGGGGTAATAGTTTGTGCAGCCATGGATGAAGCATAATATAAACCAGTAAATCTACCAATTTTCTTATTACTACATAATTCTACAACCATAGGATATGAATTGACATGAACTAAACTCATCCCAAGGCCTTTGAAAAACCAAATAAAGTATAAGTATATAGGGAAAGTATTTGAACCAAATGTCGATGAAGGAACGTTCGTTGAGTAAGATATAATTGCCCAAACAACAAGACTCAATAAAGATAATCCTAAGCCAGAAAAAACAGTCCATTTACGACCTATTTTTGAAGCTAGCATTCCTCCAACCAAGAAACCAATTACCGATCCAACACCACCGACGAATAAATTTATCATATTAGAAGAAGTCGAACATCCTAGATAATATAGAGTGTAGTTGCCCATAAATGTGCCTATTCCGTTGTCAGACATAAACCATAAAAACTCAGCGCATAAAATCAATATAAGCATTGTTTTATTAGCTTTGCTCATTGGTTTGCTTTCGTCTTCTTCAACACTACTTTCAATCTCGGCAAGTTTTTCACCTCTCGCCATATCTTCAGCTACTTCTTCGGCAATTTTGTTCTCATTTATAGAGAAGAACAAAACTAGAGCACTAATAATCATTAATATAGATGCAACTAAGAAAGGGCCTTCTATTAACCAAATATTTGCTTCATTATTAATCCATAAAAAAGCATCATTTCCTAAATATTTCGATAAAACAAATATAAGGCCGACAACAAGTGCAAAAGCACCGCCAATATAACCCATGATATTAATAATTCCATTAGCTTTACTTCTTAATGGCTTTGGGGTTATATCAGGCATTAAGCTAACAGCAGGATTTCGATACATCATCGCAAAAAAGACAACAATTGCCATCATTATTATCGTGCCAACTAAATTATGGTAATGGAAAAATACAGGTACGAAAGGAAAAGCAACCGCACATAAAAAAGTTCCAACAAGTATATATGGCATTCTTTTACCTATTTTTGTATGTGTTTTATCAGATAATTTTCCAAATATTGGAAGCATTATTAATGCTGCCAAATTATCTAATGCCATCATTAAGCCAACCAAATATTGAACCTCTTCATGATCTGTAGTCCCCAGCGCTTCCCTAAAAAGTTCTGTCAAAAATGTTGGACACCAGCTGTCATAAACTTGCCACAATAATAAAATTCCAAAGAAAGCAAAACCAATAATAAAAGTTCTGCGATAATTTAGCTTTAAAGTATCTTCGGATTTACTTGAAGCTTTAATCTTGCTATTGTTCATAAAATATCTCCGTCTTAATAAAAAATATTATATCAAAATATGTCTTACCGAGGATTTATTTTTATAAATTACTATTTTTAATTTCTTTTAAAATTATTAATTTTCTAAAAAATAGTGGACTTTTGCAGGGTTTTTCTTAAAATAAAGACTTTTTTATTTCTTCAATAACCTTTGGTAACTCTTCTATACTTTTTATTTTATAAACATTGTTATTAGTAATGTTTCCGAACCCGTACGAGGCAAAAACAAATGTTTCGCCAGCTATTAAAGTTTGTTCCATGTCTTTTTTTGTATCGCCAATATAAATAACGTGATCAAGCTTTTCTTTGTTCTTTAATAGTTTGATATTGTCCGCTTTATCTAAATGAGTGTCTCCGGCGCACAAAAAGCCTTTAAAAATTTTTTGAAGGCTATATCCTTCAATATAAGTATCGATATATCCAACATCTGCATTTGAAAGAACATATAGAGGAAAATCTTTCGAAAGTTGTTGCAAAATCTCCCTTTCTTTAGGAAATAAAACACCTGGGTGATGAATCAAATATTTTAGTTCATACTCAAAACATAATTTGAATAACTCAAGTCCTCTTTTAAAATCAACGAAAGGAAATGCGAGTGGAACTGTTTCTTCTGGCGTTAACCCCATGTAAGAAGAAATGTCTTTTTCTGTAAAATAACGATTAATATTATTTTCAGCCATTGCTAAATTCCAAGCGTTAGTAATTTGAGGAAGAGAATTCCACAAAGTACCATCTAAATCGAAAAATAAACCAATTTTTTTCATATAATTAATTTTAGAGTTAATTGTTAAGCAATACAATATTAGAAAGATTCAATTTTCTTTTCGTTATATTCAAGTAATTTGCACTAAAATAGAAAAAATTTACAGTTTGTATTATCATAAATACCATGACAAAAAAGTCCTTAGGAAATTTCCTTCAAACGAGAAGAAAAGAATTGGGCTTATCTCAAGAAGAGGTTGGAAAAGCAACTGGCTACACATTTCAAGCCATTTCTCTTTTTGAAAACAATGTAAATGTGCCCTCGCTAGAGTCGCTATATAATTATGCGCAAGTATTAAACTGCTCAATGAATGATTTTTTTGATAGAGTCGAAATATCTAATTCGAGCAAGAATACTCCTATTAATATTAAAATAATTACACAGAACATCAAAATAATAAGAAGATCGCACCACTTTAGGCAGGAGGATCTCTGCAAAATATGTAATGTTTCTATTAGATCATTAAGAAATTATGAAAAAGGAGTTAATGTTCCTTCCTTTAAATTTATTGAAAATTTCTTAGATTACTTTCAAATACGCTTCATTGATTTATTAAACGAAAGGTCAAAAAGGCAAATACTCTTAAATAAAGCGGGTACTTTTATCGCTGCTGCATTACTACTTTTAGCCGGTGTAGGTATAGGCGTTGGTACAGGTTATCGAATTTTTAACAAAGTTGTTCCTGATCAAGACACTGTCCTTCCTGATGTTCCTGATTGCATATCGTTTTCTATCATATCTAATTCAAATACAATCAAAATAGGAAGCTCAGTAAAAGTGCAAATAAATATTTCTCCTGGACTAGATTTTTATGAAGGAGAGGAAAGAGTTGAACGGGGATATAACGAAAAGCTATTCGATGCTGAAGTTGAAGTAAACGAACAAACAGACGAAGCAAAATTCACTTTGCTTAGTGTAGAAGAAAATATTCCTTCAGTTTTCCATATAACTGCAACTTATAAAGGTGAAGTCTATACTTATTCCGATATCATTTATTTGCCAACAACGTAGATTCTTACTTAACTAAATTTTTAACAAATTCGACCTCTGCTGCATCGTATCTAGGGAATAAAACTTCTCCTTTTTTTACGACCTTACCATTTAATAATTCAGGCTTGGCAATGTTATTATAATCAGCTTCGGTTTCAACTAATCCTAAGGATTCGAATATTTTTGGACATTTCTTAACTAATATAGGTTGTAGCATCATTGCTCCGCTGAAAATAACATATGCAAGGTGTGACATAACAGCTTGAAGTTCTTCCTTTTTAGCTTCTTCCTTTGCTAAACTCCATGGGGCAGTTTCTTCAATATACTTATTAGCTCTAGATAACAAATCCATTACATCAATAATGGCTTCAGTAATTTTTAAATCGTCCATTTTTTCTTCATATGAGCTTTTAGTTTTAATAACTAAATCTTCTATTTCTTTATCCAGCGCAGTAACAGACTTAAATTCAGGAATTATCCCATTAAAATATTTAATAATCATCGAAATTGTTCGATTTACTAGATTTCCTAAATTATTAGCAAGATCCATATTGTTTCTTTCGATAAACTGTTCTGGAGTAAATTGACCATCCTGTCCAAATATTATTTCGCGAGCAAAGTAATAACGAACAATATCTAAACCATATTTTTCTACTAATGGGTATGGCGAAATAACATTTCCTTTTGATTTTGACATCTTCCCATCCTTCATCATCAAAAGGCCTGTTACAAATACTCTATCTGGTGTTCTTAAATTAAGAGCTGATAAAAACTCTGGCCAATAAATAGTGTGAAAACGGGTAATATCTGCTCCAATTACATGAATAATTTCACTTTCTTCACTTTCCCAGAATTTTTTATACAAGGTATCGTTTTCGCTTCTATAACCAAGTGCGCTTAAATAATTAAATAACGCATCCATCCAAACGTAAACAACATGCTTTTCGTCTTCTTTGACAGGGATACCCCATGTAAAAGAGGTTCTACTAACACATAAATCATCTAAGCCAGGTTTAATAAAGTTATTCTCCATTTCATGTTTTCTAGAAATTGGAAAAATTGCTTTTTCTTTAGAAAAAAACTCATTTAAATTATTTAAATATTTTTTAGTTTTAAAGAAATAACATTCTTCTGTTTCTTTTTGCACAGGTCTACCACAATCTGGACACAAATGGTCCTCACCTACCTGAGTATCAGTCCAAAAGCTTTCGCATGGGGTACAGTACCGACCTTCATATTTTCCTAAATAAACATCATCGTTTTTTAAAAAATCTGAAAAGACACTTTGTACTACTTTAACATGTCTATCTTCAGTAGTCCTAATATAGTCATCGTTTGTTATTTCTAAAAGTCTCCACAAATCCTTGAACTTCAAAACAATTTCATCAACATATTGTTGAGTAGGCTTATTAGCCAGTTTAGCGTTTTTTTCAATTTTTTGTCCGTGCTCATCTGTTCCAGTTAAGAAGAAAACTTCAAAATGTCTTTGCCTTTTATATCTTGCAAATATATCACACATTACAGTGCAATATGCGTGTCCTAAATGAGCGTTCCCACTAGGATAATAAATAGGTGTAGTTATATAAAATCTTTTCTTTTCCATTGGTATTTCTCCTTAGCCCTTTAAATAATAAAAAGCCATCCGTTTCGGATGGCATCTATTATTTCTTAAATCCGTATTTTTTATTGAAACGGTCAACTCTTCCATCGTTTTGTGTAAATCTTTGTTTACCTGTGTAGAATGGATGACAATTGCTGCATGTATCAACACGAATTTCATCTAATGTTGATTCGGTTTCAAATGTTGCTCCACAAGAGATACAAGTGACTTTACACTTATGGTAATTTGGATGAATATTCTTTTTCATAATTACTCCTTCCGCCTTGAATCAATTCGATTCAAAGAAAGCTTGCTTAAATATATTATTATATTCAAAACATTAAAGCAACTTATTTATAAATCAATTTTAAAAAAGAATTTTATCAAATAATTTTAAAAAACCTTAATTAATAAAATGATTTAATTTTTAAAAAATAATGGACTTTAGCGGGGTTTATTGTCTTTTTCGTTTGTTTTTTCTAATTTTTCCGCCTATTAAAGCTATCACAAAAGCCACTATAAAATAGGCAACTACTGGTAGTAGCATGTATGATAAAACAATTACTGTTGTCACAATACTCGAATTACTGCTATTATTATCCTTCTTTATTGCATAAGCAGAAATTTTAATTTCCGACTCTTTTTCTGAGGTTCTTATTTCAATTTGATTTTCTTGTTCGTATATACTAGTTTCTGCGTACATTTGATAGCTATAATTATCAATATCAGTATTGACATAAAAAATAAACTTTCCGTATTCTTTTTCCTCTGGAACACTTATTGTTATAGAAAACTTGACAACTTGAACATAATATTCAAATTCATTTAAGCTTTCTTTCCGCGAAGCAACATAAGAAATTTTGTTTGTAATAGACATTGATTCATAAGCGTCAGATTTATATCCATAAACTTTCCGCATTTCAAAGCTGTATGTGGTCGTTTCTGAAAACACCAAATTACTTTTATACACGGTGTTGTATTCAGAGTATGGAGGGATCGTGTCATAAAAAGATAGTGTTGTTACTACAGTCTCTTCCGATTTTACATCTATTGCAAAAGAAGTAATTAAATAATCCGATGTGTTTTGTATTTTAAAAGTAATCTGAGAAGGACCTACAAAGTTTAAACTCTCAATGCTTAGAACATTTAATTCAATCATTTCTGGCCTTATCGACATGTTTGGAGCTGCGGAATTCGAAGTAAGCAGAGGCAAACATAAAAGCGGAATTATAGTCTTTAACAATTTGTTATTTTTCACGATTATATGATAAGAAAATGTCTTGAAAAAAACAACGCTGTTCGTGTTAATTAATATTGTTGAATCTTTATATTCGAGAATATATATTTTTTGTATAATTTTTTTTCTATGCACTAATATTAACGTTAACTATCGAAACTCAAATATACTTTTTGTTAGCAAAAAGAGGTACATCCATTTATTAGTTTTGCTAGCTATGAACATAGTTACTAACTTAGTCTTTAACCTTTTGTATGTTTATGTATCAAAATATTCAGTAACATTTCTTATAATCGGCGAGATTGTTGTTTTTTTTGGTTGAAACCGTCTTTTTCTGTTTATATCAAAAAAAGTTTAAATATTAAGTCTTTTTTATCCCGCTATTAGCCAATAGTACATCTTTGGGTATAAGTTTTCTCCTTGAAAAATATGTTTTACCTTTAGCACCACTGTTAGATATTTCTGTCTACATAAGAATAATCTGGGTTGTTGAAATGCTTAGTATTATTGTTTATATATCATTAAGAAATTTAAAAAATAGTTGAGTTTTGCAGGGTTTTTTAAAATTTTATTCGATTTTTTTAACCTTTTTTATTTTTTTCTTTATTTATTTTTATTGCGTAAGCTTCTTCGTAAACCTTTTTTAATTTTTCTCCAACAGCCTCTATACTTCTTTTTTTAACAACTTCATAAGCGTTTTCAACTATTTTCTTATTAT
>JAXDXW010000072.1:0-3048 GCA_034087725.1 Candidatus Onthovivens sp. | reverse complement strand
CATGCTATAAGTTGTTTAGACTTCTTTACTTAAAGAAATAGTTACTAACGATGAATCAGTTTAATTATTACTTTCGACGATTTGTCTAAACGGCATCATAGAATAAATCTATCAACCTAATAACTTCATTGAAGTTCATATATTTCACATCGTCAAATCGATCTGTTTCAAGCCCTATGTTCAGTACATAACATAAATCTTCAAATGAATAAATGGTTGGTAAATTCTCGTTTGTAAGATTCTCTTTAATATTGGATGTTTTTGCAATCAAACAAAAATACTGGTACATTCTGTCTACATATTGCGTATTATTATTTGGATGAGCATATATATAATGTTGGGTTGGTGTTAAAGCAATCAAATTTTCATAATAATCCGCTATTTCTGGATAATAAGAAACAGGGAATATATGATGCATTTGAGATGCCAGATCTTGCATATGATTCTTCTCTTCAAGCTCTGTTCTGCCATTTCTATACTTATCGTTATATTCTCGAACGAATTGTTTTGCCTTATTAATTCTATAACTAGTCATCCTATCTTCATCTTGAGCAGGAAGTGACTTTTCATATTCTACCCTCGTCATTTCTTTTGGCTTTTCACTATAAAGATCACGCCAATTTCTTTGATTATAAGCAATCATGTCAAGTGTAATAATATCTTTACTCAATCTTCCTCTAACAGTTCCTAGAGTTCTATATTTACAAGAAAGCGGATTCAATACTTTTATAAAAATACGATTACATTCCACTTTGCCGTTAATCGGTGTATTTCTAATAGTAAAAGAGCTAAACCCTTCTTTTACTGCTAAATATGTATTATCATTTGGATTCTCGAAAAAGTTTTCAAATAACAAATAAATACCACTATCCCGTAAAACTTTTTCTATATAACAACAAAGAAACATAAAAGCATTTCTTTCCCTTAAACTAATAAACTCTAATAACTCATAATTATTGATTGTGTAGAAGTTTCTGCCATTTCTAACATCACAATTCAATATTCTACTATAACCAAGAAGTTTGATTGGTTGGCCAAAATATTTATCATATTCATTATCAGCCTTTTCATTTGGATTTGGTTTTGCGAATATTTGTTGCACATTTTCAACGGTATACGGACTATGCCATATATCATTCACTGTAAATTCTTTGCTTTTATCTATTGAAACAAATCGAAGTATGCAGTCCGCAATAAGAGAAACCACATCCATAGTGCATTTTTGATCTATCCACCGAGCATCATGCGACTTTCTAACATCGTAATCAAATTGATTTAAAAACTCATTTATTTGACTATCTGTAAATCCTTTCATGTTTTAAGCTACTCCTTTCTTTTTCCAAACCAATAAACGCTGGTATTATCTACATTTAAACTTCTGGTTTGGTAGTTCCTTGCTATTTTGTAAAAACATCTATATTCATCTGATGAAATATAAGCCATATCAGTAGCAGAGAATTCGCAATTATTATTTTTAGGAATTAAAATTGCAACACTTCCATTAACAATATAGCCTTTTGGATTCTTCATCATTCTAGGTTTGTATGTCATGTTTGGGGTTAAATATACATCTTCACGATTAAAATACTTATAAACACTCAAGTTTTTAGCGACATCAATGTCAATATAAGCATCATAACCATCAATGTCTACGATGTCTTTTCCGGTGTCATCTATGTTTCTTGATTTTAATACCCTTAGCATTCCGTTCCCTTTTTTTGAACTAGTATTATTGTTTGTAATTTGCCTATCTCTAAATACATCGAATAAATTAAACTCCATACAGGAATATATTTCATCAAAGAATCTGTTTCTATAAATAACCCAATATGGGAGTTTTTCATCACAAATATATTTTTGTTTTTGTATCATTATTTTATTTAGTGTCGTTGAGATAATTTCTGTATTTCCTGGATTCATTTTAGTATTAACAAAGATACAAATAGTCTCTACTAATACTCCTTTAAAACCTTGTTCCCCAAAATCCTCTATGCAATCAATCCTAAATCGATTTAGATAATCTCTTGTTACAATAAATTCAGGTGTATTTAAAAGTGATTTTGGCGTAATAAGCGCTACATAATCAGATATTCTTGTAGCTTTTTCCAAAAAAAACTCAAACAAATTTGTCGTATTTTGATTTACATTATGTTCTAAATATTTTTTTACTTCATTTACTCTTTTTTTTGTAAACGGTGGATTGCCAATCACAAGATTATAGCGGTTTTCAAACTGATGTAATAAGAAATCATCACAAATATAATTAAGTTTGACATTTTGGGGAATATGAGTTTTTTCCAATAATAGCTTTACGATTTCTAGCACATTTTTATCTATATCGCATATATCTATTATCACACTTTCAGTATGCTCATATCTTTTTATCAATTGAGGTAAAAAATTACCTGCGCCTACACTTGGCTCGATAATTCTAATTTCATTAGTTTCAAATGACGGAAGCCTATTTACTATTTCGCTGATAAGAAACTTATTTGTGAAATAAGCTGAATTATTCTCCCTTTTACTATTTGTAAGTTCTGCAATTCTAGCTAATGTAGAATACCCAAGATTTAAGGGATTACTTCTAATAAAGTTTTTTAAATTATCCCTATCATCTAATTCTTTTTCATGAATTAGCTTATTAATTTGATTAGCATTTAGATGGTTTTGTTTCATAAAACCGCTAATATTGATTGCTATTTGATTGAAAATTGCGGTTGGCACTGCTTCTCCAATACATTGGCGTATATTTATCTCTTCTTTTTGTAAAACCTTTTTCTTGTCAGCTAACGAAAGATTATTCAATTCTTCTAAAGAACTATTAATCCACATAAAATCATCAGGAATAGTCATCATCTTCATGAGTTCTCGAATTGAAAACACCCTATCATCAACAGGATGAACTGTATTTTGAGATGCAAGTTGATCATTTCTTGTGTGAATGCATGGCGCGACCTTATTCCAACATTGCCTTGTATATTTGTCACTATTTTTTTGCGCGTTAGCTATATATTTTCCATCAATAATTTTATGAGGTCTTTTCATCGG
>JAXDXW010000071.1:0-58452 GCA_034087725.1 Candidatus Onthovivens sp. | reverse complement strand
AAGAAATATCTTACTAATTCAGACAATTATTTTTCATTCCCTGCAAAAGAAGGAGAGAATTTAGTTGAAATTTTTTATGTTCCAAGAGACCCTAATAAAACAGGTTGCTCAATTGAAATAGATTCTTCCATCATTAACGGAAGTGTCTCACTTAGTCAAAATAAGCAATTAAAAAATTTCTATGTTTCTATTTATCCAAGAGCTAATGAAGGTTATATTTTGGATTCAATTGTTATTAATGAAGAGTACTACGTTAGCCTAAATTTAAAAAAAATATTTGAGTTTAAGACGCTTTTTCTTAAAAATAGCGTGTTTTGTAGTTTTATTAAGGAAGGAAATTCTGTTGATTATGCAATTGATGAATTTAATTCATATATAGAAGGGAAAGATATTACTAGCATCGATTTTTCAAAGGAAGAAGTCATCAATAAATTTGGTTATGGGTCTTTAGCAAGAATCAGTTTCTCTAGATTAAGTTCTATTACTGCTTATGTTTCAAAAGGCTATAATTTCGCTAATTCCATAACATTTTCAAATCTTCAGCACACCAATACGACAACATATAAAAACTCCTTAGGGTATTTTAAAGAAAACATTACTTTTAGTAACAACATTCAAATGGCAGAGAGAATGTATTCTGAGCCTGGTAGCATTAATTATTTTATAACTAGCGGAAAGGAAAATGTCCCATCAGTCGATATTGCACATTTTGATGAAAATAGTGGAAAAAAATACGACAAAAAAGATTTTATATTGAAGTTTGGATCTTATCCTTTTGACCCGATCGATTATCTTTTTTATAATTCATATGTTGTTGATGAAAAAGTGACTATCGATAATGAAACATTTAATAATCAGCTTGAATTAATAGATAATTTTTATTATTTGACGATTGTTTTAGATGCTAATGCTTCTTATAATCACGCAAAATACATGTACACTACAACTAATTTTGATGGAGCACCTTCGATTGCTAAGCAATCTGCATTGCCAATATATAATCAATTAGCTATAAAAATTAAATTAAATAGAGAATTTATCCCTGTAGCATATATAACTAGAGAAAATTATGATGTTCAAGCACTGTTGAAAGTCAATACGATCGGAAAAGGCAAAACAACATTTACTTTTGTAGAAAAAGCTCTGCCAACATTTTCTGATAAAGTAGACTATTCATCTTCTTTTGGAGACTTAGAGCTATGAGGAAATTTTTAACTGATTTAAAATGGTACTACTACCTAATAGGCTTTTTTGTTTTCTTTTTAGTTTCTTTTTTAATATTCTTCTTAATTTTTTACTTTACAAGCTAGATTAAAATATATTTCTCATGTATTAGTTAATAGAATTTTATATTATTGATTAAAATTATTTGCATTTTTTTAAATATTGTGTTTAAATATTTGTTGCACGGGGCGTAGCGTAGCTTGGTATCGCGTCAGTTTTGGGAACTGAAGGCCGCTGGTTCAAATCCAGTCGCCCCGACCATCTTTAACAAGTTATGTGATACATTAAGTTGTATTGCCTTTTTTCTTGGGATTCTCCGTTTTTTTCCGGGGTTTTTCCGGGGTATTTGAAAAAATACCTCTTTTTTTATTAGGAAAATTGAAAAATACCCCGTGAAAAATAATCGTTTTTTAATTAAAAAACCTCCTAAAATATTAATGGGAAAAATAAGGAGGTGTGTCAAGATTGACATAAATATTTTATCATGCGTTGGCATAGATGTAACAAAAATTCAAACATGAGGCGCCGCATCACTCGGAAGAATAAAACACTCACCTATTGTTCCTCTACAGCTAACTATTATGTCACCAGGCCCAATATCAAATCTCTTCATTTTTTCATATTTTTCTTTTGTAACATGCCTTGCTTCAACAGTCATATCTTTATCAATTGCGTGTTTTTGTTCATAAACCATACAATAACCATTTTCTTTTGAGACAAAGCAATCTTTTTTTAAATCACTACCAAAAGGGCCAATGTTCATTTGATTTACATAATCACCAAATAAGCAGGTATCAAATCCCTTATCATTTTTTTAAAACATCACCGAACATCTCGACAAATCGTGATTTGATAAGTTCATCTAATAATTTTAGTTGTTTTTTATTCTGACTTATTAAAGTATTAATGGAATCTAACGAAAA
This sequence comes from Candidatus Onthovivens sp., assembly GCA_034087725.1. Lineage (GTDB taxonomy): Bacteria > Bacillota_I > Bacilli_A > RFN20 > CAG-826 > Onthovivens. The sequence goes on along the minus strand of JAXDXW010000071.1, from coordinate 56,305 downwards.
TAGTATTTCTTTGTCTGAAAATTTCCGTTTTTCTTAAAATCAATGTTTTGAATATATGATTTACTAACGTTTTTAATTCCTACACCCTTAAATCCATCGTTTAATATTTTAAAATTGTCTTTTTCTAGAAAATATTTGATTAGTTTACAATTTACGCCTTCTTTTAGCTTTAATAGATATGTATGATCAGTTGCTGAAAACTCGCCATTATAATATTTACAATTACCGGCGCCTCCATCACCTATAATCAAAAATTCACCAGAATAATCTGGTTGATCAACAAATTTATCTATTGTATTGGTAGAATTGAAAAATGGATATTTCCCTGTAACTTTTTCAAAAGAAGTTGGTCGATTAGATTTTGGCAAAAAATCAAATAATTCATTTATTAACATAATCTATCCTCCTGCTCGATAAATCGTGATTTGATAAGTACACACTCAATAAGAAGTTATTTAATTTAGTGTGAATTGTATCTTAAAACTTAGATGATACATAATGGAAGAATACGGTATAGAAGATTTATGTCTAGAAAAGGATATTCTCCAGATAATGCAGCATGTGAAGGATTCTTCGGAATATTAAAAAGAGAATTCTTCCATAATCATGACTGGAACAATGTTATAAGAGAAGAGTTCATAAAAGAATTAGACAAGTATTTAACTTGGTTTAAAACAAAGAGAATAAATGAAAGGTTAGGATATTTAAGTCCAACTGAATATTGTTCTAGAGTCAGCCTCTAAAATGGTACGAAAAAATGTCCGGACTCCCTATTTACTCATACTGATACAGTTAGTAAGTCATATAATCTTGGAATAATTGAAGTAAGTACTCATTTAGGAAATATAGTTAAAGTATATGATAAAGAAAAAACTATATGTAATCTTATTAGAAACAAAGATAAGATTGAATTTGAAGTGTATGTAAAGGTACTAAATATATACAGAAAGTCAAAATACAAAGGTGTAAATAAACTAATAGAATATGCAAAAATAATGAAAATTGAGGAAGAAATTCTAAATCAAATTGGGTTATTCTTAATGCTGATTAATAAAAATTCTTTGCAAACAAAATAACATTATTTTAAATAACGAAGAGCTATTTATTTTTTTAAATACATTGCCGCCTAGATAACTTAGTATATTTGATGATGAATGAAGAAAAATTAAAAAAATAATTGAGTTTTGCAAGGTTTTTTGAAAAATAAAGTATTTTTTAAATTTATACAAAAATGATTAAGATAATTTTTTTATATTATTTATTCATAAAAAAATAGGATTTTAAAGTGTTAGTATGACTATTTTTGGAAAAAAATATTTTTATATACTTTTAAAATGATAAAATGTAATAAATTTTTGTCAAATGTTACATTTTGTTTAGAGGAATTTTTATGGAAATGAATTTTAAAGAAATTGATATTAATAAAGCACCGCAAATGCATGTTACCCCACTTTATTGTGTTGCTAATGTTCTTTCTAGAATTATTGCTTTTTGGTATAGATTAAAAATCAATATTGATGACGATGTTAGAAAATTAAAAGGACCTTTTATTGTTTTAGCAAATCATGCTTCATTTACCGATTTTATCAACCAATTTGTTGCCTTTAAATATAGAAAGATGTGTTGGGTTGTTTCAATAGAAGAATTTTATAATATCGGCGAAGGCGTTATGAGAACCTTAGGTTGCTATCCAAAAAGAAAATTTATTCCTGATATAACTAACGTTAGACACATGATAAATGTTATTAAAAACAAAAAGGTCTTGTGTATTTATCCGGAAGTTCGCTTCTCTTTAGCTGGCATTAATGAAAAGATTGATAAAGCATTAGGCAAACTAATTAAAAAAGTTAAAGTACCAGTTGTGCTGCAGATGAATCACGGCAATTTTATACAATCTCCTCAACGGGATAAACACCCTCAAAGAAAAACGAAACTTACTAGCGATGTTAAAGTTTTGGTTTCTATGGAAGATGTAGAGAAACTTTCGGCAGAAGAAATTCAAAAAAGAATTGAAGATAATTTCTATTACAATGATTATGAGTTTCAAAAAGAAAACGGATTCAAGGTTAAAGATAAAAATAGAATGAATAATTCACATAAGATTTTATACAAGTGCCCTCATTGTGGTACGGAGTATGAAATGATAGGAAAAGGCACAACTATTACCTGCAATCATTGTCATACAACATACGAATTGGATGAGGATGGAATTCTTCACAATCTACAGGGTGAAACTAAATTTAGTTCTATTCCTGAATGGTATCTTTGGGAAAAAGAGGAAGTTATTAAAGAAGTTAGAAGTGGCCAATATCATTTCGAAGATGATGTAATACTTAAAAAATTATTTAAACCATCTGTTGGATGGAAAAGTCTTGGCAAAATGCATTTTATTCACGATTATGATGGAATGCATCTTAGAGGTAAATTAGCTGATGGCAGTGATTTCTCTTTTGATAGACCTGTTGAATTATTACCTAGTGTACATATTGAATTTAATGAAAAAGATAAAAAAGATAAGAAAAATGCCGGCTCAGCTATAGATTTTTCTTCAAATAGTGAAACATATTTTGGGTGGCTTATTAATAATAAATTAGCTTTAACAAAAATTCATTTCGCAACTGAAGCAATATACGATTTATATTTTGAAAAACACATAAATAAACAGTAGTTTTAAAGCTTTTTAATTAATAATTTCTTTTATTTATAAAAAATTATTTAATTAAATTTAATAAGTATTAAAACGCATTTTGTATTATAATGTTTTAGTGATTAAAGAAAAGATATTTATTTATAAATATAACTATGTGAATTGAAGCCAAAATTGAAGGAGTTTTTGTATGGAAAAGTTTGATGTCATTATTGTAGGAGCCGGACCTAGTGGCTATATGTGCGCATATGAATTAAACAAGTTGAATCCACAATTGAAAATTTTATTAATTGAAAAAGGCTACGATATTTTGTCTAGAAGATGTCCTGTTTTAAATCATCAAATTGAGCGTTGTCCTAGAAATAAAGAAGGCATTCAAGGTTGCTATCCAGCCTGCTCTATGACTTCAGGTTTTGGAGGTGCAGGAGCATACTCGGATGGGAAATATAATATTACAACTGAATTTGGAGGATGGCTAAACGAGTACATTAGCGATGAAGAAGTTTTAGACTTAATTAATTATTGCGACGAAATAAATTTATCATTCGGAGCAACTAAAGTTGTTACGAATCCATATACACACGAAATTAAAGAAATCGAAAGAAAAGCTATTGGCGCAGGTTTAAAATTACTCCGCGCAAAAGTTAGACATTTAGGCACAGAAGAGAACTTGCTAATTTTAGAGAGAATTTACAATTATCTAAAAACAAAAGTTGATATTAGGTTTAAGACAAGCTTGAAAGATATCATTGTTGAAAATGATGAAGTTAAAGGAATTATCACTCATGATGGTACGACAATTTTTGGTGATAAGGTTGTTTTGTGCCTTGGAAGAGATGGATCAATTTTCTTAAATGAGTTATTGACTTCACATGGTGTTAAAATGTGCAACAATCAAGTAGATATTGGTGTAAGAGTCGAAACTAGCGATGTTATTATGGAAGAGATTAATAATAATCTCTATGAAGGTAAGTTTATTTATAACACAAGCGTGGGCACGAAAGTTAGAACATTTTGCTCAAATCCTAGTGGACATGTTGTTTTAGAAAATGATCATAATGTCGTTTTAGCCAACGGACACAGTTACGCTGATAAAAAATTAGGAAGTTCAAATACTAATTTTGCTCTTTTGGTTTCTCATAAATTTAAAGAACCATTCAATGAGCCAAATAAATTTGCATATTCTATAGCGTTATTAGCAAATAAGTTAAGTTGTGGTTCAGTTATTGTCCAAAAATACGGAGATATCAAAAGAGGTAGAAGATCAACTGAAAAAAGAATTCGTGAAGGATTCATTAAACCTACTTTAAAAGAAGCTGTCCCGGGAGATTTAACTTTATGTATGCCATATAAAACAATGCAATCATTGATTGAAATGATTGAAGCTTTAGATCATGTAACTCCGGGTATAGCAAATGACGATACATTATTTTATGGTGTTGAAGCTAAATTTTATAGTGCTTATCCTGTTTGTGAAAAATCTTTAATGGTAAAAGAAATTAAAAATTTATATGTCGGAGGAGATGGAGCGGGCATTACACGAGGATTAGCTCAAGCCAGTGCGAGTGGAGTTTACATTGCTCGCTGTATAGTTAAAGGAGAATAATATGAGTGTTGTAGTAGTTGAAGGTGCCCAACGGGGTGATGAGGGTAAAGGGAAAATTACAGATTATTTAGCATCAAAAGCTGATATTGTATGCCGATTTCAAGGCGGAAATAACGCTGGTCATACAATTTGTTTTGATGGAAAGAAGTTTGCATTAAGAAGTCTTCCAAGCGGAATTTTTAATAAGAATATTATTAATGTTATTGCTGATGGAGTAGTTTTGAATCCCTTCTCTTTAGTTGAAGAAATTAATGAGATTCAAAACGGAGGAATTAAAGATTTTAATTTAATTATTTCTTCTAGGTGTCATTTAATTATGCCATATCACATTGATCTTGATGGTGCTTATGAATCCCTTCTTGGCGATAGTAAAATTGGCACAACAAAAAAAGGAATTGGACCTTGTTATGTTGATAAAGCAGCTAGAAGAGGAATTAGAGCGGGTGATCTTTTGAACTTAGAAAGTTTAAAACAGAATTTAGAAAATACATTGAAAATTAAAAATTTGGAACTAAAATCTTTGGGTCTAAAAGAGTATGATCTAGAAGAATTATTTGAAAAAATAGTTGAGATTAGCAGGGTTTTAGGAAAATTTATAGGGGATTCACAAAAATTCTTGATGGATTCAATAAAGGATAAAAAGAACATTTTATTTGAAGGTGCACAAGGTATAATGCTTGATATAGATAGGGGCACTTACCCTTATGTTACAAGCTCTTCACCATCTAGCAATTATGTTCCTCAAGGTGCAGGTATTCCTCCAACAGCGATTACTGATATTGTAGCTATTTGTAAAGCTTACACTACCAGAGTTGGAGAAGGTCCTTTCCCAACTGAACTTTTTGATGAAACGGCAAATTTAATTAGAGAAAAGGGCCACGAATATGGCACAGTCACACACAGGCCTAGAAGGGTAGGCTATTTGGACTTGGTTTTATTAAAAAGAAATCTTGAAATGTCAGGAGCTACTGAGATAGCACTTACATTATTTGATGTTTTAACAAATATCGAACCTTTAAAAGTTTGTATTGCATATAAATTAGATGGTAAAGAAATAGACTATATTCCTGCTGATTTAAATGAATTTAGTCGTTGCAAACCTATTTATAAAGAATTTAAACCATTTAATTTTAATAATATTAAAAATTTCGAAGAACTTCCTCAAGAGGCTAAAGAATATATCACTTATATCGAAGGTTTTTGTGGAGTTAAGGTAAAAATTTTAAGCGTAGGAAGTGATCGAAACGATACTTTAATAAGGTAAAATATGATAGAAAGATACGAAGTTAAAGAAATAGATGAACTATTTACACTGGAAAGACGTTATAAAACTTTTTTAGATGTTGAAATAGCGAATTTGGAAGCTTATTCTGAGCTTGGAATTGTTCCAAAAGAAGATGTTGATTCTATTAAGAGTAAGGCGCATGTGAACGTTGATAGAATTAATGAATTGGAAAAACAATATAAGCATGATGTTATTTCATTTACACGTTCAATTGACGAAGAATTAGGTGAAGAAAAACGCTGGTTTCATTATGGTTTAACATCCACAGATGTTGTAGATACAGCCATGTCAATAATTTATAATGATGCAACTTCAATTCTAAAAAGTGATTTATGCGATTTACTGCTCACTTTAGAGGCTCTTGCTTTAAGATATAAAGACACTCCTTGCATTGCTAGGACTCATGGTATGCATGCTGAAATTTCATCATTTGGATTGAGATTTGCAAGGTTTTTTGATGAAATTAAGCGAAATTTAAAAAGACTATTATTAGCAAAGGACGAACTTTGTTTAGTAAAATTAGAAGGTGCAGTTGGTAATTTTGCTTTCGCTTCCAAAGATGTTGAAGAGATTGTTGCAAAGAAATTTAATTTAAAAACTCCTTTAATTGCAACTCAAGTAATTTCTAGGGATAATCATACAAATTATTTGAATTCACTAGCTTTAATTGCAACATCAATCGAGAACATGTGTGTTGAGTTTAGAAATCTTTCTAGGAATGAAATTTTTGAAGTATCTGAAGGTTTTTCTTCTTCACAAAAAGGTAGTAGTGCAATGCCTCATAAACGTAATCCTATAAGTTTTGAAAATATGTGCGGATTAGCACGAGTTATAAGATCTTATGCATTTGGCAGTTATGACAATATTCCTTTATATCACGAAAGAGACATATCACATTCCTCTAGTGAGAGAATTATTTTCCCAGATGCAATAGAATTGACATCGTACATTGTTAGAAGAATGACAAAAACAATGCAAAATTTAGATGTTCATGAAGAAAATATTCATAAAAATATTTATTTGACAAAAGGAGTAGTTTTTTCTCAAAGAATATTAACAAGATTGGTTGAAAAAGGTCTTTCAAGAGAGGAATCTTATGACCTTGTTCAGTCTCTTGCTTTAAGGACTTTAAATGGTGAGTTTGAATCTTTTAGAAATGCACTTGAAAGCAATGAAATAATTATTGAAAATTTAAAAAGTGTCGATTTAGACGAACTTTTTGATGAAAAATATTATTTACGAAATATTGATTTTATTTATAAAAGAGTTGGTCTTATATAGGATTTTTTGATTTATATTTAGTTATGAATTGAGACCTTGAAAGAAGATTTTTACAGTTTTCTTTTAAAGTTGCCGAGATTATTTTTTCCTTATCATTAATTAAATATATTTCTTTGCCATCTTTTAAATAAAAAAGGATTGTTTTTTCTTTTTTTGAATAACTTTCATCAATATAAATGATATCTGAAAAATTATATGTTGTTGAAACGCCTAATTTAATGTGTGTAATTGCGTTTTTAGAAATTTCATAATAATTTCTTTTTAGTAAAACAAAAACTGCAATAATGTTTAAAATTATCCGGATGCATAAAATTAAAAAATCTCCACCTAGCATAGACATTAATTCATCGTGAGTTTTGTTTGCATACATGAATCTTGAACCGAAAGCTAAATAGGCAATTAATAGTAATATTAAAGAGATAATGCTGTATGTTTTTAGAAGTGGACCTTTTGCGGGATATAGTCTTTTTTCAGTCATAGTTAAATTATAGAATTATGAGTAAATATTTGCTACTTTTAAAATATTTATTTTAAAATAGATTTTTTTAATGAGTTAGAGCATGCTTTATGATAAAATACTTTTTAGTTGAACGAGGAAACTATAGTGAATTTATTTCAGATTTTACCAGAAAAATATTTCTCTATATTTAACAGTAAAAATAGAGGAATATTTGCTGATGCCGTGCTTATTTTATTTAACTTAGTAGAGCAAGATGAGTCAATAATTAACAAAAATGATTTTATTAAAGCTTTAAAAGAAAAAGGTAAAGAAGAACTAGAGCAACTCGATTTATCTTTAGAAGAAGATAGTTTGGACGAAAATTATATCGTGGATAATTTGTCGACTAAAGCTAGCTTTATCGTAAGAAGATTAGAAGAAACTGGTTGGATAAGCATTTCAATGAATCCAGAAAATTTTGAAGAAACAATCATTCTTCCTCCTTTTACAATTTCAATTTTGAAAGCCTTTAAAGATATTATAAGTGATGAAGAATCACCTTATTTAAGCTTGGTTCATTCTACCTACTCTGAATTAAAATTAGAAGACGAAGAACAAGACGAATTGATGTTTGTAACTTTACATCGCTGTTATGAAAATACAAAGAAGCTGAAAGTAGAACTTATCACTCTTTTGAATTCAATACATATTTTCCAAAATAAATTAGGAAAAATGTTTGATACAAATGATGTTTTATACGATTTTTTTGATATTTACAAAGAAAAAATTAGCGATCGTTATTATCATCCTCTTAAAACATTTGATTCTGTTGTAAGATTTAAAAGACCTATTATTCAGATTCTTGATAAGTGGTTATCATCTAAAGAAATTCGCTTAAAATTAATATCTCAAGCCGCATTAATTTCAAATACTATTTCAAAAGAAGATTTAGAAAACGAGATTATTACAAAAATTAATTACATAACTGATACTTATTCATCTTTAAATTCATTAATTTCAAGTATTGATAAAGAAAACAATAATTATACAAAGTCTTCTACGAACAAAATTTTATATTTAAACAACACTGATAGAACAATAAAAGGACACTTAGAAAATATATTTAAAAATTATACAAAAAATTTAAATGATCCTAGTTTTTTGCGAAAACTTCTCTCTAAAATGCAAGATTCTATATATTTTTATGAGCAGGGGTATGTTGATAGTGAGTCCATAACTTTCCCTATTTTACGTAGATTAAAAGAAGATGGAATGCCTCTACAAATTATTGATTTTGATATTGCAAACGAAGAGATTATGCGCGATTTCTTAGAATCAACGCGAAGTGTTTATACTGACGAAAAAATTTACGAATTTATGAAGGAATGTTTTGGTGATGAAAAGACATTAAGAGTTGAAGATATGCCTTTAATTAATTTTGAGGCTTTTATTTGCTTAATTTTTGCAACAGTGAAAAAAGACGATTCTAAATGTTTTTACAATGTAGAAGTCATCGATGATCAAAAAATTATTAATAATCGTTTTCTTGTCCCACATTTTCTTTTTACAGTTAAGGAGAATTAATTATGTTTACTGAAGAGTTTATAAAATTATCATCTAGTGATCAAAATACATTCGCAAGCGTGTGCAATAAATTATTATTAAAAGGCTTTATTGTTCGCGATATATTTGATCCGAAAGAAAAAATAATGAGAGTAAATCCTGATTATCGATTTTTAGAAAGATATTTTGATATTTTTGAAGGATATTTGAAATTTTCTGGTTGGCATATTGAAAAGGATAACATTTTAGGAGTAATCGCTTTGAGCAACGATTTTACTGAAAACAGATTGAAAATTGATAGAGAAACAAGCTTAGTTTTGTTTGCTTTAAGATTAATTTATGAAAACGAAAAAAGCGAATCTAATTCTGTTTCGCAATCAATTTTTATGACAACTCCTACATTAATTAAAGAGATGGTTGATCACGGAATTTATATGCCAGGCAAAAAATTAAACGGAAGAGGTATTGCACGTTCTTTAAGATTTTTAGCAAGCCGTAATATTATTTCTAAAGTTAGTGGCTCTTATGATGAAGGGAATGTAACATTTTATATACTTCCAAGTATTGTCTACGCTTTAAATAATGATAAGATTGTTGCCTTAAGCAATTTATTAGACGAAATTAATGGAAAGGAGAACGAAATCGATGAAATCGCTAACTAAAGCAAAAATTATAAATTGGCATTATTTTTGGAATCAAACCATTGATTTTAAACAAATAGTATTTTTAACAGGTAAAAATGCTAGTGGTAAATCAACATTAATTGACGCTCTTTCATTAGTTCTTTTAGGCGATACGACAGGTAGATTTTTCAATAAGGCCGCAATGGATAAATCAGCTAGAACCTTAAAAAGCTATTTAAGTGGTGAAATTGGAGATACTGCTGATGGTGATTTTAAGTATTTAAGAAAAGGTCGCTTTACATCTTACATAGCTCTTGAATTTTTTGACGATATTCATGAAAACTATTTTACAATGGGCATTGTTTTCGATACTTTTGTTGACGGGAGTGAAGAACATCATTTTTTCTGCTTAGAAGATAAAATACCTCAAAATGAATTTATATTAGACAATTATCCGATGGAATATAAAACTCTATATAAATTTTTAAATGAAAATTATTATGGAAAATTCACATTTTTCGATTCAAATAGACAGTATCAAGAATTTTTGAAAAAGAAATTTGGTGGTTTAAAGGATAAGTATTTTAGTCTCCTTAAGAAAGCTTCATCTTTTACTCCAATTACAGACATAACTACCTTTATTACGGAGTATGTTTGTGATCCTCAACAAAATATTGAGCTCGATTCTTTACAAGATAATATTTTGCAATATAAACGACTTGAAAACGAAGCCGAAAGACTTCAAACTCGAATCTCTTCTTTAGAGGAAATTGAGCAAAATTATCAAGTTTATTTAAATACTAAAGAGGGTGTAGATATTTCTCGCTATACAATTGAAAGATGTGAGCTTGAAATGTCTAAAGAAAAGTTAAACATTTTAAAAAACGAAGTATTAAAAGCCGAAAATAGGTTAGCACAAATTGATGAGGATATAGCTGATAATAAGGTAGATTTATCAGAATTAGAAAACAAGAAAATTTCCTTGATTAGTGATCGTGCAAATAATGATGCCGCTAAATTAACACAAGAGTTAACTGAAGAGAAAGATCAGATTATTGAAAAAATTGGTAATATTAAAAGCAAAAATAATCAAATTAGTATCAATTTAAACGCATACTGTGATGGGTTTTTAAAAGCTTCAAAAAGCATTTCTTCATCTCTTTCTGTTTTTTCTAAAGATGTTTTAGAAGAAGATAGATTAACTGAATTAACTGAACTCGAGGATAGTGCGAACTCATTGATTTCCTCAATTAATGAATTTAAAAATGAATATCAGACAGATATTTTGTCTTTAAACGAAGAGAAATTATTTAATTTCAGGAGAGAATTGTCTTTATTTAAAAATAATGTATCTTCACTTGCTACATCTTTAGCTAGAAGTATTTCGCAAACTGAAAAAAAGATTGCCGCATTGAGGGAAGAAGAAAAAAATATTAAGCATGGTGAAAAAGCTTATGATTATCGTCTAGTTAGTATTAAAAATAAACTTCAAAATTCTTTAAAAGATAAATTTGGTAAAGATATTCCTGTAGAAATATACGCTGATTTAGTTGATATTCACGATTTGAGTTGGTCAAACGCTATAGAAGGCTATCTTGTAGCACAAAAATTTAATTTGTTTGTTGCACCTAAATACTACATAGAAGCTTATAAAATTTTGAAGCATTTACTTGATGAATATAAATATTACGGTACTAGTTTAGTTGATCAAGAAAAAATCATTAATAGAGACTTTGAAGCAGAAGAAGATTCTCTTGCTACAGAAATTTTAACGGATCATGAAGGAGCAAGGGCTTATACTAATTTCTTAATTGGCAGACTTCATAAATCTGCAACTATTGAAGAAGCAAGAAATTCAGGAAATGGTATAACAAAAGAGTGCGATTTATATAGAAATTTCGCTCTTTCTCGCATCAATCCTCGCTCTTATCAGATGTCTTTTATAGGTCGAAGTTTAGATGCTAGATTTATTCAAGAGAAGAGTAAAGAATTGCAACTCAATTTAGGAAATTTAGGAATTTTCAAACAATTATCTTCGATTATTACTGAAGCTAATAATTTAGAAGTTATCAATAGTAACGAAATTAGTTCTATTTTAGAAAGTATATCTAAAATTAGCGAGCTTCCAGGACTTGAAAAATCATTAACTTATATTGAAGAAGAATTAAAAGAGCACGACACAGCTTTACTTGATTCGATTGATAAAAGAATTCGTGCAATTGAAGAAGACATTGACGATATTAAGGCAAATAATGATTCTTTAATGCTAGAAAAAGGTAATTTAACGAATGAAATTGCTAATTTAAAGAAGGATAAAATTAAAAACGAGGAAGTTAAAATTAAAGAAAAAGAGAAATCTTTACTTAATAATTATGAATCTGAGTTTATCATCGATAAATGTGAACCTTATTTAAATAATTTACTTAAAGAAGGGAAAACTTATTTAGTAATATTTAATGAAACAAATACGACCCTTGTTAGAGGTCAATACATTTTAGGAAATGTTTTTTCTCAATTAACTAAGTCTCGTAGAGACTATTGTCGTGATTATCATCTTGGATATGATTGTGAAACAATCGATAACACTAGATTTAGTGAAGAATTAAAAGAATTTAGAGATGTTAAACTTCCTGAATATAAAGAAAAAATTCAAGATAGTTATGAAAAGGCTACAAAGCAATTTAAAGACGACTTTATTTTTAAATTGAGAAGCGCTATTGAAGATGTTGAAGATCAAATAAATAATTTAAACCTTGCGTTAGAGGAATCTTCTTTTGGTACAGATTTGTATAGATTTACAGTTAAGCCTTCAATTGTATATCGTAGGTATTATGACATGCTTAAAGACGATTTAATTTTAGATTCTGATAACGATGTAGCCTTTATTGAAAAATACAAAGATGTAATGGAAGATTTATTTAGACAAATTGTTGATATAGGTTCTAGTGAAAAATCATCAGTTCTTGTGAATAATATTGAAAAATTTACTGATTATAGAAGCTATTTAGATTTTGACTTAATAGTTAAAAATAAATTAACAAATGAAGAACAAAGACTTTCAAAAATGATTAAGAAAAAATCTGGAGGCGAAACTCAAACACCTTTCTATATTTCTGTTTTAGCTTCCTTTGCACAACTTTATCATGTTTATGATGAAGGCGAAATTTCCAATACAATTAGATTAATTATTTTTGATGAAGCATTTTCAAAAATGGACCGCGAAAGAATTATAGAAGCGGTTAAATTATTGCGCAAATTTCATTTACAAGTTATTCTTTCAACCCCACCTGAAAAAATTGGCGATATTTCTGAGTTAGTTGATGAAACGTTACTTGTAAGTAGAGATAAAAACGCTAGCCACGTTTTGTTATATACAACTGTTGATTAAGGGGAGCTTGTATGTCGAAAAAATGTGTTGCGATGATTTTAGCAGGAGGCAAGGGCACACGACTTCATGCACTTACTAAAAAAATTGCAAAACCAGCTGTTTACTTTGGTGGTAAATATCGTATTATTGATTTTTCATTGTCTAATGTTGCAAATACGGGCATTGATTCCTGCGGCGTGTTAACTCAATATGAATCCGTAGCTTTAAATAATTATATAGGTAATGGAGAAAAGCGGGGTTTTAATGGTGTCGGTGGCAAATGTGTGGCTCTTCCTCCTCGCCAAACAGAGGAAGGAGCATCTTGGTATAACGGCACAGCTGATGCAATTTATCAAAATATTGACTTTTTAGATGAAGAAGATCCGGAATATGTTCTTATTCTAAGCGGTGATCATATTTATAAATCTACTTACAATGAAATGCTTGAACTTCACATTAAAAGTGGAGCTGCTTGTACAATTTCTGTTTTAGAAGTTGATATTAAAGAAGCTTCTAGATTCGGTATTTTAGAGGTCGATTCGCATGATCGAATTACAAAATTCGTAGAAAAACCAAAAGTGCCAAAATCAAATTTAGCTTCGATGGGTGTTTATATCTTCACATACAAAGATTTAAGAAAAGCGCTTGTTTTAGATGCTAAAAATCCAAATAGTTCGCATGATTTTGGAAAAGATATTATCCCTTATTTGCTTGATATTAATAAAAAAATCTATGCGTATAGATTTAAAGGATATTGGAGAGATGTTGGAACAGTAGACAGTTTACATATGGCAAATATGGAACTTTTACCTTCTAGACGAACAAAAGATACAATTAAATTTAGCGAATATCCAAGTGTTTTTAGCGAAGATACGCATTCACTTCCACAATTTATTGGACCTTCTGCAAAGGTTAAAGATTGTTTAATTAATCAAGGTGCAAGAATTTTCGGCTCCTTGCAAAGCTGTGTAGTCTCAAATGAAGTTGTTGTAAAAGAAGGAGCAGTTGTTATAAATTCTGTTTTAATGCCTGGAGTTATCATAGAAGAGAATGCTTTTGTAAATAACGCAATTATCGGTCCGAAGACAATTATAAAAGCAGGCGAAGAAATTAATAAAGACAGCGAAAAAATAATTTTAATTGATTATGAAAGGAATCTATCACTATGAAAGATGTAATTGCTCTTGTAAATTTGCATAACTCTACGGATCTTGGTGAATTAACTAAACAACGTCCTTTAGCTTCTACAACTTTTTTAGGCAGATATACTTTTATTGACTTTGCTTTATCAAACTTAACAAATAGTGGGATTGATAATATTGGAATTTTAGTAAAAGATCATTCTAGATCTATTTTTAAACATCTAGGTTATGAATCTACATATTTAAAAAATCCAAAAACGGGTTTTCAATCTTTATTTATAAATGAATATGGTTTAACAAATCCAACATTTAACACAGATATAAACAATATTAAAGAAAATGACTGGTTTTTATATGATAACGATGCAAAATATATCGTAATTGTTCCGGTTCAATTTGTATATCGAATTGATTTTAATAGTATCATTGAACAACACATTCAATCGCAAAAACTTGTTAGTGTTGTTTATCGAGAAACTTCGCACGCTGATACTAGATTTTTAGGGTGTGATAAGATTACTGTTGATGTTTTAGGTAACATTCAAAAATTTACTACTAATGACGGTAGTAGAAATAATGCCAATATTTCTTTAGAAACATATGTAATTAGCGCCTCTTATTTAAGAGATCTTTTAAAAAGAGTAGATTCAATTTCTTCTTTATTTTCTCTTAAGGATTTAGTTCATTACATTGCTAATTACGAGAATAAGGTTCATGCAATAAAATACGATGGATACTGTCGATATTTCTCATCATTAAAAGAGTACGTCGATTTTTCTTTTGAACTTTTAGACACTGAAAAATTTAAGACAAGTTTATTCATTGATGATTGGACATATCACACAACTAGCCATAATTCTCGCCCTATTATTTATGGATGTGATGCGGAAGTTTCTAATTCTGTTTTAGCCAACGGATGTTCTATAGATGGAAAAGTTACTCATTCAATTTTAGCCAGAAATGTTATCGTTGAAGAGGGGGCTGAAGTAGAAAATTCCATTATTTTTACAGATACAATTATTAAAAAGGGCGTTAAAATAAAAAATGTTGTTATAGATAAGCATTGCAAAATCGAAAATAAAGATTTGATTAATGACGATTGCAATCCAATATATATACCTCAAGGAGCAAAGATTTAATATGAATATCGTTCAAATTACAAGTGAGTGTTTACCGTTTTCAAAAACTGGTGGCTTAGGTGATGTTATCTTTTCATTAAGTAAAGAATTTATAAAGAATAAAGATAATGTTGCGATAATTACTCCATTTTATAAAAACGGGAATACAAGCTTTTTTAAGAAAATTTCTAAAGTAGCCCATTTTAAAGTGGTCATGAATTGGCGAGAAATTAATTGTGAAGTTTATCACACTTTATATAAAAAAATAGATTATTTTTTAATTAAAGACGATCAATACTTTAATAGAGACAACTATTATGGTTACTTTGATGACGGAGAAAGATTCGCATTTTTCTGTAATGCTGCAGTTGAACTCTTAAAAATTATGCCTTTTAAAGTAGATATTTGTCATGTTCATGATCATCAAACAGGTATGATTCCTTGTCTTTTAAAAGTAAAATACAAAGATCATTTAACTTTAGGCCATATTAAGACAGTTTTAACTATTCACAATCCTTTATTTAAGGGGTTCTTAGATAGCAGTGCTTTATTTGATTTATATAACTTAAATGCCGATATTTATAATAACGGAAAAGTAAGACTTGAAGGTAAAGTTTCTACTTTGAAAGCAGGAATAGTTTATTCTGATAAAATTACTACTGTTTCACCAACACATGCTCAAGAACTTTTAACAAAGGAAGGATCAAAAGGATTAGATTACGATTTAGTTTTAAGAAAAGATGATTTCTATGGTTTTGTAAACGGAATAGATTACGAATTTTTCAATCCAAAAACCGATAAATGTATTTATTATAACTACGGTAGTGAAAATGTAGATGCAGGAAAGAAGAGGAATAAAGTTGCTTTTTGTAAAGAACATAATTTAGATGCAAAAAAACCTCTTTTTGGTGTATGTAGTCGTTTAACAGATCAAAAAGGGATTGATGTGCTCACTGCAATGGCTGATTTTGTAGTAAATGAGGGCGGATGTTTTGTACTTTTAGGCTCTGGAGAAAGATGGGCTGAAGATAGCTTTAGGAAATTAAAAAATGATTACCCTGAAAATGTCTTTATTCAGCTTGGCTATGATGAAAGTTTAGCTCACAAAATTTATGCTTCTTGCGATTTCTTTATTATGCCTTCAAAATTTGAGCCTTGTGGTATTGGACAACTTGTTGCTCAAAGATATGGAACATTACCTCTTGTTCGATTAACTGGTGGATTAAAGGATACTGTAAATTGCTATAATGGGAAAAACGCAAAGACAGCAAATGGTTTTGGCTTCTACAATTATAGTGTGATTGAAGGTGTTAAATGTGTTGCTTTAACTCTTATTACATATGCTAAAAAGGGTAAAACGATGACTACTTTGCGCAAAAATGCA
This sequence comes from Candidatus Onthovivens sp., assembly GCA_034087725.1. GTDB lineage: Bacteria > Bacillota_I > Bacilli_A > RFN20 > CAG-826 > Onthovivens. Next base: position 39,850 of record JAXDXW010000071.1, on the reverse strand, counting down.
ATGAAAACCGATAATAGATGGGCAAAAACTGCTCACTCTTATCTTGATTTGTTTTCAAAATTATTACGAGTTTAAAAAGACTTTAAATATTTGAGAATAAAAGTATTTATGTTAAAATAACAAAGATGATTAATCTAAAAACTGCTTATTAAGAGAGCTGATGGATGGTGAAAATCAGTTAAGCAACTTAGAGTCTCACATCTTTTATTTAAAATTTTAAAAGTGTACTTCAACAATTGAAGTAAATTAAGGTGGTACCACGGTTATAAAATCGTCCTTAGAGACGATTTTTATAATTTTTAGGAGGATATTATGGCTTACGATTTTAAAAATGTAGAAAAAAAGCGGAGTAAGATTTGGCTTGAAAGAAAAGAATATAAATGCGATACATACGATTTTTCAAAACCAAAATATTATGTTTTAGATATGTTCCCATATCCTAGCGGACAAGGACTTCATGTTGGACATCCAGAAGGATATACAGCTACCGACATTGTTGCAAGAATGAAAAGAATGCAAGGATATAATGTTCTCCATCCAATCGGACGGGATGCTTTTGGACTTCCTGCAGAACAATATTCTATTAAAATGAATGAACATCCAGAAGGATTCACTTTAAGAAATATCGATAATTTTAGAAGACAAATTCAAATGCTCGGTTTCAGCTATGATTTTGATAGAGAAATTAGAACTTGTGACCCTTCTTACTATAAATGGACTCAATATATTTTTGCTTCAATGTTTGATGATGGACTTGCTTACGTCGATTATAAACCTGTAAATTGGTGCCCAGAACTTGGAACTGTTCTAGCCAACGAAGAAGTTATTAATGGGAAAAGTGAAAGAGGAGGTTACGATGTTATTCGTAAACCAATGAGACAACGGATGCTTAAAATAACTTCATATGCTGATAGACTTTCTGCTGATTTAGAAGGATTAGATTGGCCTTCATCGACTATTGACATGCAAAGAAACTGGATCGGAAAATCAACTGGTACAGTGATTGAATTTTCTATCAAGAATTCAGATAAAACATTTGAAGTTTTTACAACACGTGCAGATACATTATTTGGTTGTAGTTATTGCTGCTTAGCTCCTGAACACCCTCTTGTTGAAGAAATTACGACTGATGAACAAAGAAATGATGTTAAAAATTACATTGAAAAAGTTTCTCATAAATCAGATTTAGAGAGAACTGAATTGAATAAAGATAAGACTGGGGTTTTCACCGGGTCATATGCTATTAATCCTATTAATAATAAAGAGGTTCCAATTTATATCGCTGATTATGTTTTAGCTAGTTATGGAAGTGGTGCTGTTATGGCGGTTCCAGCCCATGATGATAGAGACTACGCATTTGCAAAAAAATATAATTTACCAATTAATATTGTCATTGAAAGTGATGTTTCAGAAGGAGCGTATACAGATGACGGCAAGCATATAAATAGTGATTTTATTAATGGAATGAACATTCAAGATGGTAAAAAAGCAATAACTGAAAAGCTTATTTCACTAGGAAAAGGAAGTTTTAAAACAAATTATAAATTACGTGATTGGCTATTTTCTAGACAACGTTATCGGGGTGAACCTATACCAGTTTATACTTTCGATGATACTAAAGAAATGGGTCGAGTTAAAAATGAAGATTTACCTCTTGTTTTACCAGAATTAGATGAATATAAACCTTCTGGAACAGGCGATTCTCCTTTAATTAACGCACAAAAGTGGCTACATATTGATGTTGATGGCAGAAAGGCAACTCGTGAAACAAATACAATGCCTCAATGGGCTGGAAGTTGTTGGTATTATTTAAGATATATTGATCCAAATAACGATAAAGAAATTGGTTCGAAAGAATTATTAGATCACTGGTTACCTGTTGATTTATATATAGGTGGCCAAGAACACGCTGTATTGCATTTACTTTATGCAAGATTTTGGCATAAATATTTATATGACAAAGGAATTGTTAGTTGCAAAGAACCATTTAAGAAACTTTTCCATCAAGGAATGATTCTTGGAGAAAATGGTGAGAAAATGTCAAAATCTCGTGGAAACGTCATTAATCCTGATGAAATTGTTGAAAAATATGGAGCAGATGCTTTAAGACTTTATGAAATGTTTATGGGACCTTTAGAGGCTAGCTTGCCTTGGTCTAATAGTGGACTAGAAGGGAGTAAGCGATTTATTGATAGAGTTTATAGAATTTTTGAAGACGATAATTTGAAAAATAAAATTTCCGATGTGAATAGTCATGAATTAGATTATGTTTATAACTATACGGTAAAAAAAGTTACTTCAGATTTTGAGTCTTTACAATTTAATACTGCTATATCTCAAATGATGATTTTTATTAATGAAGTTTACAAGGCTAAATCTATTTATAAGCCATATATTGAAAACTTTATAAAAATGTTTTATTGTATTTGTCCTTTTGTAGGCGAAGAAATTTGGAATATTTTAGGTCACGAGCAATTAATTACATTTGAAAAATGGCCAGAATATGATGAAAAAGCTCTAGTTTTATCGACTGTTAAGATTGCTATTCAAGTAAATGGGAAACTTAGAGATACAATCGAAATTAATAAGGACGAAGATGATGAGAAAGTTAAAGCATTAGCTTTAGCCTCACCTAATGTTATAAAAAATACTGAAGGTAAAACTATTAAAAAAGTAATAGTTGTAAAAAATAGAATTGTAAATATTGTGGCTATCTAAAATGAATATAGTTGAGATAATAAGTGATGAATTATCGTTAAAGAAGACTAGTGTTTCTTCTGCTATAAACTTAATTGACGAAGGAAATACAATACCTTTTATTGCAAGATATAGAAAAGAAGCCACTGGTAATTTAACTGATAATGATTTAAGAAAACTTGAAGATAGATTGATTTATCTTAGAAAAGTAGATGAACGCGCTCAAACAATCATCAAGTCTATAAATGAGCAAGGTAAATTAACTGATGATTTAAAGGAACAAATAGAAAATTGTTTTGTTTTGATCGACCTAGAGGATATTTATCGTCCATATAAACCTAAAAAAAGAACGAGAGCCTCTATTGCTAGGGAAAAGGGCTTGAATGAACTTGCTAAAGCAATTAATGATGGACAAAAAGATATTTTTGAATTTGCAAAAAAATTTATTAATGAAGAAAAAAATGTCTTAAATGTAGAAGATGCAATTGCTGGTGCCTCTGATATTATCGCAGAAGATATAAGTGATAATGCGGACTATAGGAAATATATTAAAAACAGAATATATAAGAATGGTAAAATTTGTTCAAAAGAAGTTCAAAAAGACGAAAAAGATACCTATCATCAATATGCCAATTACTCAGAAAGTATAAAGAGTATACCTCCTCATAGGATTTTAGCTATGAATAGAGGCGAAAACGAGAAATGTCTTAAAATTTTTTTGGAATATGATTTTGATGAAATAGAGTATTTTATTTCAAAAAAGGAAATGATAGAGATCAATCCAAATAAAAATATTTTGCAAGCATGTATAAAGGACTCTTTAAAGCGTTTGATTCTCCCATCTGTTGAGAACGAAATTAGAAGTGATTTATTTTCGATTGCTGAAGATAAATCAATTGAGGTTTTTAAAAAGAATCTTTATCAGTTATTAATGTATCCACCAATCAAAGATATTTATGTATTAGGTTTTGATCCTGGTTTTAGAACTGGGTGCAAGTATGCTTTGGTTGATAATTTTGGTAATCCTCTTAAAATTGGACAGGTTTATATAACATCTAATTCAAAAAATGATGTAGAAAAAGGCATTTCTGAAATTACTAGTTTGCTTAAAAACAATAGAGTTGATTATATCGCTTTAGGAAATGGTACTGCTAGTAGAGAAAGTGAAGAAGTTTTATCTAAAATTTTAATAGATAATAAATTTAAAACAAAAATATTTATTGTTAACGAAAGTGGAGCTAGCGTATATAGTGCTTCCAAACTGGGAGAAGAAGAATTTCCGAATTTAACAGTTGAAAAAAGATCGGCAATATCCTTAGCAAGAAGACTTCAAGATCCATTAGCAGAGTTAGTTAAAATAGATCCTAAATCTATTGGCGTTGGGCAATATCAACACGATATGAATCAAAGTAAACTTGATTTTGCTTTAACAAATGTTGTCGAAGACTGTGTCAATTCTGTAGGTGTAAATTTGAATAGCGCTTCAATTTCTTTATTGAAATATGTAAGCGGAATAAATAAAACACTAGCTAGTAATATTTATGATTATAGAGTTAAAAATGGTCCTTTTAAATGTAGAGAGGATCTTAAAAAAGTACCTAAAATGGGTGATAAATCTTATGAACAATGTGCTGGTTTTTTAAGAATACCAGATGGTGGTAATCCACTTGACAACACAGGAATTCACCCAGAAAGTTACTCAATTTCTAAAAAAATACTTGAGTTTTGCGGGGTTTCTTTTGAAAATAATGACTTTTTTGAAATTAGTGATGCACTTTCTAAATTTAAAAATAGTGAGTTTTTAAAACTCAACAATGTTGGCGAAGAGACCTTGAAAGATATTGTTGAAGAACTCAAAAAGCCTGGGAGGGACATTCGCGAAAGTGCTTCTATAGTTGAATTAAATAATACGGTTAAAGATATAAAAGATTTAAAAGTCGGAATGATCTTAAACGGTACAGTTCGAAATATAATGGATTTCGGAATTTTTGTTGATATAAATGTTCACCAAGACGGATTAGTTCATATATCTGAATTAGCTAATAAATATGTCAAGCATCCTAGTGATTTATTTTCTGTAAACGATATTGTAAAAGTTAAAGTCATTGGTGTTGAATCGGAAAAAAAGAGAATCTCTTTGTCTATAAAACAAGTTGATAATTCAAATAAATAAATATATGCTGTAAATGTTAAAAATACACGAGACCAAAATGTATTTTGGCTTGTAGGAGGTTTTATGATTTTAACTTTTGATTGTGGAAACACAATGATTAAAATCGGATTGTTTGATAATGACAATTTTATCAAATCATATTCAATCAATACTGATAAAAAAAAGAGTAGTGATGAATACTCAATAATTCTTAAAACATTAATATCATCTAGCAATTATCACATAGACGGTGCAATAATTTCGTGTGTAGTTCCTTCATTGAACGAAGTTTTAAAAGCTTCGATTTTGGATGTTTTTGGTGTTAATGCTTTAGTCGTAGGGAAGAGTTTGAAAACGAAATTGCCTATTAAAATTGATAATCCTAGTGAATTAGGGGCAGATATGTTAAGTGGAGCTGTAGGGGCAGCAGCACAATATCATCATTCGATTTTAGTTGCTGACTTAGGAACTGCAACAAAATTATATGTTATAGATAAAAACGGAAATTTTGTAGGTGGGGTTATTACATCTGGCATTCAATCTTCTATGAGAAGTTTAGTTAGTTCTACTTCGTTATTAATGGAAGTGCCTTTAACTTTGCCAAATAAAATCATAGGTAAAAACACTGTTGATTCCATCCAATCTGGGATTTTAAATTCGCAGATTTTTTTGATCAATGGATTTGCAGAAAGCATTGAAAAAGAATTAGGATATCCATTAAAAAAAATAATTACAGGCGGGTTTTGCAGGGTTTTAGCAAAAAAAATCGAGAATTTTGAATTTATTGATAATTTAGTTTTAAAAGGTTTATATCACATATATAAGGTTAATATGTATGAAAAGAGATAAGATTAGATCGATTGTTTATGATGCAATGTTTTTGGCGATTTTTGTAGTTTTTACATTTGTACCATATTTAGGTTATATTACTATCGGTCCTGTTAGTTTTACATATATTCATTTATTTGTTATTTTAGGCGCCGCTTTGTTTGGATGGAAAAGAGGATTGCTTTATGGCTTTTTCATGGGAATTTTTAGTTTAATAAAAGCAGTACAATTCCCAGGAACAGCAGATTACTTTTTCTTAAATCCATTTATTTCTGTTTTTCCTAGAATGATTTTCGGATTGGCGAGCGGGCTTTTATTTTATCGGTTAAAAAAGATTAAATTTATAAATCAAGCAAGATTTAATCGGCTATTAATCCCAACAACTATTTTTTGCAGTTTCTTTCACACATTTATTGTTGTAATAATGTGGTATTTATTTGGAATTTTGGATCCATTCAAGATTTCAGCAACATTAGGTCTTGGTGCAATAATTCAAGATATGACTTTCCAAGCATTTATTTTCTCGTTCTTAATTTGGGGCTCACTAATTGAAATCACAATTGCTGGCGTTATTATCCCTCCAATTTATGCTCTTATTGTCAAGTTATTTAAAGTTGGAGGAGTTAAAGAAAAAGAAGTTAATAAAATTGAAACAAAAGCTGCTTGATTTACATTTTTTAAGAATTTTGTGCGATTTTTTCTATTAATACTATTATTTAATGAATTATAATCACGTTTTATATATAATATAAAACGTTGAGGTTGTTTATGAATTTTAAAGAATTAGTTGGCTCTTATAAAGAAGAGAGTTTAAAAACATTATCTGAATTAATACAAATAAATAGTGTTTACGATGAAAAAACGGTGTCTTCAAATGCTCCTTATGGAAAAGGATGTTTAGCTGCTCATCAATATATGAAAGAAGTTGCTTTAAAAGATGGTTTTCAAGTTGATGAATGTGATAATAGATGCTTAGAAATTTCTTGTGGAGAAGGAACTAAGTTAATAGGAATTTTTGCTCATCTTGATGTTGTCCCTGTTAGTGGTAAGCGGGATTATGAACCTTTTGGAGCTAAAATTGCTAACAATGTCATGTATGGAAGGGGCACAAGTGACGATAAAGGGCCAGGTGTTGCGGCTTATTACGCTTTAAAAGCACTAAGAGATGCGAATTTAATTAAAAATTATAGAGTTAAACTAGTTTTTGGTTGCGATGAAGAAAGAGGTTCTTCATGTTTAGAGTACTATTTCAATAATTTAAAAAAAGAACAGCCTACTTATGGCTTTACGCCTGATGGTGATTTTCCTTTAATTTACGGTGAAAAAGGAATTACAAACTACAAAATTGAAGGAAAGGTCTTTTTAGGACCAGTTAAATCCATTGAAGCAGGGGTTGTTTCGAACAGTGTAATTGATCGTGCTGTTGTAACAGTTACTAATAAAGAAAAAATAATTGAATACTTAACGAAAGCAGATGTTAAATACGAAGTTTTAAATGAAAATGATGATGAAATTACGATTAATTTCATTGGCAAAAGTGCTCACGGATCTCTACCTCAGTTAGGAATCAATAGTGGAATAATTGCTTTAAAATGTGTAGGTGAAGCCTACGATATACCTTTATTAAAAAGAGTTGCTGATGATTATAAAGATCCAAGCGGTAAGAATTTGGATTGCTTTTATTCAACTGAAAATATGGGAGAAACCACTTATAATGTAGGACTAATCAGCTATGTAGATGGTATTTTCTCAATGACTGTCAACTTTAGATATCCTGAAAATGTTGAAATTAACAAAGCAATTAATAAACTTAGCGAAGATTCTATTTTGCCATTAAAAGTATTATCTACATCTGAAGTATTATATTATGATCCAAAAAATACGGATTTCATAAAAGCGTTAGCTAATGTATATGTTGAAGAAACAGGAGACACTGTAAATAAGCCAATGACAATTGGGGGTGGAACATATGCAAAAGAGGCTAAGAATACTGTTGCATTTGGCAGTCATTTCCCTGGAAAAGAAGATCATATCCATGAGGCGAATGAGAAAATTGATCTTGAAGATTTTTATTCTTCTCAATCTTTATACGCACACGCAATTTATGATTTAGGTAATTTATAATGAGAGTTAAATATTCACAAAAAAGTGTCGATTATTTAAAAAATTCTTTAAAAAATCAATTTTTAATTGAAGATTTATCAAAAGACAATTTTTTAAATTTTTCTAAACAAAAGGATTTATTTTTAGAAATTGGGCCTGGAAAAGGAAAATTTATTATTGAATTAGCTAAAAAGTACCCAGATTACAATTTTCTAGTTGTAGAAATAAATAAAACCATTGCAGGATATTGCTTAAAAGCTATAGATAGAAGCGAACTAACTAATGTAAAATTAGTAGCAGATGATTTTTATAAAATTGTTGATTGTCTAGAACCTAATTCTATTGATGGAATTTTTTTAAATTTTTCTGATCCTTGGCCAAAAAAAAGACATACAAAGAGAAGGTTGACTTCAGACAATTTTTTTAAAGCATATTACAAAATTTTAAAGCTTAATCATAATATATATATTAAAAGTGATAATAAACCTTTCTTTGATTATAGTTATGACCAAGCCTTAAAATTTAAATATAGTGTTTTAAGTTTGTGCGAAGACTATAAAGATGATGACGAATTTGATAGTGTCACAGAATACGAAGAAAAATTTTTTAATAAAGGTATTAAAATAAATAGAATGATTTTGAAAAAAAGCGAGGATACAATAGATGAAATTGAGTGAATTAGAAATAAAGTATTTTAAAGAATTGACCGAACTTATTGGCGTAAGTGGCCAAGAAAATGATGTTGCTGCTTACTTAAAAAAAGAGTATCAAAAATTAAATTGTGAATTAATTTACGATAATCTAGGTTCAATATTTGCATTAAAAAAGAGTAAAAAAACTAATGCAAAAAAAGTAATGGTTGTCGGTCACATGGATGAAGTCGGATTCATGGTTAAGCAAATATTGCCAAATGGATTGATTGTTCCTACTTTTTTAGGAGGCTTTAATTATAATGGATTACTTTCCCAAAGATTAGTCATGATAAATAATAAGGGAGAGAAAATTTTTGGTTCTATAGATACAATTCCTCCTCATTTAATGAAAAATTCTACTGGTGGAGTCAGTGAAAAAGATATTTTGTTTGATTTTGGATTTTTAAATTCTGAGGATGCAATTAATAACGGAGTAGAAGTTGGCTGTCCTGTTGTTTGTAAAGGTGATTTTCAAATTAGTTACAACAAAGAGTGCATCCTTTCTAAAGCAATAGATGATCGATACGGTTTGGTATTAGGCCTTATTCTGTTAAACGAAATTAAGGATATTGATTTGCCATTTGACTTGTATGTTGGTGGCAGTGTTCAAGAAGAAGTTGGCTGTAGAGGTGCTCAAACCAGCGCAAACAAAATTAAGCCTGATTTAGCAATAGTTTTGGATTGTTCACCAGCTAGAGACTCTCAAGGAGGAAATGATTTAGGCAAATTAGGAGAGGGAGTATTAATTAGATACTTCGATAGATCAATGATTGCTTTCAAAAAATTATTAAATTTCCAAATTGAATGCTGCAAAGAAGCTGGCGTTAAATATCAATATTTTGATTCTCCAGGAGGAACAGATGCAGGAATAATTCACAAAAGTTTAGATGGAATTCCTACTTTAACCCATTGTATTTGTGCTAGAAGCATACATACTAGTTCTTCGTTTATGAGAATTGACGATTATTTAGCTGCTAAGAAGTCTATTTTAGTAATGATAAATAAGTTAAATAATGAATTAATTGAATCATTTAAAGGTAAGTAGTATGCAATATGGTTTATATTATAATAAAGAAAAACTTGGTGATATTTTATTTATAGTATTTAATTCAAACACTAATCCAAATAAAGTTATTAAAAAGGATCACTGCACAATTTTATACAAAGATGAAAAAATTGTTGGAATTAATATATTTAATATCTCATCCATTATAAAAATTAAAGCTAAAGGCTTCATACCTTATATTAATATGGATATTTTAAATTGTATAAATTCTATATTAATTAATGAAGGAGTGGAGAAATTACCTTATCAAGATAGCAGTGGTTTTACAGTCGCACAAATAGTAGAAATTGATGAACATCCAGACAGCGACCATTTGCATGTTTTATCTGTATTTAATGGAAAAGATACGCTTCAAATAGTTTGCGGAGCAAGCAATGTTAAAGTCGGAATGAAAGTTGTACTTGCTAATTTATACGCGTTTATGCCATCTGGTCAACAAATCTTACCAGCTAAATTATTAGGAATCGAAAGTTATGGAATGCTTTGCAGTGGTAGAGAGTTAAATTTAGATGGATATGAAAATAAAAAGGGCTTACTTGAATTAGATGACTCATATGATGTAGGTGAAGATTTTTGGAGAAAATAATATGGAAGAATTAGAAATTAAATTAAAAGAAAATGGAATAATTTCTCGTCTTACAAATAAGACTTTTAAATTTGATTCAAGGCTAAAAGACGGCTTTTTTGCTGCTAATTATTTCTTAAAAACTAGGAAAGTTGTTTTAGAAAATGTACCTAATCACATTGTTACTATGCAATTTTTTCAAAGAAGAGACGACACGATGCTTTGTGGAATTGATGAAGCGATTGCATTAATTCATACTTTTGCAATTGATCCTGGCTCCTTAGAAATTGAAGCTTTAAATGATGGAGACATTATTTCGGCAAACGAGCCTGTTTTAAAAATTACAGGTAAATATGAAAACTTTGGTTTTTTAGAAAGTATGATTGATGGAATTTTAGCTAGAAGAAGTAGCGTAGCGACTAATGTCCATGAAGTTTTAAAAGTTGCAAAAGGCACACCTGTTTTTTCTATGGCGGATAGACAAGATGATTATTTAACACAAGTTGGTGACGGATATGCTACATATGTGGCTGGAATAAATAGAGTTTCCACAGACGCGCAAGGATTATGGTGGGGAGGGAAAGGCATGGGCACAATGCCACATGCTTTAATTCAAATTTGTGATGGTGATATAGTGAAAGCTTGCCAAATTTATCACAAAACTTTTCCTGATCAACAAGTTACTGCGTTGATTGATTACAATAATAATGTTGTTGAGGATTCACTAAAAGTCGCAAAAATATTGCAACATGATCTAAAAGCTGTTCGTGTTGACACATCAAAAGCTTTAATTGACCACTATTTTGACGACAAAGATACCTCTGGTTTTGATCCACATGGTGTTTGTAAAGAATTAATTTATGCTCTTCGTGAAAATTTAGATAAAAATGGTTTTGATTATGTTCAAATTGTTGTTTCATCTTCTTTTAATAAAGAAAAAATAGAAAAATGGGTCAATGAAAAAGTACCGGTTTCAATGTATGGAGTTGGTACAAGTTTTGTCAATAACACAACCGTCGGTTTTACCGGTGACTTGGTTATGCTAGATGGCAAGCCACAAGCTAAAGAAGGAAGAGCAAATTACCCATCTTCTCGATTACAAAAAGTCACTTACCCTATATATTAATTAGGATGTTCTTTGTGCGAAATATAGAAAACATAACTTTCATGTTATAAAATAAAAATATGATTTTATTAGATTCAATTGAAATTACATTTATAATTATTGGCACTATCCTTGGTATTGCTGCACTTTTTGGTTTACGGATTTTATTTGATAAATTTATGTTAAATAAATATAGATGCAAAAAAATGTATGAACAGCTAGAAAAAGATTATGAATATTTGCACTCTTTATTAATTGGCCAAGATGCTCAATATATTCAAAGACTTGAAATAATTTCTAGAACAAATCTTTTATATGGAGACATCCATGCAACATATTTTAGAAGATTTAAAGAAATTAGAGACACTCAAGATAATTTAATGGTTGAAATTTTAAACGAATTAAAGGATTTATTTTTTGAAAAAAAATATGCGGAATTTAAAGAATATTATCGTAATAATGACCATATTATCTTGTATTTTCAAAAAAGTGTAGACAGTTTAAATAATGATTTGACTAATTTAATTCAGCCTGAGGAAGATGCAAGACAAAAAATTGTTTCTTTGAAAGAAAAATTTAGATTAGTTAAATCTAACTTTAATCTAAAAGAAAATGAACTCAGCTTTGTTTATGATTCATTTCAAAAAATATTTGACAAAATTGATAATAAATTCAATGACTATGATGAGGCTGTAGAAAACGCTAAATACGATGAAGCCGACTCTATTATTCCTCCTTTAGATAAGGTTCTTAATACTTTAAATAATGTAATTAATCTTTTGCCAGAATATTTGCATGAAATTAACGAAGTTATTCCTAATCGAATTGATAAAATTCAAAGTAGATATAATGACATGATTAAAGAAGGATATCCTGTCAAAAGTTTTAAAATAGAAGATTCCTTAGAAGATTTAAAAACTAGAATAGAACTCTCTAAAGGAAAGATGCTTAATCTTCAAGTTGGAGGAATTAGTGATGATATTAAGTCATATCATTTGCTCTTAGATGAGTTAAACGCTTCCTTTGATAATGAAGTGGAGTCGAAAAAGAATTTTGATGAAAGACATGATGCAGTTGTTGATCAGTTTACCGCTTTAAAAAGGTCGGTTATTGCTATAGCTAATAATATTAATAGATACAAAAAGGTTTATGTTATCGATAACTTCCATGAAGAGGATTACAAGAACATAAACGACAAAATGAATCAAGTTCAAAATGATAAAACTAAACTAGGCATCTATACACAAGCGATTGGCAAAACTCCTTATAAAAAATTGGTTGAAAAGCTAGATGAAATTGATAGAGGCAATCAAGAGTTAAATGCAAAAATTAATGATTTTGTAGCGTATTTATCGTCATTAAAGAATGATTCAGAACAAGCATACAAGATTATTTATCAACAATATATAAAAGCAAAAGATTATCGCGCTAACATAAGAAATTTTCAAGATCAAAAAATTTCTGAAAAATTAGAGCCATCTTTTGAAAAAATATTCGAAAACATTGATAAAATTAATAGCCTTTTATCGATTGTTCCGATTAATGTTGCCGAAATTAATAAGCAATTAACATCTTTAACAACATTTTCAAATGAATTATACAAGAATATTGATGATTTATTTTACACTGAAAAGAATGCACGCGAATTAATTGTGGTGTGCAATAGAGATAGACATAAGTTTGCTGATGTAAATGCAATTTTAGATCAAGCTGAAGATTTTTATAAAGCTGGAAATTTTAAAAAAGCTTATGATTACGCAAAAAATGCACTAGATAATATTAATCACAAAGAAGGTTTGAAGGCCTAATGATTTATTTCGACAACGCGTCTACCACAAGAGTAGATTCACATATTTTGGACGAATACAATAAAGCGGTTGAATGCTTTTTTGCAAACCCAAATTCCATTCATCATTTCGGAATGCAAGTAAATAATCTTTTAGATAAAGAGCGAAATAATATACTAAATAGTCTTAATTTAAGTAAGAATGATTATGAAATAATTTTTACATCGTCAGCCACTGAAAGTAATAATTTAGCAATAAAAGGATATTGCTTAAAAAATATGAGTAGAGGCAAACACATAATTACTACAAAAATTGAACACGATTCTGTACTAGAGTGTTTCAATTTTTTAAAGAATAATTATGGTTTTAGAGTCGATTATTTAAATATTTTGCCTGATGGTAAAGTCGACATTAATCAACTTCAAAACTTAATTGATGATCAAACGATTTTAATTTCTATTATGCCTGTAAACAATGAAGTTGGATTAGTTTTAAATATAGATGAATGCAAAAGAATTGTGAAAAATTATCCAAAGTGCGTTTTTCATATTGATTGTGCGCAAACTTTAGGGAAGATTAAGTTTAATTATAATTTAGGAGATATGATTACTTTATCATCACACAAAATCCACGGACTAAAAAGTATTGCTTGTCTTATTAAAAAGAAAAGTATTTCTTTGCAAGAAATAATTTGTGGAGGAGGCCAAGAAAAGGGTTTTAGAAGTGGTACACAAGACTATCCATTAATACATTCTTTCTCTGTAGCAATATCTCAAAATCTCACTAATTTTGAAAAAAACCTTGCAAAAGTTCAATTAATTTTTAAATTTTTAAATGATGAACTATGCAAAAATGATGAGATTATTATGCATACATACCCTAATCAATGCCCTTATATTTTAAATTTTTCATTAAAAAATAAGAAAGCTAGCGTGGTCGTTGAAGCGTTATCAAATAAGAATATTTATGTTAGTAGTGTTAGCGCTTGTTCATCAAGAAGTGAAAAACCAAGTCATGTTTTATTAGCGTTAAATAAAAGTGTAAAAGAAGCTTCCAATTCTATCAGAATTTCTTTTAGCTATGATAATACACTAGATGAAGCAAAAATATTTGCTCGAGAATTAACAAATATATTTTCAATTGTAAGGAGTTAGTTATGATTTTTGATACAATTATTGTCCGTTTCGGAGAATTGACTACAAAAGGAAAAAATAGAAAAGATTTTATTGATAAGCTTGCAAGAGCAATTACTAGATCTTTAAAAAGATACGAAGAAAATTTTACTTTAACAGTTAGACACGATCATATTTATATTAATGTTAGCGATATTGACAATTTTTCTTATGAACCTTTGTTGGAGATTCCTGGATTGCATTCTTTTTCATTAGCAAAAAAAGAGAATATATTTGATATTGATGAAATAGCTGATAAATCCTTAGAGTTTATAAAGCAAGAAGATGGTAAAACATTTAAAATCAAATCTAGAAGAATTGATAAATCTTTTCCATATATTAGTGACGAAATTAATCGTAGCGTTGCGACAAAAGTATTAAAAAATACAGATTTAAAGGTAGATGTGCACAACCCTGATATTTTACTTTCTATAGAAATTAGAAATGATGGTGTTTATTTTTTCACAAAAACTATTGAAGGTAAAGGAGGATTACCTACTGGGTCAAGCGGTCGCTGTTTAATGATGCTAAGTGGAGGTATAGATTCTCCAGTTGCTACATACTTGTTGATGAAAAGAGGCTTAGAGGTCACTTGTATTCATTTTGCTGCGCCTCCTTACACGAATAGTGGCGTTATTTTAAAATTGGAAGATTTGCTATCTGAACTTACAATTTATCAAAGCAAGATTAAACTATATATTGTTCCATTTACTAAAATACAAGAAAAAATATATGAAATAACACCTACTGGATATCCTATTACAATCATGCGAAGGATGATGTATAGAATAGCAACTAAGCTTGCTGAAAAGTTGCATATACTTGCAATAGCTAATGGAGAGAGCATTGGTCAAGTTGCAAGTCAAACAATAGAATCTATGAATGTAATTAATCAAGTCACTAATTTACCTGTCATTCGTCCTCTTTGCACATACGATAAGCTTGACATAATAAAAATTTCTAAAAATATTAACTGTTATGATATTTCTATAAGACCTTACGAAGATTGCTGTACAATTTTCGAAGTTATAAAACCAAAAACTAAGCCAAAGTTAAAGGATTGTGAATACATTGAATCTAAATTTGATTTTGATAGTTTGATAGAAGAAGCTATTCAAAACACTGAATTAAAAGTTATTGAGTAGCTCAAAAAAAGTCATTAAAATTTTAAAAAACCCTGCAAAAACCTGATAAAAACAAAAAAATAAAAACCAGCAATGCTGGTTTTTAATTATTTTTTTATAACTATTTATTAAGCGGCTTTTTTTGCGATTTCAACTAATTCTTTGAAAGCAGCTTCATCATGAATTGCAATTTCACTTAACATTTTTCTGTTAAGATCAATTTTATTTACTTTTAATCCGTGCATGAACTTTGAATAAGAAATATCATTCATTCTGCAAGCGGCATTAATTCTTTTAATCCATAATTTTCTGAAATCTCTTTTAATGTTTCTACGATCGACATATGCATATTGATGTGAACGCATTACTTGCTCTTTAGCAGTTTTGAAGAGTAAGTGTTTACTTCCAAAATAGCCTTTAGCTTGTTTTAATATTTTCTTTCTTCTTGCGTGTGTAACTGTTCCACCTTTTACTCTCATACTTAGAACCTCCTAGCCTTGAATGAGATACTTAATTCTCTTCATATCTGATTTACTAACATCAGTACCCTTTCTTAAGTGTCTCTTTTGTTTTGTTGTTTTGTGTGGTGCTAAGTGCGAAACATATGCGTGATGTCTAACAACTTTTCCACTGCCTGTGACTTTAATTCTTTTTGTTAAAGCCTTTTTACTTTTCATTTTTGGCATGTTTTTTTCCTCTCTTTCTACTTCTTTGTTTTGCTTGCAAGTACACAAGTTAACCATTTACCATCGAGGCTTGGAGCCTTTTCGACAGTAGCATAGTCTGTTACATAGCTAATGAATTTTTTAAGAACATCTTCACCAACTTCAACGTGAGATAATTGACGTCCTCTGAATCTAACACCGACTTTAATTTTATTGCCATCGCTTAAGAATCTAATAGCAGCTTTCACTTTAGTCTGAATATCGTGTTCTCCAATTTGAGGAGTAAGTTGAATTTCTTTAATTTCAATAATTTTTTGGTTTTTCTTCGCCTCTTTTGCTTTCTTTTGAGATTCGAAGCGATATTTACCGTAATTCACGATTTTGCAAACTGGTGGATTCGCATTTGGAGCTACACATAATAAGTCTAATTCATATTCTTCGGCTTTTTTAAAAGCTTCGAATCGAGACATTTTTCCTAGAGATTCCCCGGTTGGAGATATTACTAAGACCTCTTTGAAATGAATTTTCTCATTAACGATATCGCCATTGTATTTATCAAACTTGCGATTTTGATTTCTGTTATCCTCTTGTGGATTCTGATAGTTAGCTATAATTGATTCCCCCTGCTAATAAAAATAAAACGGACGTTAGAAACTATGCGCCCGTTAAAAATACAAATAATATTTTGTAGCAATTTACCAATCGACAATGTCAATCTGGTGAGAAGCAGGCGCTCATCTTTCTACGCAAGTAATAATCTATCACATTCATTGTCTTAAATAAAGAGAAAATTGACACTTTTATATAAAAAACTTATAAAAAATAGGTTTTTTGCTATATTTAATTTAAAATAATTAAAATGAAAAAGCATCGCTGGAAGTATTTTTTTCTTATTTATCTTTGGCTGGTTACATTGTTTGCACTACAGTTTTAATTGTAGAAGCTTGTCAAAATGGTAATATATCAGCAGCTCAATCTAATTCAATTGGCCAAGGTGGATATGATTTTATAGGTTCAATAGCAGGTGATGCAAGCCAAGAAGTATTTTTAGATTCAATAACTATTCAAAATAAACAAGAAAATTTTTGATTCTCCGTTTCTTTCCGGGGTATTTCCGGGGTATTTGAAAAAATACCTCTTTTTTTATTAGGAAAATTGAAAAATACCCCGTGAAAAAAAGGAGAATCGATAAATTCATAGCATGAATTTCGATGCTTCAAAAAGCTCAAAAGAATAAAAGAAAAAGCGATATCTATGTTATCGCTTGTGTTCTTTAAAAATGGTGACCTTGAGGCGACTCGAACGCCTGACCCACAGCTTAGAAGGCTGTTGCTCTATCCAACTGAGCTACAAGGCCAGTAGAAATAATTATAACATTGCCTTTTTCATTATCAAGTAAATTTTTGAGTTATTTTGTATTGAGAAGAGGATAAAACATGAATATTTCCTTTTTTATAGATTCAAAGTTCAATTAATTGAACTTATCATAATTCATTTTTAGACATCATCAGAAATTTAGGTTATTATAAATATTAGGAAATTTTAAGGAGTTCTTATGGCAAAATTTTTAGTAACCGGCGGTGCTGGATTTATTGGTGGTAATTTTTTACAAATGATGGTTAATAGATATCCAAATGATGAATATGTCTGTATTGATGCACTTACTTATGCTGGCAATTTAGAAACGCTAGAACCAATTATGAACAAGCCTAATTTTATTTTCGTTCATGAAAATATTTGTAACAAAGAGGCTGTATTCAAGTTATTTGAAAAAGAAAAGTTTGATTATGTAATTAATTTTGCAGCTGAAAGTCACGTTGATAGAAGTATAGAAAATCCTGAAGTATTCCTTCAAACTAATATTTTAGGAACACAAGTTTTAATGGACGCTTGTCGTAAATATGGCATTAAAAGATATCACCAAGTTAGTACAGATGAAGTTTATGGTGATTTGCCTCTTGATAGACCAGACTTATTTTTTACCGAAGATACCCCAATTCATACTTCATCCCCTTATAGTGCTTCAAAAGCTAGTGCGGATCTCTTGGTTTTGTCTTATCATCGAACTTTTAATTTACCTGTAACAATTTCAAGATGTTCAAATAATTATGGGCCATATCATTTTCCTGAAAAATTAATTCCTTTAATGATTCAAAAGGCATTAAGAAATGAAAATTTACCTGTTTATGGTACTGGAGAAAATGTTAGAGATTGGCTATATGTTGAAGATCATTGTGATGCCATTGATTTAATTGTTAGAAACGGAAGAGACGGAGAGGTTTATAATATTGGTGGTCATAACGAAAGAACTAATTTAGAAGTAGTAAAAACTATTTTAAAAACTCTCGGAAAGCCAGAATCTTTAATTACATATGTTAAAGATAGACCTGGACACGATTTACGATATGCTATGGACCCTACTAAGATTGAAAAAGAACTTGGTTGGAAGCCTAAACATAATTTTGATACAGGAATTGAAGTGACAATTAAGTGGAATTTAGAGCATCAAGAATGGCTCGAACATGTTGAAAGCGGAGAGTATCTTAAACGGATAGAAAAACATTACAGTAATAATTGATGAAAACAAAAGTTATATTTTTAAATGTTTTAAAGGTTGCTTTTAGTAATATTTGCAGCATTTTAGCAGGTATAATTGTTGGTTTTATAATACCAATGATTATTGATAAAGGAAACTATGGATACTACAAAATGTTTACTCTATATTATGGTTTTGTAGGTCTTTTTCATTTTGGATTTATCGATGGAATACTATTAAAATATGGCGGTAAAAGGTTTGAAGACTTAGATAAGGAAAGATTTAGGTTATATTTTAGATTTATAAGTTTTGTAGAAATAGTAATTACATTAATTGTTCTATTATTGTCTTTGATTGGATTAGGAACTGATTATTTCTTTATTTTTGCTGCCGTTGCTATTTCAGTATTTGGGACAAATATTACAACTTTTTATCAATACATCTCGCAAGCTACTGGTCGTTTTAACGAAATTTCGAGTAGAACAATTGTCCGATCAGTATTAACTATAATACCTATTATTGCTTTATTTGCTTTAGCTAAATGGGGAAATGTTGGCGATTCGTTAAATCATTATGTGATATTTGTTTTGATTTCAATTGCTATTATATATGTTATTTTCTTTTGGTATGTTTATACATATCGTTCTATTTCTTTTGGTAAAGCTCTTAGTTTTAAAGAAAACAAAAAAGAAATTTTTGAATTATTTAAAATAGGATTTCCTCTTTTAATAGGTAATTTAATTTGTACATATATTTTAGAAATGGATAGATTGTTTGTTTCTAATTTATTTGCAACTGAAATATATGCTGATTATGCTTTTGCTTACCAAATGATTAATCTTTTTACCACCGCACTAGGTGCTGTTTCGACAGTACTTTATCCATCTTTGAAACAAGAAGAGACATTAGAGAGTGCGAAGGTAAATTACGATAAGCTATGTGCTGGAATGATGATTTTAGCTTCGTTTTGTTTATGCGCATACTACATTTTCTTTTGGCTAATTGAGTGGATTTTACCTCAATACATAGCCTCATTTAAGTATTTTCAAGTAGTATTTCCAATTCTTGTTTTGCAAGCTCCAATTACTTTGATAATGTCTAATTACTATAAGACTTTTAACATGGTTAAAACTTACTCGATTGTTAACGGGATAATTCTAGTATTTTCTGCTATTGCGAATTCTATCGGATATTTTATTTACAAAGATCCTATTTCAATTTCGATTGCCTCAGTAGTTGTTATCATTGTTTGGTATTGTCTAAATGATTTTATATTATCTAGGCATTTTAAATCAAAATTTATAAGAAGATTGATATACATCATCCTAGTTTTATCAATTTTTTATTTAATGATTTTGATTCAAAGTAATCTAATTTCATTTTTTGTGTATTTATGTTTAGTGTCAGTATTAACTATCTTTATGTATTTTCCTGAATGCAAAGTTTTATGCTTAAAAATAAAGAGTAAAATTATTCGTAAATAACAAAAACCCTTTAATTTTTTCAAAAACCCTGCAGAAATCAAGTAAAATTTTAGATTTTTATTTTTTAGTTATTAATTGTACTTCCTTGATAGTAGGAAAAAAATACATATTTTAAATATATGAATATATTTATTTTTAATAGGAAATGATATACTAATTAAGATTTTTGAGGTATTTTATGGTTGATTTAAAACAAAACTTGATGAATGTAATTAAACAAGCTTTAAATGAAACTTTTGGCTTAATAGTTGCTGATGAGATGATAGCAATAGAAACTCCAAAAGATAAGGAACATGGCGATTATGCTTCAACGATTGCGCTAAGACTTTCTAAACAATTGAAATCAAATCCTAGAGATATTGCTATAAAATTAAAAGAAAAATTGGAAAAAGAAGAATGCATCGAAAAAGTTGAAATTGCCGGACCAGGATTTATTAATTTTTTTATGAAAAAAGATTCTTTAACAAAAATTATCAAGACAATTATTGAATTGGGTGATGATTATGGAAGAAATTTATCAGGAAATCATGAAAAAGTTATGGTTGAATATGTCAGTGCAAATCCAACCGGGGATTTACATTTAGGACACGCAAGAGGAGCAGCTTATGGTGATAGTCTAACTCGTGTTCTCTCTTTTTGCGGATATGATGTTTTGCGTGAATATTATGTAAATGATGCTGGACATCAAATTGATGTTTTAGCTAAATCATTATTTTTGCGATACAAGCAAGCTTTTAATCTTGAAGTAAATCTTGATGAGATTGGTTATCAAGGAAAAGACGTTATTAAACTTGCAAATGATATTGCTGCTAATGAAGGCGATAAATATTTAAAAGTTTCTGAAATTGAAGCTATTGAATATTTTAAAAATATTGGAATTGATCTTGAATTAGATAAAATAAAACGCGATTTAGACTTATTTAGGGTCCATTTTGATAATTACACAAGTGAAAGAAGTTTATATAAAAGCAATAAAGTTAAATCAACTTTGGAAAAATTGGAAAATAGTGGTTACACTTTTAAAAATGAAAATGCTTTATGGCTAAAAACAACAGATTTTAATGACGATAAAGATCGTGTTTTAGTAAAAAGCGATGGCAGTTATACCTATCTTTTACCTGATATTGCATATCATGCTGATAAATTTGATAGAGGATACAACAAATTAATTAATTTATTTGGAGCAGATCACCACGGGTATATTGCTAGGTTAAAAGGTGGCTTAAAGATTCTTGGCTATAATCCTGATAATTTAGAGATTTTAATTATTCAAATGGTTCGCCTTATGGAGAATGGACAAGAATTAAAAATGTCTAAAAGAACAGGAAACGCAATTACAATTCGCGAACTATGTGAAGATGTAGGCGTCGATGTTGCTAGATTTTTCTTCCTTTCAAAAACTTTAGATTCACATTTTGATTTCGATTTAGATGTAGCTAGAAAATCTAGTAGTGAAAATCCTGTTTATTATATTCAATACGCTTATGCTCGCATGTGTTCAGTTTTAAAGAAAAATTCTTCTTTTGCTTTAAAAGATGTCTATAAATTGCTCATAGAAGAAAAAGAAATTTCTTTAATAAAATCTCTTTCTGAATTTAAGGATCTAGTGATTGATATCGCCCGTACAAAAGAGATTCATCGTTTGACATCATACGCTTATAAAGTTTCAAATTTATTCCATTCTTTATACAACGAAATCAAATTTATTGATGAAGATAATCAAGAAGTTACTGCTGAAAGATTAGCACTTGTTAAGGCGACATCAATTGTCTTAAAAAATTGTTTAAATTTGCTTGGAGTTGAAGTCAAAGAATCGATGTAAAAAATAGCAAAAATACATTAAATTTTATTGCAAAAATATATTAGAAAACTCAAAATTAATAAAATTCAAAAAATTACGACTAGTTCGTAATTTTTTTAATTTAAATGTGCGTAAAATTATCAATTTTTTGAACTCAAAAAAAGTCAAAAAAAATTTTTTATTTTAATTTTAAATAAATACACATATAATTTTTTCGTTTTAAAGAAAATTTGAAACACTTGGAGGGGGTTAATAATGGTACAAGAGAATTACATTATTGATCTTAAAAATGTAAGTAAAATCTTTGATGATGTTACTGTAGTAGATAATTTTAACCTCTATGTAAAAAAAGGTGAATTTATTACATTTTTAGGACCTAGTGGTTGTGGTAAGTCTACAACTTTGCGCATGATTGCTGGATTTGAATTGCCAAGTAAAGGTGAAATTTTATTAAAAGGAAAGGATATTACAAACCTTCCACCTAATAAAAGACCTATTAATATGGTTTTTCAACGTTATGCACTTTTTCCACATTTAGATGTTTATGAAAATGTTGCCTTTGGATTACGATTGAAGAAAATTCCAATCGAATTAAAAGATGAAAAGGGTAATCCTATTTTGAAAGTAAACAAAGAAAAGGTAAAAAAGTTAAAAGAAGATTATCGTATAACTAAGAAAAACAAATTACTTAGCGAAGATGAAAAGAAAGAAAAGTTAGCTTCTCTTCAAGCAAAAATTGATAATTTATTAAGCACTCCTGAGCAGGCTTATAAATATAAAAAGTTAACAGCACAAGAAATCGATGCAAAAGTAGCTAGAGCCTTAAAAATAGTAGATTTAGATTCATTGGAAGATAGAGATGTATCAACCTTAAGCGGCGGTCAACAACAACGTGTTGCTATTGCAAGAGCTATTGTCAATGAGCCAGAAATTTTGCTCCTTGACGAACCTTTAGGTGCTCTCGATTTAAAAATGAGAAAAGACATGCAACTTGAATTAAAGGCGATGCATGAAAAACTTGGGATCACATTTATTTATGTTACTCATGACCAAGAAGAAGCATTAACGATGTCTGATACGATAGTTGTTATGAAAGATGGCTTAATCCAACAAATTGGTACGCCAAAAATGATTTACGATGAGCCTAAAAATGCATTTGTTGCTGACTTTATTGGCGAAAGTAATATTTATAATGCAACAATGTCAGATAAATTAAAAGTTAGATTTTTAAATAATTCATTTGAGTGTTTGGATGATTTCCCTGTTAATGAAAAAGTCGATGTTGTTGTTAGACCTGAAGACGTTGAGATTGTCGAACCAACAAAAGGAATGATTAAAGGCGTAATAACCAACAAAATATTTAAAGGAATGAACTTTGAATATACTATTATGATTAATAAAAATGAATGTTTAGTTAAATCAACTAAAGACTATCCTTTAAATTTGGAAGTTGGTCTTATTATTGAAAAAGATTCTATTCATATTATGAAGAAAGACTTTGTTACAAATATTTATACTGATTCTTATATAAATAAAGAAAATAAAGTTGTTATTGATGAAACTCCATTTGAATGTGACATTACTCAACTTTTACCTCATTCAGTGGTTACTGATGATGGCTATTTAGAAAGTAAAGACAATAAAAAGAAATATGATTTAACTGACGCTCCTGTTGTTTGCGAAGTTGATATTTCAAATGTTGAGATTGTTGACGACATTGAAAGTGAAGAAGCCACAGTAGTAGGTGAGATTGTTGATAGTGTTTATAAAGGTGATCACTATCAATTAATTGTAAGAACAGAAAATGAAGAAGACTTTGTTTGTGTTACCCCTTATACATATAATTTATTTGATAAAGTCGGAATTCATATTGATAAAAAATATATTCGTTTAAGATTGAAAAAGGAAATAAGCGAATATGAAATTTAGATTTCAAAGGAAATACCTTTGCATCCCTTATTTCCTTTTCCTTATTTTATTTGTTGTTTTGCCAATTCTATTAATTGTTTTTTATGCTTTTACAGATACAAATGGCAATTTTACAATGGATGCTTTTGTAAATTTCTTTTCAAGCACAAATAAGCTGAATGTTTTATTAGTTTCTTTATTATTTGGTGTTTTAAATACGATAATTTGTTTAGTTATTGGATATCCTATTGCGTATTTGCTAGCTAATAAGAAATATAATTCAAATTATGTAATTGTTATGCTATTTGTTATGCCGATGTGGATTAACTTTGTTTTAAGAACAGGTGCAACTCGTGATGTTTTAACTTGGATTGGATTAAATGGTGGCGAGCACCCTTATGTTGCTACAACAATTGGTTTAGTTTATAACTATTTGCCTTTTGTTATATTGCCACTATACACCACAATGTTAAAACTTGATAAATCTCAAATCGAAGCAGCTATGGATCTTGGCTGCAATAAGGTTCAAGTTTTTACAAAATCCATTTTCCCACAATCTGTTCCAGGGGTAATTAGTGCTGCAATGATGGTTTTCATGCCTACTATGTCTAGTTATGTTATACCTGAAATTCTCTCAGAAGGTAAAGTTGTGTTGTTTGGTAATTCTATCTATTTGAATTTTTCAAATTATCAATGGGGTGATGGATCATTAATGGCTCTTATTATGCTTTTAATAATTGGCATTTCAACACTCGTAACTCGTAATTTTTCTGAAAAAGAAGACGAAGGGAGGGCATCAATATGGTAAAAAAGATTCTTGCCTATTCTTATATTTATTTAATCCTTCTTTTAATGTATGTTCCTATTTTAGTATTAATTGTTTTTAGCTTTACAAATTCTACATATATAGGTGAGTGGAACGGATTTAATGGAATTTTATATGTAAATCTTTTTCAAGATAAAGAAATTATGACAGCTCTTGGCAATACGTTAATAATTGCTTTAATTAGTAGTGCAATATCTGTTTTGCTCGGCACTACCGGAGCAATTGGGGCGTTTTATTCTAAAAAAAGATCAAGACACGCAATTGAAAGTTTAAATCAAATACCTGTAGTTAACGCTGAAATTGTTATAGCGTTAAGCTTAACTGTTTTATTTGTCTTTTTTGGTAATGCAGTTTTTCATGAAAATATATTTTCTTTTTGGACTCTTTTAATTGGCCATGTTGTTATTAGCGTCCCATTTGTTTACTTAAATGTAAAACCAAAATTGACACAAATGGATCCTTCTCTTTATGAGGCAGCTCTTGATTTAGGCTGCTCTCCATCTAGAGCTTTACATAAAGTTCTTATACCACAAATATTACCTGGTATAGTTAGTGGATTCTTATTATCCTTTACCTTATCTTTGGATGATTTTATTATAACAGCATTTACTAGAGGACCAGGCTTGTTAAGTGGAGAAGGTAATATTGAAACATTATCTACATTAGTTCAAGCAAAAATTAAAAAAGGTCCAATACCACCAAATATGAGGCCGTTAACAACAATAATATTCTTGTTCGTTTTAGTTGCAGTAATCATTATTTCCTTATTAAAAAATAAGAAAAAAGGCTTACACAAAGTTAGAAAGGGGAGATCTTTAAATGCGTAAAAATAGTAAATTTATATCCATTTTATCTTTTTCTTTAGTGAGTTTATTTTCCTTAGGAAGTTGTGGTAATAGCAACAATAATGGGGATAATGGTAAAGTATATATTCATATTTTAAATGCTGAAGACTATATTGATGAAGAATTGATAGCTCAATTTAATGAAGCAAATACTGAGTGTGAAATCATTTACGAGACTTATGACACAAACGAAACGATGTATAACGAACTTCAAACCGGGAAAGCAAACTATGATTTAATTTGTTGTAGTGAATACATGATTCAACGTTTAGCCAGTGAAGGGCTCATTCAAAAGATTTCAGACTTAGAAACATACGAGGAAAATGTTTCGACATATTTAGTTTCTCACGATTCTGAAAATCCTGGCATTATTGATAAAATCAATGTTTTTGATAAAAAAACCTCGCAAAAGTTAGGTATTTTATCAGAATTTGCTAAAGGATACATGCGGGGAACATTGGGTATTTTATACAATCCTACTTATTCGACATTCGTCTCTAGAGGAATGGAAAAAGAAGATATTGTCGAAGAACTAAATAGTGAAAATGGGTGGAGCGCTTTTTGGAATCCTAATTATAAAGGAACACAATCTATTAAAGACAGTATGCGTGATACGTATGCTTTAGGCATTCTCGAAATATATAAAGATAAATTTTTAGATGACTCCATTTCTTACGATGATAAAAATAATATTTATTTTAACGATCACAGCGATGAAGCGATTGAAAATGTTAAGAATAGATTAATTCAGTTAAAAGACAATATTTTTGGATTTGAAGTAGATAGCGGAAAAAATGATATTGTTACAAAAAAGATTGGAATGAATTTAGCACGGAGTGGTGATGCTTGCTTCTCAATTTTACAAGGACAATATTACCCAGGCGAGGACGAAAGTTACGAAGAGGAAAAACCTGATGGTATAAGAACAGAATTATATTACGCTTTACCTTCTTCTGGTGCAAATATTTGGTTTGATGCGTGGTGCATGCCAAAAACCGTTGATAAGGATTCGAAAAATTACGAGTATGCTTGTAAATTTTTAGATTTTCTATCTGAGCCAGAATCTGTTACCGCAAATATGTATTGCACAGGATATACATCATTTATTAGTGGTACATCTTTAGAAATTGAGGAAAATCCAATTCTTTCATACCTTTATGATAGTTATGATATGGAAGGAGAAGAAGGAGTAATTGATTACGACATTTCCTATTTCTTTGGAACAAGTGAAGAAATTATTCTTCAAGTTGACCCTGATTCTTGGGAAGGACGTACTTTAAAAGCTCAATATCCAGAAGAAAGCGAAATTGGTAGACTCTATGTAATGCAAGATTTTGGTAAAGATAATAATAAAATTGTTAAAATGTGGGAAGATGTAAAAGTCAATCCATTACCTACATTTGTAATAGTATCTTTAATTATATTTGTAGCTGCTGTTTTGCTTTATTTAGGCACCTATAATATTGTAAAAAAATATAAAGTAAAGAAAAGAAAAGCCCTTAGAAATAAATAAAACCCTGCAAAACCCGTATATTTTTTCAAAAAAAGCGATGTAATCGTCGCTTTTTTAAACTTGAAATGCGCAAAAATAAAAGGCCTAAATTAGACCTGATTTCTTTTAAACTTGGAGCTCCCTGTCGGATTTGAACCAACGATCATTGAGTTGCAGTCAATTGCCTTGCCAGCTTGGCTAAGGGAGCATGCTCAATTATCTTATAAAAAGTTGATATGTTTTTCAACAATAATATTATATTTTGTGTCGTTTTAGACGGAAAATTTTATGTTTTAAACATAAATTCCTTATTTAATTCATTAGTTTAAAATTATATAATAATTTTGTTTGAAAAAAGGAGATTTAAAATGTCAGACGTTAAGAAAACAATGCTTAGTGTTGATGGTAATACAGCTGCTGCTATTGGTAGTTATAATTTTACAGAAGTAGCTGCTATTTATCCTATTACACCTTCAAGCCCAATGGCTGATTATGTTGATCAATACGCAAGCAAAGGTAAAAAGAACTTTTTTGGAAATGTTGTAAAAGTATGTGAAATGCAAAGTGAAGCAGGCGCAAGTGGAGCACTTCACGGAGCTTTACAAGGTGGTTCTTTAGCTACAACTTATACAGCTAGCCAAGGATTATTATTAATGATTCCTAACATTTATAAATGGTGTGGTGAACTTTTACCAGCTGTTATGCATGTTAGTGCAAGAAGCTTAGCAACTCGTTCACTTTCTATTTTTGGTGATCATCAAGATGTCTATGCTATAAGACAAACAGGAATCGCAATGCTTTGCTCACATTCTGTTCAAGAAGTAGCTGATTTAACTCCAGTTGCTCATTTAATTTCGATTGAAGCAAGCTATCCAATTTGCCATTTCTTCGATGGTTTTAGAACAAGTCACGAAATTCAAAATGTTGAATTCGTTGCTGATGAAGAATGGGAAAAGCTTTTGAATAGAGAAAAAGTCGAGGAATTTAGAGCAAGAGCTCTTAATCCACACACTCACCCAGTTACTCGTGGAGGTGCTGAAAATGATGATATTTACTTCCAAGGCAGAGAAGCACAAAACGAACATTTCAATAAGGTTATAGATATTGCAGATAAATATTTCAAGGAAGCAACAAGATTAACCGGAAGAACATACGCTCCATTTGTTTATGTTGGTGATCCAGAAGCAACTAAAGTAATAATTGCTATGGGTAGTGTAACTGAAACTGCTTTAGAAGTCGTTAATGATTTAACTTCAAAAGGTGAAAAAGTTGGTTTAGTTAAAGTCCATCTCTATAGACCATTTAGCGCTAAACATTTAGCAAGTGTTATTCCTTCAACAGTTAAAGAAATTGCTGTTTTAGATAGAACAAAAGAAATGGGTGCTGTCGGTGAACCTTTATACGAAGATGTTGTTACAGCATTAACTTTAACAGGTAGAACTGATATTAAAGTTATCGGCGGAAGATATGGCTTAAGTAGTAAAGACACACAACCAAAACACATCAAAGCCGTTTATGATGTCATGCTTTCTGGAAAAGAATTCCATAATTTCACAGTTGGTATCATCGATGATGTTACTCATTTATCATTACCAGTTGATGATAGCTATGAAATTGCTCACACATATACATCATGCTTGTTCTATGGTTTAGGTAGTGATGGAACTGTTGGTGCTAACAAATCTTCTATTAAAATTATTGGTGATGCAACCCATCAATATGCTCAAGCTTATTTTGCATATGACTCAAGAAAATCTGGTGGTGTTACACGCTCTCACTTAAGATTTGGTAAAGAACCAATTCATTCAACATATTATGTAGAACATGCTGACTTTATTTCTTGCTCATTAGACACATATGTATTTAGATTCGATATGTTAAAGAATTTAAAGAAAGGCGGAACATTCTTATTAAATACTGATATGGATGATGAGACCTTAATTAAATCTTTACCTAATAGAGTTAAAAATCAATTAGCATCAAAAGGTGCAAAATTCTATGTCATCGACGCTAACAAGATCGCATTGGAAATTGGTATGGGAAGACACACTAATACAATTTTACAAAGCGCATTCTTCTATTTAAATCCACAAATTATGCCTTATGAAGAAGCAAATAAATGGATGAAGAAATTAGCTGAAAAAACATATAGTAAAAAAGGTCAAGAAATTGTCGAACTTAACTGGAAAGCAATTGATAAAGGTACTGAAGGTTTAAGGGAAGTCAAAGTTGATCCTGAATGGACAAAATTGCCTGTAGTTAGAGAAAGAACTTCTATTGGAGACGAATATTTTGATTCTTATGTTGACCATGTCAACACACTTGATGGTAATGATATTCCTGTTTCTAAATTTACTGAATTTGAATTACTTGATGGAACTATGGAAGAAAACATTACTTATAAAGAACAAAGAAGTATTGCAGATAGAGTCCCAGAATGGAACAAAGCAAACTGCTTACAATGTAATCAATGTGCATTTGTTTGCCCACATGCAACAATTCGTCCATTCTTATTAACAGATGAAGAATTAGCAAAAGGACCAGCAGGCTTAAAAGATGCTGTCACTCCAGCTAAAGGCCCAAGTGTTGCTGGAATGCATTTTGTTATCCAAGTCTCACCAAAGAACTGTGTAGGATGTGGACTTTGTGCAAGTGAATGTTTAGCAAATAAAGCTGCAAAAGCAAAAGGTTTAGGTGCTGACAAATATGCATTAAAAATGGTCGAAGCAAAATCTCAATTTGATAAAGAAGAGTTTGCTACTTATTTATATAAACACACAGAATATAAGACAGATAAATTCCCTACAACAACTGTTAAAGGTGTCGGCTTCTTAATGCCATACATGGAAGTAAGTGGAGCTTGTGCTGGTTGTGGTGAAACTCCTTATTATAGATTACTTTCACAATTATTCGGAAAAGATATGTTAGTTGCTAATGCAACTGGCTGTAGTTCAATTTATAGTGGATCAACTCCTTTAACTCCTTTCGTTACCGATAAAAACGGAAATGGTGTTGCATGGGCTAACTCTTTATTCGAGGATAATGCTGAATACGGTTATGGTATGAGACTTGCTACTAATTATAAATTAATGCAAATCTGCCGTATTTTAGAAGCTGCGCTTGCAAGCGAAACAGTCGAAGATGAGTTAAAGGAAACTATTAAGACATATCTTGCCAATATTAAAAATAAAGACACCGCAAGAAAGATTATTCCTACTCTTGTTGAACAAGTTAAAGCAAGTAAAGATGAATCTGTTAAAGAGGTTCTTGATTTCGAAAGAGACTTACTTGATAAATCAGTTTGGATTATCGGTGGTGATGGATGGTCATACGATATTGGTTACGGCGGTTTAGATCATGTATTAGCTAGCGAAGATGATGTTAATGTCATGGTTCTTGATACTGAAGTTTACTCAAATACTGGCGGACAATCTTCTAAGTCTTCACAAACTGGTAGTATCGCTCAATTTACTGCAAGTGGTAAAAAGACTAGAAAGAAAAACTTGGCATTAATGGCTATGAGCTATGGTACAGTTTATGTTGCTCAAGTTGCTTTAGGCGCAAACCCAATGAAAGCAATTCAAGCATTTAAAGAAGCTGAAAGTTACAACGGTCCATCTTTAATTATTTGTTACGCACCATGTATTAACCAAGGCATTAAAGGCGGTTTAGTTAATTCAATTGCTACTGAAAAAGAAGCTGTTGAATGTGGATATTTCACAACATTCCGCTACGATCCACGCAAGCTAGAACAAGGCAAACCTGCTCTTGAATTAGATTGTAAAGAGCCAGACTTTACTAAATTTAGAGAATTCTTATTAAAAGAAACAAGATACTCTCAATTACCAAAAGTCAACCCAGAACACTTTGAAGAATTGTTCGAAAAATGCGAACAATCTGCAAAAGATAGATGGGAAAGAATTAAGAAATTTGGTGCTTAATTAGAATTAAAAGTAAACAAAAGCAAGCTTCGGCTTGCTTTTATTTTGCAAAAATAGTGAGATTTTGCAGTGTTTATATTAAAAAAGTTGATAGTTTATTTAAACTATATATAATAGTATTTAATACTAGTAAATCTAATTCGGAGTTTTTTTATGAGTCTTAAAGAAATTGAATTACCACCATATAAATTAAGTCATGAATTATGGAATAGCATATCTCATGGTCTTGGTGCTATTTTAGGGATAATATCCTTGATTATATGCCTTTTAAAAGTAATTAATACTGGTTATGATGGATATCTTCCACCTTCAAATCAATTGTCATATGAATCTTTTGTATGCAAGATTACAAGTATAATAATCTATTCTTTAAGTTTGATTATTACATATACAATTAGTTGTATTTATCATGCTTTAAAAAAGAATAACGGAAAAAGAGTTATGAGAGTCATAGATCATGATACTGTGTACTTGCTTATATCAGGTACATATACTCCTTTTTGTTTAGTATCATTGAGACACACTTCCCTTTATGGTGTAATTCCGAATTGTGGATATATAATTTTCGCTTTAGTTTGGATATTGGTTACTATTGGAATAGTTTTTAATTCAATTAATATTAATAAATTTAAAGTATTAAGTTTTGTAATGTATATTTGTGCTGGCTGGACAATTATTTTTGCTGCTAAAGAGGTTTTAGATGTAACTGGATTTAATGGATTTATGCTCCTATTATTTGGTGGAATTTCTTATACATTAGGTTCTATATTATATGGTTTAGGTGGAAAGTATAGTGTTTGGTTTCATACTGTTTTTCACTTCTTTGTTTTAGCTGGAAGCGTTTTACAATTTATATCAATTTATTTATATGTTTTGTAAACATAAAAAATTCAACATATTCTAAAACCTTAAATGTGTTCATATTTATAAGAACAAAATTAATATAATGGTAATTTTTTAAAGAATAATAAATTATTTTCTAGTATAATTTAAAACTATGGGAATTGATTATATAAGGGTTAAAGGTGCCAAAGAAAATAATTTAAAAAATGTAGATGTAGTAATACCAAAAAATAAATTAGTTGTTTTCAGCGGGCTTAGTGGTTCTGGCAAATCTACTTTAGCATTCGATACAATTTTTGCGGAAGGTCAAAGAAGATATGTTGAATCGCTATCTAGTTATGCGCGTCAATTTTTAGGCTCGTTTGAAAAGCCGGATGTTGAAAGCATTGAAGGTTTATCACCTGCTATTGCTATTGATCAAAAAACGACATCTCATAATCCCCGATCAACAGTGGGAACTGTTACAGAAATTTATGATTATCTTAGATTGCTTTTTGCAAGGATTGGTATACCTTATTGTCCTACTCATAATATTCCTATTGTTGCTTTTTCGTTAGCAAAAATCACTGATATTATTTTAGAATATCCACTTGGAACTAAAATTATAATTCTAGCACCTATAATTCGCAATGAAAAAGGCACTCATAAAGATACTTTAAACAAGATTAAGAAGAATGGCTTCGCTAGAGTTAGAGTAGATGGAGAATATAGATTATTAGATGAAGAAATAGAACTTGATAAAAATAAAAGACATAACATTGAAATTGTCATTGATAGAATCATATTAAAAGATAATATGCGTGGGAGAATATTTGAAGATTGTGAATTGGCGGCAAATCAATCCAACGGTTTTGTTTTAGTTAATTTTGGAAATAAGGAGAGACTTTTTAATGAAAAAAACGCTTGTCCAGAATGTGGCTTTACTGTTCCAAAACTTGAACCTAGACTTTTTTCTTTTAACTCACCACTTGGATGCTGTCCATCATGTAATGGTTTAGGGATTAAACAAGAACTTGATCTTGATTTGTTAGTTCCTGATAAAACTTTATCGATTAATGATGGCGCCATAATTTATTATAAAAACACCGTGAATACAACTAATTTAGATTGGCAAAATTTCAATGTTTTATTAGAACACTATCATATTCCTAAAGATGTACCATTTAATAAGTTAACGAAAGAAGATGTTGATTTAATTTTATATGGTAGCAAAGAGCCTATTTCATATAAAATCACTAGTGTTAGTGGCATTTCTAAAAAAAGCACTTCATATATCGAAGGACTAAAATCAAAAATTGAAAGATTATATTCTTCGACAACAAGTGAATTTAATCGTGAATACTATGGTAAATTTTTAAAAGATAAAATTTGTACAACATGTAACGGAGCTAGGTTATCAAAAGAAGCTCTATCCATTAAGATTGACGGATTAAATATTTATGATGTAACTTGTTTAACTTTAGACAATTTATTTTCTTGGATTGGCAGTTTGCAAGGAAAAATTTCCTCCAATCAATATCAAATTGCCGAATTGGTTATTGCTGAAATTAAAAATCGCGTTAAGTTTTTGCTCGATGTTGGTTTAGAATATTTAACTTTATCTAGATTATCTATGTCATTAAGTGGTGGTGAAGCTCAAAGAATTAGGCTTGCCACACAAATAGGCTCTAAATTAAGTGGTGTTTTGTATGTTTTAGATGAACCATCGATTGGGCTTCATCAAAGAGATAGTGAAAAGTTAATCCATTCTTTAAAAGAAATGAGAGACTTAGGAAACACTTTAATTGTAGTAGAACACGATGAAGAAATGATTCGTTCTGCTGATTATATAGTTGATGTTGGACCAGGAGCAGGTGTTCATGGTGGAGAAATTGTTGCTTGTGGTAGTTTAAATGATATAGAAAATTCTCCTCGTTCAATTACAGGAGCATATTTATCAGAGAAAAAATATATTCCAGTTCCTTTAGATAGGCGAAAAGGAAATGGCAAATTTGTAAAAATTACTGGTTGTAAGACTAATAATTTGAAAAATATCGATGTGTCGTTCCCTTTAGGGAAATTTATATGTGTAACAGGAGTCAGTGGAAGTGGGAAATCTTCTTTAGTAAATGAAACTTTTTATCTCGCGCTTAAGAAGGAAATCGAAAAAGCAAATGTTACCCCTGGACCTTTTTTGAAATTAGAAGGTAGCGAATTTGTTGATAAAATTATTAATATTTCACAAGAGCCTATTGGTAGGACTCCAAGGAGTAATCCTGCAACATATGTCAAAGCGTTTGATGATATACGTGAACTTTTTTCTCAAACAATTGAAGCAAAAGCGAAAGGCTTTGATAAATCAAGATTTAGTTTTAACATTCCCGGAGGAAGATGCGAGCATTGTCAAGGAGCTGGTGTTACACGAATTCCTATGAATTTTTTGCCTGATGTTTATGTAAAATGTGATGAGTGTAATGGCAAAAGATACAATGAAGAAACTCTTTCGTGCACTTATAAAGGCAAAAATATTTATGACGTTTTAGAAATGACCATAGAAGATGCTTACGAATTTTTTAAATCAAATGTTTCTTTATCTCGTAAGTTGAAGACTTTACTCGATGTAGGATTGGGTTATATGAAACTTGGACAACCTGCTACTACATTATCTGGAGGTGAAGCTCAACGTGTTAAACTTGCCTATTATTTGCAAAAGAAACCAACAGGTAAAACTATTTATATACTAGATGAACCAACTACCGGCTTGCATATAGATGATGTATCTAGATTATTAAATGTATTAGAGGAAATTGTTAACAACGGTGATACAATAATTGTTATAGAACATAATTTAGATGTTATTAAAATGGCCGATTATGTTATTGATATAGGGCCTGAAGGCGGAGATAAAGGCGGGGAAATTGTGGCTTTAGGTACGCCTGAAGAGATCGCAAATTGTCCACATTCTTATACTGGTAAATATTTAAAGGAACTTTTAGATAAAGATAAAAGAAGAAAGGAGAAAACAAAATGACACATGATGTAGCTTATTATTTTGGATTATCGTTTTTTATTTTAGGAATCATTGGATTATTTTTAACAATTGGTTTCATGAATAAAAAGAAAAAAACCTTAGATCTGCAAGGTTTATTCAAAAAATACGGACTTTTTTGTATTATTGCAACTGTTTTATTTTTGATTGGTTTCATACTTTTAAATGTTGCTTTCTATATAGATGAAGCAACAATTAATTTGCTTAAAGAGAATAATTTGACTGTCAAACCTATACATCAGTTTTATACTTATTTCTTTGGAATTATCTTTGTTATTTCGTTATTTTCTGCAATATATAATTTTTTCTTTTGTTATTACCTTCCTTTGGAAGATTTAAAGATTAGAAAAATATTTAAAGCAACCTGGATTATATCAACTGTTGTTTTCGCAGTCTCTTTTATTGTTTTTAGTGAAGGTAATGCACCATATTTATCCTATCCATTAGCAAATACCATACATATAGGAAAAGAAGGAATTATATTAGTTAGGAATACAGGAAATTTAGGTGGTTTAAATATTGCTTTATATGCGCTTTTTATCTTAAGTGGAGCAATATTGGTTCTATTTATTTGTGATCATTTCTGCTATAAGTTTTATCACTATCATGGACTTTTATACACTTGTTTCTTAATAGCTTTTCCAGCAGGAATCATTGGAGCACGACTATGGTATGTCGTTTTAGATATAAGTGCTTCAGGAGCTTCTTCTCAATATGTTCAAGATTGGACTAAGATATTTGATTTTAAAGCTGGTGGATTAGGAATTATGGGAGGCGCGATTTTGGGTATAATCGCAGGTGTCTCAACTATGCTTGTTTTGAAATACGGTCTGAAACGTAAAGAATATAGAAATATAAATTATTTACATCTCGTCGATTTTATTATTCCTACAATTTTAATTGCACAAGCAATCGGTAGATGGGGAAATTTCTTTAATAATGAAGTAAATGGATACCCTGTCCCTGTTTCCTATTTTTCATTCTTACCAACTTTTATTAAAAATAACATGCATTTTGCAGAGCATGGTTCTACTAGTTTGCCTGCTGATCAAATTTATCTTCCATTATTTTTCATCGAATCAGTTACTAATTTAATTGGTTATTTTATCCTTTATTACGGATTTGGAACAGGTTTCTTCTCTAAATATTTTATTAAGTTTATAAATTTATTCTCAAAAGAGAAAAATAATCCTATCATTAAAGCCGATAAATACCATGCTGATGGCACGTTAGCTGGAGGATACCTTATTTGGTATGGCTTTACGCGAGTAATTTTAGAACCTCTTAGAACGTCTGCAGATTATTATGGCTTTAGCATAACATCAGCATATTTGATGGTTGGTGGAGGCGCCCTAATAGTAATTTTCTTCATCCTTTATAAACATCTATATACAGATAGAAAGAAGAACAAAATTGAAGCAACCTCTCAAGATGCATAAAATTATAGTTTTTGATTTAGATGGCACACTAATTAATTCTGATGAAGCGATCTTTTTATCTTGGAAAGAGATGTTTGACAATTTTTATAATGGCGAATTTTCTTCCATCGCTTTGAATACTTTTAGTGGACCCCCAATTAGCGTAACGCACAAAAAATATTTCTCAAATTATGATTTTAGTTTTATTAAAAATGAATATTTAACGAGAACAACAAAATACTACAAAGACCATATTTTTTTGTTTGATAATGAAATAAATGTTTTACAAAATTTGATTAAAAAAGGATATATCCTGACCATTTTTACTAATAAAAGTAAAGAAAAACTACATTTATGTTTGAAAATGTTCGGTATGGAGAGACTATTTGATTTTATTGTAAGTGGCGATGACATTAGAGAAAGTAAACCTAATCCTGAAGGTTTAAGACTTATCAAAGACCATTATAATTGTACAAAGGATGATTTATTTTTTATCGGCGACACATTATATGATTACGAAGCAGCAAGACAATTTGATATTGATTTTGCTTTCTTAACTATACTACAAAGAGATATTTTAAAAGATTCAAAAACTTTGCAATTCAAAAATTATGAAGAGATTGATAATTTCTTTGTAGAAATTTAGTCAAATTTATATATTTATAATAATGATTTAAATAAAAAAATATATGTTTCAGTTTGATATACTTTTTATGAAAAAAATTTTAAAATAAACAAAAAGGAGAAAATATGGCAAATAGATTTATTTTAAACGAAACAAGTTATCATGGCTATGGTTGTGTTTCGTGCATAGTTGACGAGATTAAAAATAGAGGTTTCCATAAAGCTTTTATTTGTGCAGACCCAGATTTAATTAGATTCAACGTCGTTAAAAAGGTTACAGATTTATTAGATAATGAAAAATTGGAATATGCAATCTATTCGAAAATCAAGGCTAATCCTACTATTCAAAATGTTCAAGAAGGCGTAGAAGCTTACAAGGAAAGTGGAGCAGACTACATAATTGCAATTGGTGGCGGTAGTAGTATGGATACTGCTAAAGCTATTGGTATTATCATCAATAATCCTGAACATGCTGATGTTAGAAGCTTAGAAGGTGCAGTTCTCACAAAGAAGCCTTGCGTACCAACCATCGCAGTTCCAACAACTGCAGGTACTGCTGCTGAAGTTACAATCAACTATGTTATTACTGATGTAGAGAAAAATAGAAAGTTTGTTTGTGTTGATCCTCATGATATCCCAGTTGTTGCTATTGTCGATCCAATGATGATGGAGACAATGCCTAAAGGTTTAACAGCCGCAACAGGTATGGATGCATTAACACACGCAATTGAAGGATATATCACAAAAGGTGCTTGGGAATTATCAGATATGTTCCATCTCGAAGCAATTAAATTAATTTCTGCTAATTTAAGAGGAGCAGTTGCAAA
Source organism: Candidatus Onthovivens sp. (assembly GCA_034087725.1). GTDB lineage: Bacteria > Bacillota_I > Bacilli_A > RFN20 > CAG-826 > Onthovivens. The sequence goes on along the minus strand of JAXDXW010000071.1, from coordinate 2,321 downwards.
CACCAAAGAAGGAAGGGAAGGAATGGCCCTTGGTCAATACATCGCTGGTATGGGTTTCTCAAATGTTGGGCTTGGTATCGTCCATTCTATGGCACATCCATTAGGTGCTTTATATGACACACCACATGGAATTGCAAATGCAATTATTCTCCCAACCGTTATGGAATACAACGCTGAATTTACTGGAGAAAAATACAGAGAAATAGCAAGAGCCATGGGGATTAAAAATGTTGATTCAATGAGCGTTGAAGAATATAGAAAAGCTGCTATTGATGCTGTTAGACAATTAGCTATTGATGTCGGAATCCCTCAAACATTAAAAGGCATTGTAAAAGACGAAGACATTACTTTCTTGGCTGAATCAGCTATGGCTGATGCGTGTAGACCAGGAAATCCAAAAGATCCTACTTTAGAAGATATTATTTCATTATATAAATCTCTGATGAAATAATGCTCAACCAGGAGATTACAAGAACCCGCATTGTATGCGGGTTTTTTAAAAAAATAGTGGACTTTTGCAGGGTTTTTTAAAAAACTATCAAGTTTTCTCTTTTAATTTAAAAATTTTTTCATTTGACTATGTCAATAATAATTTAATTAAAGTAAAATTAAATACATATGATAAAAGTAAGAGAATTTATTGTTGATTTAAAAGAAGGTTTTTTGTCTATCTTTAAAGGCAATAGTAAAGAAGAAAATTTATTCAGTATTAATGGTAAGGTTCCATTAAGAAAAGCAATACCTTTCGGAATTCAGCATGTTCTTGCTATGTTTGTTGCAAATGTTACTCCGCTTTTGATTGTATTTGGAGCAATAGGAATAAATAATACTGAAATAGCAACGCAAGCTCTTCAAGGCTCACTATTGATGGCAGGATTAGGAACAATCATTCAATTATTTTTTGGTGCAAGACTTCCTATTGTAATAGGCACCTCATTTACTTTTGTAGGTGTTTTTATTACTATTGGACTTTCTTATGGTGGAGGGGAAACTGGTTATTATACAATAATGGGTTCTATTTTAATTGGAGGATTAATCGCTGCTTTCTTGAGTCTGTTTATTAAATGGCGGGGCAAATTACTTAAACAAATAGTCCCTTGCGTTGTTGTTTTTGGAATAGGTTTAAGTTTAATTTCTTCAGGCGCAACACAATTTTTAGGCGGAAATTCAGTTTTAACAGCACTAGCAAATGGTGAATCAACCCCTGCCCCTTATTATTTTTATATTATAGTCAGCATTATTACTTTATTTTCAGCAATATTGTTTCAACTTTTAGCAAAAGGAATTTGGAAAAATTTAAATATAATTTTTGCTATTATAGTAGGATATTTAGTATCTCTTTGCATACCAAACATGTTAAATTTTTCATCTTTAGCAATTAAAGGTGTAGAAGATATAATTACCTACCCACATTTAATAGATTTCTCTAAATTAAAATTCGATTTGGTACCAATATTACTTACAACCTTATGTTTTTTGATGGCAGTTGTTGAAGGCATTGGCGATACTAACGCTTTATGTACATCAGGTCTAGAAAGAAAACCAACAAATCGTGAAATTACAGGTGTATTGTTTGTTGATGGATTTAATTCTGCTATATGTGCAATGTTTGGAACGATGCCTCTTACAACATTTTCTCAAAACGTTGGCATTGTTTCACAAACAAAAATTGTTAATAGATTCACTATTTTTTGCGGAAGTCTTTTACTAATTTTTGCCAGTTTTTTCCCTATTTTAGCTAATTTTTTATTCACAATACCAGAATCTGTTCTTGGTGGAACGATGGTTATACTGTTCGGATCAATTGCTGTCGTTGGAATTCAAATGTGCTCTGAAGCTGGTTTTTCTCAAAAAAATGTTTTAATTTTATCTCTATCTTTATGTCTAGGTTTCGGCTTAACATTAGTTAGTAGCTTTTTTAAATTTTTAGAATTATCTCAATTAAATTATTTAAAAGATATTTTATCAAATAATGTTTTGAATATGTTCATTATAGCTTTTATTTTATCTTGGATTTTGCCAGATAATATGGACATTTCTTTTCAAAAAAATATTAAAAATGATTAATTTATTTTTGTATAAAATTCGTTTAAAAGATATCAATTCTCCAAAAACTATTAAAAAAAATTATTTTAAGGTTTATAAAGAAGTAGAAGATGTATTTTTCAGTGAAAACAACCTTGAAGTGAAGTATTCTAGTAGTGGAAAGCCTTTATTAGAAAATAAATTTATAAGCATTTCTCATTCGGGGCCATATTTATTAATTGCTTTAAGTGATGAAAACATTGGTATTGATATTGAAAAGTACTCAAATATTGGCG
>JAXDXW010000070.1:0-2547 GCA_034087725.1 Candidatus Onthovivens sp. | reverse complement strand
GGTGCTTATTTAGTTAATTATTCATATGATGATCGGGGACAACCTACAATAACTTCAAATAATAATGAAATTGGAAATTTATTAGCACAGAAAAATTGCATTTTATACACAGGATATTTGTATGATTTTGAAACTCAGTTATATTGGGTATACTCGCGTTACTATTCGCCTGAATTATGTCGTTGGATATCGCCAGATTCAATCGAATATTTAGATCTTGGAGGTATCAATGGATTGAATCTATATGCGTACTGCGGGAATAATCCGATAAATCGATTCGATCCAATCGGTCATTCTTGGGAATCGTTCTGGAATGGAGTTGGCGATTGGTTCGAAGATCATTGGTTAGAATTGACTGTTGGAACAGCGTTTATCATCGGAGGAGCGGTAGTTACTGCTTTAACATGCGGAACAGGAACTACTGCTTGGGCTGCTTTTGGCTCTGCGCTACTTAGTTCTACAATACAAGTTGGTGCGGGTATAGGAATTAGTGTATTGTTTAACGGTGCGTCAAATTTAATTCAAGGTAATGAATTTTTTGATAATGTTGGTGATACAATTGCGTCTGCTTATATGTTAGGCGGTATTTTATCTGGTGGTTCTCAAATGCTAAGTGGAGGATTCAGATTTTTAAAAGTCAAAACAGGATTTAAAGGAATTAATTCTAATAACTTTGGATTTATGTCTCCTGATGGATTGTATCATAAAAAACCAGGAATGACAGTTTTGAGAGTAGGTTCTAGAAAAGGAGTAAAACTCGCAATAGATTTCGGCAAATATGGAATTCATGGACATATTTGGAAATGGCCAACTCATATTCCGTTAATACCTGGAATTGTAGGTATTAGTGAACAATTTAAAAGGAGGCGAAAATATGAGAATACATGTAACTTCTAATAAAAATTATATTAATATTTCTTTTTATAAAATTGATTTAATGAAAGTGTATCAATTGCTTGAATATATGAATATTGATTATGTTTCGATTTTGCTTAATGAATTTAATGAATATATTTTTAGAAAATATATTTTAATTGATGATTTTGTTAATTACATTTCAAATATTAATTCTTCTGTAATTGTATTTGATGATAAGGTTGAATCTTGTTTAATAGATAAAGAACTAGATATTCTTAGAAATAAAAAAATACTAGTCGATATTGATTTAGGTGAAAATATGACATGTATTTTGATTAACACAAATAATATAAATATAACAAAAGAAGAAATTAAAAAAATATTTAAAAAATAGCGAATTACTTTCACAAGCAAAAATATGTAATTTTACTCTATGGGTAAGGTAAGCCTATTTAGTGGCTAGGATTTGCTTCTACTGTTTTATAATAGAACCCGTAATTGTGACCACTTATTTATTTCATTTGCGGACAAAGAAATTTAAAAAAATTACATTCAATGAGATATTAATACACGAATTAACTAAAAATAATTAATATTAGCAAGTAAATAAAAAACATTTATTACTTATTTGATATCTAATAAATATAAAATAAAAGAAATATGCGCAATTTCTAAAAGACGTGTAATTGAAATAAAAAACTAATGATAAAAGCAACATAAATTTTACCAATGGGAGTGCAGACAAAAACTTGGACTAAATTAGAAAGGACAAGTATGTATAAATTAAAAGAAATTGAAGCAGCGTTAAAATTATTAGATCAATATGATTGGTAATTATCTAAAACCACAAGAATGCTAGGGATTAATCGTTTTACACTAAGAACTTGGAGAGATAAAAGAAGAAAGGGAAAACCTTTGCTTCATAAAGAAGGAAATAAAACATCTATACGGAGTAAAGAAGATCAGGTTATAGTAATAGATTTTACTTTAATCATGATGATAAAGTTGCTAAACATATTGAAAATTTGCTTGTTTATTTTCAAAAAATTATCGATGCATTACTGTAAAAATAGTCTAAAAAATATCCGCATCCTCTTTAATACTAATTTATTCTGAGAAATGAAAGCTTTAGTTATATTAGTTTCCCCATTATATGTGAAAATGATAGAATAATATTATGTTAATTCACACATCAGGTTCTTATTCCTTAGACATTAAAGTTACAGAAAAAGTTCTAAGTACTGCATTAAACAACAATTTTTATGATTTAACAAGTACAGGACTAATTTTATATAAGCTTGAATTTCCTACTGGAGATTTTGCAATTGAACATTCGCTGAAATCAACTTTAGCGTGTAATATTAAAACCTCTGCATCTACAACGATAGTATTTGATTTATGTTTTATTTCATCTGCAGATTTTAATAAATCCAACCCACTTGATATAGATTTAACAGATATCGTAGACACAATTTCCTATACAAATAATAGTACTAATACAAAAGAGGATGTCATTACGTTTGATTTAACAAAAAAATTATCTTCGATTGATTTATCTACGAATCGCTATTTTTATTTAGCTATAAGAGTTGATAACTCTGTTCAAATAGAAAAGTTTTTTGTAGATGAAGACCGCAATGACAAATTCGTAATTGCTGAAACATCTTTTGAAGGATTAAATAATTTAAA
>JAXDXW010000069.1:0-2357 GCA_034087725.1 Candidatus Onthovivens sp. | reverse complement strand
GGGGCAACAATTAATTATTCAGAAGCGTGTTCTTTTGATACAACAAAAGGTGATAATAACTCTGGAATTACAACTTTAAAAGTTTGTAAGGATGGGTTTGTAGAGAATAATTATTGTGTACCTACTCAAGAGATGAGATTTTATATAAAAATTCAAGCAGATTATTTTAGAGAACATTTTGCTGAAGATAGTTTAAACGGAATGAAGATATCCTTAGGACTAGGTTGTAAGAATTATGATGCAAATTTATCGCCTAAATTTTTCCAATCAACGGATAATTTAAGTTTTTCTGCTACATATCATATTGGTAATTCCTTTGATGGAGAATTTTATAAAGTTGGATCTTCACCTTTAATTGTTGATAAAAATAATCAAAATTCTTCGATTACTTTAGTGCCGAATGGCTTTGGCGGCGTATTTGGGCAAGGAAGTAGTGCTAATATTGTTTGCTTATTGCTAGTTTATACATTTAACTTTCCGGTAAATTATTCTTTCGAAGCTGACATTTACAATAAATTAATAGCTGATACTTCCAACACATATTCAGCGTTACTTTTTAAGATGGATTTTATTTTGTAGTATGAAAAAAAGTTATAAAAGATTCTCTTTACATATTGCGATGATGATAACTTTAATTGCGTCAATATTTATACCTACCGTATATTCTTCTTTTGTAATGTCTAATGATGGAAATAATATTACTATTGATACTCCTTCAGCAATTATTGTAGCGAAAAGAGTAAAAACTGATGGTACCACTGTTGATTATTATAGTGTTGAAAAAGCTCTATACCAAGCTTCCTCAGGCGATTCTATTTACATCATACCTGGAAGTAATGCAACTATGTATGATGATTGCACAATTAAATCTGGGGTTAAATTATATCTTCCATATGATATAACCATAGATAGCTTTTTAGATTATGAAATAACTTTACAAGTTAATGACACTTATAAATATTTCGATACAAGTGGTGACGGTTCATATGCATATTCAGGTAGACCAATATATAGAATTGCGCAACCTAAAAACACTTTGACTATAAGCGAAGGAAAAGAATTAACTATAGAAAGTGGTGGAGGATTATATGTTTGTGCAAGAATAAACGGTGGAAACGCTGGATATTATCGTAACTGTTTCACTAGTACTACATATTCAAGTATTATTTTAAAAGAAAAAGCCAAGATTACTAATTATGGCCATATTGAAAACGGTGGTTTTATTATTGAAGAAAATGAAAATAATGGATCTGAAGTTGTAAATAAAAGTGGTTCTACTTATAAAAGTATATTTACAGTTTGTGAACATCATGGGGGGACAACTTTAACATATATGGCTACTAAAGATCTAGGATTTAGTGGTACGATTGGAAGTATTTTTGGCGATGTTAAATTAAAAACTGCACCATTTACTAATTTTTATTTAAATAATTGTGCTGCAAATTTAGTCTTTAATTATGGAAGTTCTGGCTCTGCTGTTGCTGATTTAACAGCTAGTGGTAAGGACAATATTACAACAATCACAGTTGTAGGTCCTTCTTCAAATGCTATGGTGCAAATATTGAACAAATACAGTCGTTTAGAATTAAAAGTATCTTATCTAGATATAGATGCATCTGCTACTAATGTTTTAATGAATGTTCATTTTTATGGTGATGGACAACTTAATATGATGTCTTTACAAGTTGAAGGAATAAATTTAAAGTCGAAATATTTTTATTTTCCTATTGGGTATCTTTATAGAATCCATTTACACAAAGGAGAAGTGGGAGCTAAAAATAACTTTACTTTTTCACAAAATATCAAAATGAAACCTGGCGCTAAATTATATATAGATGAAGGCACTAAATTAAACGCAACAACTCTTTGTGGCTTTACAAACGATGACTTTATTCAGGGTGATAGTATGACTGGCTTTTCTCAACCAACATTCGATAGTAATGTTGATGGTATAATTTTAAATAGCAATAAAAATGGTGTTATTGCTGGTATGGCGGAAATTATTTTAAATGGTGAAATTAATGTAAATAATATTTCCGGAAAAATAAAAACAACAAACGAAGGTGCTATTCTTGTAGTAAATAATTCTACATCTGTTACAAGTACTGAACTTGTTGGCAGAAGCACTTATAAAGATTACACATCATCTACAATTATTGAGCATTCTTATTTTAATAACATAGTAGAATCGAATACGGTTTTATCAAATAGTAGTAATGCTTATGTTTCGATTTACGAATCTAATTCGGCATTTTATTGCTTCTCTTATGCTAGTAACTTTAATAAATTTATCATTAATTTTAATTTAAACACTGATGACGAAACTGCTACTATCGAAAAAACATCAATTTCATACT
>JAXDXW010000068.1:0-3219 GCA_034087725.1 Candidatus Onthovivens sp. | reverse complement strand
AATGTCAAAAATATAAAAGGAAATAAAATAACTGTTGATTCTATCGACGGATTTACTTTTACTGCAGATAAAGACTCGCTTGAATTAATCGATGAACCTGTAGCGAAAAAAGTTTCTTCTAAAAATATCGACAAGGAAATTTTTTCATCAAAACAAGTGTCAAATACTCTTAATTTAATTGGTTACCACATCGATGAAGCGATAGAAGAACTAGATAGGTATCTAGATGATTGTTTACTTAAAAAATTTAAGGAAGTAAGAATAATTCACGGCTATGGAACAGGACAATTGCGAAACGCAATACATGCCCATTTAAAAAAATTAAGTTTCGTAAAATCGTTTCAACTTGGTGGAGAGTATGAAAATGGTACTGGAGTGACAGTTGTATCTTTAAAATGAACAAGCGAATTAAAGCAGACATAGAATTATTGCCTTCAAAACCTGGCGTTTATCAAATGATAGATGATGAAGGAGTCGTTATTTATGTAGGAAAGGCAAAAAACCTTAAAAATCGTGTTTCTCAGTATTTTTTAAGGCCACAAAATGGTAAAACTTTTGCGATGGTTTCACATGTTAATCATTTTGAAATTATAATTACGAAAAACGAAAAAGAAGCTTTTATTTTGGAAAGAAATTTAATTCAAAAATATATGCCTCGATATAATATTTTGTTAAAAGATGATAAAAGATATCCATACATCGCAATTCACAAAGTTAAAGACCCTTATTTATCGATTGCAAGAAATGTTAATGACAAAAAATGTGAATATTTTGGTCCTTATCCATTAAGCAGCAGCGCATACGAAACTATCGACATATTAAACAAATTATTTCCATTGAGAAAATGTAAAAATGTACCTTCTTCATCGTGCCTTTATTATCATTTAAATCAATGTTTAGGACCTTGCATAAATAGCATAAAAGAAGAACAGTATGATGAAATTATTGCTTCAATTAGAAAGTTTTTAAAGGGAGAAAATAAGGATGTACTCGAAGAAATTTTAAAAAGAATAGATAATTATTCTGCTAATTTAGACTTCGAAAATGCTTTAGAATTAAAAAAATCTTACGATGCAATCAAACATATAAACGATAAACAAAATGTCGAACTTTTAGATAAATCAAATCGTGACATTTTTGCCTTTATTGTTCGTGAAAATTATGTTTCTTTATCAATTTTTATTTATAGAAAAGGAATTTTAGTCGGCAAAAGAAATTTTATTTATGAGTTAATTGGAGAAATAGAAGAATTTGTTGGAGAATTAATATGCCAATATTATGAAAACAACACTCTTCCTGACGAAATTATTTTAGGTAATGAAAATATTTCTGAAAATATTTCTGAAATTTTATCGACAACAATATCTGCTCCAAAAAAAGGAAAACTTTTTGATCTTTTAACTATTGTTCAACAAAACGCAATTGAAGATTTAGAAGAACATTTTTCAAGTGCTCGACTTGACGATAACAAAATTGAACTATTAAAAAAACTTGGTGAAACACTTCACATAAATACGCCATATCGTATCGAATTATTTGATAATTCTCACTTGCAAGGAAGTGATGCTATTGGAGCAATGGTCTGCTTTGTTAACGGCGAAAATATTCCTAAATTATATCGAAAATTTAATATACAATCGGAAAATAAAAAATCTGATTATTCGTCGATGCAAGAAGTCATTTATAGAAGATATAAACGTGTGATTGATGAAAACTTAGATCGACCAGATTTAATTATTGTCGATGGAGGAAAAGAGCAAATTGATGCCGCGAAAATCTCTCTCAATTCATTAAATTTAGACATTCCATTAGTTGGATTAGTAAAAAATGATAAACATAAAACAAGCGGTTTGATTGACTTGAATGGAAATGAATATTATTTCGACGACAATAAACCTTTGTTTTTCTTTTTAACACGTATGCAAGATGAAGTTCATCGCTACGCAATTAAGACACATATTAAAAAAAGAAGTAAATCAATGTTTAAATCTATTTTTGATGATATTGATGGTTTAGGAGCTAAAAGAATCGAAATAATCACTAAAAATTATCCAACTATTGAAGCACTAACTAACGCCTCCTTAGAAGAATTGAAACAACTTTTACCTATTAATGTTGCTGAAATTTTGTATAATAAATTGCATGGATAAATCTAGATTTAATTGTTTTAAAAATTGTAAAAATTTTGATGATATTTTAAATATTTTGCAGCAAAAAATTGAAAGCGAAGAATATGAATTAGTTAAAGACTATGTCTACGATAATTTTGATTTTTTGTACAAAGAAAATGTAAAAGAAATTTGTAGTATTTACCTTCTTGCATGTGCTTATACTGAGGATGATATTCATGCATATCGCTTTATCTCGTTAGCTAAGGAAATGCCTTACATTAATCAAGAAACAGAAGAATTTTTGAATACATTAGAGATACTTTATAACTCAGCTAAACAAAATTTATCAAAGCTTAAAAATCAAAAAGAATCGATAAATATCGAAAAAATTAAAGAAAGTTTGTATTATGGAAACAAACAGTCAGCTTTAGGAGCGCTTATTCAAATTTACTCTTTACAAAGCGAAGGAATAGACCTTACAAAGACTCTTGTAGCTGCCTTAAAAATTAGAAAATACTATGATGAAACATTCTTTTTAATTTTTATGCATGCATCATTACTTAATTTAAAAGATGCAATAACTTTTGAGAAAAATTTTGTAAGTTATTCGTTAAATTTATCAGATTATCGCGAATTATTTTCTACATTTTTCAAAGAAAGAGATTCTTTTTTAGAATATTGCCAAAAAAATTTGAAAAGTCCTTCAAATTTACAAGCAATTAACGTAACTATAACTGATTCATTAGCGGTTTTATTTCCTGAATATTTAAATGATTTCGACTTAAAGGCCTTTTTCAAAAGCTGTATCGCTATAGCCTATTTGTTTTATGCTAGAGAAAATCCAACTCTTGAGCCAACTTATAACAATTACAAAGCAGACGAAAGCAAAGTTAAAAAATATGTTGATATTATTTTCGCTAGTCTAAAAGAACAAAAAAACAACAACGTTGCATAATAAGCAAACTTAAGCGCAATTTATTTGAAAATGATTATATACTTGTATATAATCTTTTTTGTATCATTTTTTTAAAGGAGAATATATGTCTACAAAATTAGAAAACATTGCACAAGGCGTAGTAAAAGTTACTGTTACAGCTGATAGCGCAAA
>JAXDXW010000067.1:0-15078 GCA_034087725.1 Candidatus Onthovivens sp. | reverse complement strand
TTATAATTATGACCGTAAAGTTTAACTTCAAATATTGAATAAGAAGAGGTAAAAGTAAAAATTATGCGCCCAGAATTTTTAGAAGACGAAATCCTAAAACCATCATCCTCGGCATATAAATTAGATGACTGCACACTTGATAAAACTATATTTGTCTGTTCAAAACTTGATGTCTCTAGTGATAAACTGCTTCCAGGATTTAAACTTGAATTAGATTTATACTCCAATGTAGCAATAGTACTTTCACCAGTAATCTCCACAAAATTTGCAGTAATTATATAAGATATAGCTTTTTCGACAGTAAATTTTTTTGTATTAGTTATGTCTAAGGAGTTAGCAAATAAACTAACTAACTTATAACCGGTATTTGGGGTAACTTCAACATTAATAACAGTCCCGATAGAAATTGCTTCAGGATCATCAAAATTACCTCCAACAGTAATTTCTCCATAGTCACTAGAATTAATAATAATTGAGGCAAACTCCTCTTCAATTTCTTCAACAAAAGTTGCTTTGACTACATATTCAATATCCTCAGTTACTGTAAACGATAAAGAATTTAAAATATCTCTATTATTTACTGTTAAAGAAGATAAATAATAATTTTCTTCAGGAGATACATTTAACTCAATTATTGTCCCAATAGCTACTTTATTAGGATTAATCTGAGTATTTGCAATTGTAATTTGCCCATGAGATGTATTTTCGATTGTAATTATTCCAAATTTATCTTCATCAACAATAGTAAAAATAGCATGTACATTATAAACAATCTTTTCTTCAATAATAAATGAGCAACTTTCAGTTATATCTTTATCATTAACTTTTAAACTTTTTAAAGTAAAGCCTTGACTAGGTAAGCAATTTATCGTGATTGCATCATCTATTTCTAAATTATCTAAAGATGTTAACTCAAGACCGTCTTTTAAAAACTTCAAAGTACCTTCACCTTCTATACTTGATGATATGCTAGCTTTTTGTTCTTCGTTCGTTATTTTTTTAAATTCACCTACAATTTTATAAATTTTCGTGTTTCTGGAAACAACAAAATAATCTTTAGAAGTTATATCATTCGAGTTACATGAAAGACTAGATAATTCATAGCCTTCATCAGGCTCAATTTTAAGATAAACTTTCTCACCGTGTGTATAAAATTCCTTTTGCGATTCTTTTAAACTTATTTTTCCGTTATTAGACTCTTCAATTGAGATATTAATAGATATTTGTTCTTCTGATACAAAATCACAAGAAGTTATTGTTGGAAGAGTAAATATACTTCCAAGCATTAATGCGTAGCAAAATTTAAACTTTTTCATTATAAGGTACCAAAAATTCTATCTCCAGCGTCTCCTAGCCCTGGAACAATGTAGCCTTTCTCGTTAAGTTTTTCATCCAACGCTGCCAAAAAAACTTCAACATCAGGATGAGCTGCTTCCAAATTTTTTATTCCTTCTGGTGCACCAACAAGTGCTAACATTCTAATATTTTTAAATCCTCTATTTTTTAAAATAGTTACGGCGTCTATAGCACTACCACCAGTAGCAATCATCGGATCACATAACAAGATTAAAGGATTGTTTACATTAGGTAATTTGCAGAAATATTCCACAGGTGTAAGAGTTTTTTCATCTCGATATAAACCAATATGTCCAATCCTTGCGTTAGGTAACATATTTATAACGCCATTGCTCATCCCCATGCCAGCACGTAGGATAGGAGTGACAACAATATCATATTCTAATTTCAATTTATCAACGGTACTTCCTGTAGGAGTTTTAATCTTACCAACCTTATTCAATTTTAAATCTTTAAAAACTTCAAACGTCATTAATGATGAAATTTCATCTAATAGTGTTCTAAAGTCTTTACTATTAGTGTTCTCGTTCCTCATTTTGTTTAATTTCATTGTTATCAAAGGGTGTTCTACAATATGTACCATAAATTTTTTCCTCCAATATATTTTACTACAATAAAATTAGAATTTAAGTAAGAAAAAATAATGCGAAATTTGAAAAAATACAGGGTTTCTGCAAGGTTTTTTGTTAAATTAAATGTATTTGCTAATTATCAAATCATTTTATTTTTTTTCATTGTTCTTATAAAATGTAAGTATGAATAAAAAATTACTTGTAATAATTGATTATCAAAATGATTTCGTAGATGGAACCCTTGGATTCACGGATAGTGTAAACTTATATCCGTTTATAAAAAATAAAATTTTAGAAAAAGAAAAAAATAAAACTGATATAATTTTTACTAAAGATACTCACGACCAGGACTATCTTAATACTCTAGAGGGGAAATTATTGCCAATAAAACATTGCATTAAAGGGACTAATGGTCACAATTTATATAAAGATTTAGAAGAAATGTCAAAATCTCATCTAGTTTTAGAAAAAGACACTTTTTCTTGCAAAGATTTTTATAAAGTATTAGAAAATCGTTTTTATGAAGAAATTGAAATTATTGGTGTTGTAACCGATATATGCGTTATTTCTAATGCTGTCATTTTGAAATCCATCTATCCGAACTCAAGAATTATTGTTAATTCAAAACTTGTTGCAAGTAACAATAAAGAAATGGAAAGCAAAGCTTTTGATTTAATAAGAAATCTTCACATGGATGTAATTTAATATGAAAAAATCAAAAAAATATTATTTTTGTGGCATTACTGTATTAATTCTCTCTATTTGTGTTTCTGTTTTTGGGATGACAATGCCATTAATTGACCAAAGCAAAACATATTTGGGTTGGATAGGGTTTGGTGTAACAATTGGTGGAGTACTTCTAATGTTTTTTTCTATATATCTCTGCTATAAAGCTAAATTCTTAAAAAATAAAAATAAGTAATCATTTTCTCTTACAACATTGTTTCAACGCTTTAAAATAATGACCATTTGCAGCGAAACATATTGCTTTTGCATACTTTAAGGGCAAAGATTTACTGTCTAGATTGCTTAATGCTTTCAAAGTAAAATTTTCACATTGCTTTTTCGTAAATCCTAAAGCTAATTCCAAGTTCTCTTGCTCTTTTTTGTCTTTATCGCTAATTTGTGTCTTTGCAATTTGCTTTTGAATAATTCTATAGAACAGCTTCCCAAACGTATTAGAGTGAGAGAAATCCTTTAATGGAGTATAAATATTTATTTCCTCAACATCATTGTGTGTAAAATTTTCTCCATATATTTCATAAAATTCATCATTTGAAATATAAGATAGATCTTTTTTATCATAATATTTAGGCGCTTTAGAGTAATAATTTAAAAATTTCGATCCATTAACACTTATTTCCTTCTCGTAAAGACTGCTATTAGCGTCTTTTGAAATATAAATAGTATAGCTACCTTCTTCTATTAAATCTTTTTTATCTTCCAAATTATAAATTGCTAAAGCTTCATCTGAAATTTCAAAAGAAACTTCATTTTTCTCTCTAGCATCAACAAACACTTTTTTAAAACCAATTAGATTTTTATTTGGACGATAATAACTACTATTCTTCATCCCATAGAATATTAAAATCAAGTCTTCGCCAGGTATATCACTATCGTTTTCAACAGTTAAAGAAATAAAAATTTTACCGTCTTCATGATTTATTTTAAAATTATCATATTTAAAATTCGAATAAGTTAAGCCATATCCGAAAGGAAAAAGCACAGGTACATTAAAAGTAGAATAATATCTATAACCAACATAAATTGATTCTTTATATAAAATATCTTTATTGTTTTTAAAATCAAAATTAAAAGGTATATCGTCTTCTTTTTTTGGCCAAGAACAACTTAAGTGACCACTTGGATTATCCTTTCCATATAATAATCTAAATGTGGATTCTCCAACTGCTTCTCCCGATAAGTTCATCAACAAGCATGAATCTATTTTGTTTATAAAAGGAAGTTCAACAGGAGAACCTGTTAATAAAACAACTACAACATTCTTAGTAACCTGAAGTAATCTAGTCATCAATGTAAGTTGATTTTCAGGCAGCTTCATATGCTTTCTATCAACTCCTTCACACTCGTATAAATCAGGAAGTCCTAAAAATATGAGAACTTTTTCATCAGGTTTAATTCCTTTGATTACATCATTTTCAAGATAAATATTTTGCTTTTCTTCGCTTGCTTTAAAACCTTGTATAAATTTAAAATCTATATTATTTTGCTCAAAAACCTCCTTAAACCCAACTATTTTATAAGGATTTATAAGTGAACTCCCCATGCCTTGATACCTAGGCTTGTTAAAAAAATCGCCTAAGACAGTAATTTTTTCGTTTACATTCAGAGGCAACATTTTTCCTTTTTTTAATAAAACAGCACTTTTTAAAGAGGCTTTCATAGAAAGGCTATGATGCTTTTCAAAGTCGCAATTGACTTGTGGTTTTATTTGAATTTTATCAACTAATTCAATTAATCTTGTGACTGACCTATCGATTTCATTTTCATCTAAAAGACCATAATTTAATTCCGAAAGTAATTGTTTATTATTTTCTTCAGAATCCCCAGGCATCTCTAAATCAACACCCGCTTCAATAGATTTGCTTCTAACATTAGTTGCGCCCCAATCAGTCATAACTAAGCCCTTAAACCCAAAAGTATCTCTTAATATATCATTAATTAAAATTTTATTTTCAGCGGCATAAACACCATTAATTTTGTTATAAGAACACATTACAGTGTATGGACTAGATTCTTTAATTGCGATTTCAAAAGGTTTTAAGTAAATGTCTCTTAATGCTCTTTCATCTACAAATGAAGACCCATAAAATCTAGTATTTTCATTATTGTTACAAGCATAATGTTTTACACATGCGCCAACATTTTTAGATTGAATGCCCTTAATATAATTACTAGCAAACTTTCCAGCAAGTAAAGGATCTTCACTGACATATTCAAAATGCCTACCACAAAGAGGATTTCTTTGAATATTAATCGCAGGTCCCAAAATTATATCAACACCATAATTCAACGCTTCTTCCGCTAACGCAACACCTATTTCATAAAATAAGTCTTCGTCAAAAGAACACGCTGTCGCTGCGCTAGAAGGGAAGCACACAGCTTTTTTGCTAACTTGTGCTTCCGTTAAATCAGTATTTTTATCTAGCGTTCTTAACCCATGAGGACCGTCGCTCAAATGAAGTTCTCTTATACCACATTTATCTAATTTTCTAGTATAAAAACTACAAACGCCATTAAGCAAATATACCTTTTCTTCCTTATTTAATGAGGAAATTATCTCGTCTTTTTTAATCATAAAAGTCCTCCTTTCAAGAAAAAAGCCTGCAAAACTCAAGCTTTTTTTATCTTTTTTAAATCTTCTGTAAAATATTTTGTAACAAATAAATAAATGAAATAAATATATGGGATACCTAAATTTGTTTCCAAACAAGAATTCACAAGTAATGTCTGAATGCTCATACTATTCATAGGTCTTATCCCGTTTATAAGCAACGAGAACTCCCGTCCAAATTGAACAAAAAATCCAATTGCAAATAAATATAAAATATTTAAATAATTTTTATCACCTTTATAAAAATAAAAGCAAATTAAAAGCAAATATCCTACTACAAGCGCAATACCCATGTATCCATGATAGGCTCCAGTTGTTCGCACTGTTTGTATCGTAGCCTCTCCTCCAAGTTGCGAGATAGATGGAGCTATAAGCCGCCAAATAACTATTAAAAAGATCCGATATTTTGCTAATTTATCTTTACTTATAAGTACCCAAATAAAAGCGAAATTTGTGATCCCGTAACTCATAGACATCCAAAGCAATACCCAAAATGTATTTAATGAGGAAGCAATTTCTCCGTTTATGAAAACGGTCCTTGTTCCGCTCATCAGATAGAATCCACCATAATCAACGATTGTATATAAAATTCCTCCAAAAAGTGCAAAAAGGATTGTCATATATCTTTTTTTCCGCAAAAGTAAGCAAATAAAAATAATCAAAAAGACTATATCAAAAATTATATATAAAATATTCAAATTTCTTGTTGGAGTAATTTCAGAAACTGTTTCCGTTAATATGTTTAAGAACATATTAATATATTAGCACATTTACTATTGAAATATTCTATATTACAATTCTTTTTTGTTATAATTAGTGCCATGTCTGTTATTTCTTTTTCAAATGTAAGTAAATATTTTGGAAGTGAACTTATATTAGATCACCTTACTTTTTCTATTAATGCAAAGGAAAAAGTAGCTCTTATTGGAAATAACGGTACAGGGAAAACAACAATTTTCAAATTAATTTTAGGTATTGAAGAACCATCTTTATTGTCCAAAGAAGATAAGCCTGGAGATATCTCTATTTTGTCTTCACTAAAAATTGGCTACTTAGATCAAAATGCTATAACAAGTATCAATCACACTGTTGAAGAAGAGCTTCTTCTACCTTTTTCAGATGTTCTCAAATTAAAAAAAGAAATAGATGATATTCAAACAAACTCTAAAAACTTTGAAGAATATTCAACATTATTAGAAGAATTTGAAGCAAAAAGAGGGTATACATACAATCAAGAAATAGATGAATTAATATCAAAATTCGGTTTTGATTTAACAATTAAAAAGCGCTCTATAAAAGAATTAAGTGGTGGCGAAAGAATGAAGATTGCATTCATAAAAATCTTATTATTCAAATATGATGTTTTGCTACTAGATGAGCCAACAAATCATCTCGATATTTCAACCATAGAATGGCTAGAAAATTTTCTTTCAAATTATAGCGGCACAATTTTTTTCGTTTCGCATGATACATATTTTATTTCAAAATTAGCGACTAAAATAATTGAACTTGAGAATAAAACCGTCTCTGTCTATAACACTGATTACGAACATTACAAAACATTAAAGAAAGAAAGATACGAGTCACTGCTAAAGCAAGTAAAGCAAGAAACAATGTTAATTGAAAAATATAAACGCTTTATTGAATTTTATAAGCCTAAACCACGCTTCGTTTCTAGAGCTAAGGATAGAGAAAAAAAATTAGCAAAATTAGAAAAAAACCGTGCAGAACTCCCCCCAAATGAAAAAAATAAAATAAAATTTTCTATTAACGGAGGAAATATTTCATCAAGACAATTGCTTGAATTTGATGACTTAACAGTAGGCTATGATCATAAATTAAATAAACCTTTTTCTTTTACTTTATACGGACAAGATCATCTAGCTATTGTTGGAGATAATGGGATCGGCAAAACAACATTAATTAAAACAATTGTTCGTGAATTAGAGCCAATTTCAGGCAAAATTAAAGAACTAAGACCTTTAAAATACGGATATATAAAACAGAATGATTTTGATTTTCAATCTTCTTCAACTGCATTAGAATTCCTAAAGCAAAATTATCCTACAAAACTAGATAAAGAGTTAAGGGATGTTTTAGGAAAATTTCAATTTCCCGCTGAAGATGTTTTTAAATCTATTCAAACAATGTCTAATGGCGAAAAAATGAGATTGTTATTAGCCTCACTTTCATTAAGCGATTATGACATTTTACTACTTGATGAACCTACAAACCATTTAGACATTATCACCAAAGATTCATTAATTGATTCGTTATTAAACTATGAAGGTTGTTTAATATTTATCTCGCACGATAGAGAGTTTATAAATCGACTAGCCAACAAAGTTTTATATATTTCTAAAGACCAGTCGTTATTTGTTGAAGGCAACTATGATAATCTTAAAAAAATTTTAGATTATCAAAAAACTATAAAACCTATAACTATCCAAGAGGTAGAAGAAAGCCTTAAAAAAGTTTTCCCAAAAAAAGAAAAATTATCAAATAACAAAATACAAGACCTAATGAATGAAATGTCAATTATAGAAGAAAAAATTTCTAAAATAGATGAAAAACTTGAAGATGATTTTACTTCGTATACAGAATATGATTCTTTAAACGAAGAAAAAGAAAATCTAGAGTCTAGATATCTAGAAATTCTGTCTTTATTAGATAATTAATTATAAATATTTGATAATTTCTAAAACTTTATTGAATAAAATAGATCCTTTTTCGATAACAATATCGTCACAATAATCATTATTTTCGCTTGCATCATCACTTCCTGTCTTTAACGAAATAAGACTAATTTTATTTCTTATACAAGTTAAATTAATTCCAGCTAATTCCATTTCACATATGTCACAGGAAAAATTTTCTTTTAAGGAGTTACATATAGCTTTGTCAGCAATAAACTTATCACCACTCGCATCGTTTACAGGCGCTAAGTCGAACTTCTCAATAAATTCATCACCTAAATTATTATGAATTGGTATTAAATATGAGTCATATTCTTCATACTGTCCAACAACAGTATTTTCAATTGCGCTTAAATCAAAATCGTAATGAACTACATTTTTAACAAACAAGACTTTATGACAAGGTAACTTATCATTTAGTATTCCGCAAACACCAAAATTAATAACAATATCGACAGAAAATTTTGTAATCAGATATTGGCAAGTCTGTGCAGATGAAATATTTCCTACACCTGTCTTTATTACATATATTTCTTTATCATAAAGTTTAAAAAAATATGTTGTATAACCTATATCTTTAATTGTATTTGTCTTAACTTGAGAAAATAATTTTTTTAATTCTGTATCTAAAGCAGCAAGTATTCCTATCTTCATATATTCAAAGATAAATTAATGACAATACTTTTTCAACAATATTTTATATTTCCCCTTGATTTTATTATGCATTTAAAGTAAGATAATTTTTGCAACGTCCTATGGGTCTTTAGCTCAGTTGGTTAGAGCGCACCCCTGATAAGGGTGAGGTCGATGGTTCAAGTCCATTAAGACCCACCAATAGTTGCAGGACTATGTTTGGGCGCTTAGCTCAATGGGAGAGCGCTTCCTTCACACGGAAGAGGTCATTAGTCCGATCCTAATAGCGCCCACCACTTAATAGATGCCGACTTAGCTCAACTGGCAGAGCAACTGATTTGTAATCAGTAGGTTGGCGGTTCGATTCCGTTAGTCGGCACCACTTTTGAAAAATTGACTTTCAGTGAAAGTCTTTTTTTATACAAAAATTTGAGGTCCGAAAAAGAAAAAGGGTCTGCATTTTTTTGCAATAACCCTAGTTTTTTTACAAAAAGCCTGCAGAAACCCAATATTTTTTTATTTTACGTTTTATTTATAACTTTGTATCGTCTATTGAATTGAGGACTTTCATTTGAGGCAAAATAACTTTTTTAACATTTCCTTCAATAAAAGGATTTCTCAAATGTACTTTTTCTAACAAAGTTAAGAAAGGATATTTTCCACCTAACTTTAATAATTTAACATACTTCTTCCAAGCTTTAGCTCTGTCTTTATCCATCTCACATTTAAATTGCAAAGCGAGTACTTGAGCAATTGTATAATCAATATAATAGAATGGAGATCCAAAAATATGGGATTGTCTCACCCAATAAGCGCCTTTCTCAAGATAATCAAATCCATCGTAATTAATCCATGGTCTGTATTTCTTTTCAATTTCTCTCCATTTAGCACATCTTTCCTTATGCGTAGCTTCTGGATTTTCATATACAAAATGTTGGAACTCATCAACTGAAACTCCATATGGTAGGAAGGATATTGCATCACTTAAATGGGTATAAATATATTTTTCTTTGTCTTCTTTAAAGAATGATTCCATCCATGGATAAGCGAAGAATTCCATTGACATACTATGAACTTCGCATGTTTCTAAAGTAGCGTTTCTATATTCAGGGACTTTAATTGAACTTGATAAATATCCTTGAAAAGCATGTCCAACTTCATGTGTCAATGTATCAACATCAGATGATGTTCCGTTACTATTAGCAAAAATGAAAGGAGCTTTATATCTTGGGATATAAGTCATATATCCGCCACCCATTTTACCTTTTTTAGCATCTAAATCCATTAATTCAGATTCAATCATAAAATCAAAAAATTGACCTGTTTCTTTAGACATCTCATGATACATTTGTTGAGCACAAGAAACTAAATGGCTTGTATCGCCTTTAGGGGTTGCATTTCCAGTTAAAAACTTCAAATTTAAATCGACAAATAAAGGATTTTTGATTCCAATTCTCTTCTTTTGTTTATTTATAATTTTTTGAACTTGTGGAACAACTACATCTCTAATTTGATCGCGATAACCCTTAACCATTTCAGCGTCATAATCAAGTCTGCCTAATCTTTTATATCCTAATTCGACGAAATTTTTATATCCTAGCTTATGTGCCATTTCTGTTCTAATTTTGACTAGTTTATCGTAAATGTCCCCAATTTCATCATCATGTTCTTCTAAGAAACCAAAATAAGCTTTAGCGGCTCTAATTCTAGTATCCCTATCAACACTAGACATATATTTGCCTAATTGTGGTAAATTTAAAATCTCACCATCAAAAGGTATTTGTGCACTAGCAATTAAAGAATCATATTTATTTACTAATTTGTTTTCCTCAATCATTTCTGGAACAATCTTATCATCAAAAATTTTCATTTGATTTTCGAGCATTTCAAAATAATAAGATCCTAGTTTTTCTTCTAATTCTGGCTTAAATTTCGAGTTTAATACTTCCTTTAAGAAAGCGTTATAGTAAGAGGTAATTTGAGGTGTTATTTCGTCACAAAGATCACTTGCTTTAGTAACTTTTTTGTCCAAAGTATCAATTGTATGTCTTATAGAAATAATAGTAATATCGCTATTTACATCATCTTCAAATTTAAATGCCTTTTTTATTACTTTGTAGGCTTCATCAGCGGTCGCAGCAGCTTTTAATTCTTCTATCAAAGCGTTATATTTTCCTTCAATCTTTTTAAGGGAAGGAACTTTAATTTTTAATTCACTAAATTTCATAAATCCTCCTGAATATGATTATTACATTATAGTATTTTTTTGAATGATAAGATACTTATTACTCAATATTCAATTATATAAAATAAAAGAAATAAAGTATAAACTTAGGCGATAAAACCAATTAATTTGTTCGAAAACCCTACAAAAATCAACTATTTTTAAAGATTTTTGAATATTTATATTTTTAGTGTTTTTAACTTAACATTATTTAAAACCTTATAATTACAAAAAATATATAATTGATTAATCAATTATATTTCTTTTTGCGTGAAAAAATGATATTTTTATAATACTAAATAGGAGATTTTATGGATAAACCAATCGTCGCTATAATGTATGATTTTGATAAGACACTTGCTATAACCGATATGCAAAATTTTAGTTTTATTCCAACTATAGGTTATACTCCAGAACAATTTTGGGCAGAAACTACAAAATTTTGTGAAAAAGAACAAATTGATAAAGTTTTAGGCTATATGTACACAATGATTCATGCAGCGAAAGAAAAACAAATAAAACTTACCCGCCCTTTTTTGCAACAAATGGGTAAAGAAATTAAATATTTCCGTGGAGTTGAAAATCGGTTTAATAGGATTCGAGAGTATGGAAGGGAAAAAGGCTTAATTATCGAACATTATTTGATAACAAGTGGAAATAAAGAAATCGTTGAGGGTTCTTCTATTTATAAAGAATTTAAAGCTATCTTTGGATGCGAATATATTTATGATGAATCAGGTCAAGCAATTTGGCCTAAAGTCATGGTCAATTATACCCAAAAAACTCAATATATTTTTAGAATTTCAAAAGGGTTAATTACTGATAACGATGATGTTAAAATCAATGAAAAGTCAGCAATTAGAAGAATTAAATATGAGAATATGATTTATTTAGGTGATGGATTGACTGACGTACCATCGATGATTGTTGTAAAGGAAAATGGTGGTAATTCTATTGCTGTTTACAAAAAAGATGAAAGATATAAGGTTTCACATCTATTGCAGGATGAACGCGTCAACTATATTTGTAAATCAGATTATAGCGAAAACGGCGAACTAGATAAGGTTGTTAAATTAATTCTTGATAACATAGCTATAAGAACAAATCTAGAACGTAGAAGAGAAGAAATATTGAAGGAATTATAATGAATATAGGAATTATTTTATTAGGTGGAAGTTCAAAGAGATTAAATTTATCAACGCCTAAACAATTTTTACAAATAAATAACAAAGAGCTTTTCGAATATTCACTAGAAACATTTATTAAAAATAAAAATATTGAAAGAATCGTGCTTGTTACAGGAAGAAATTATTACGAACATGTTTTTGATATTGTTAACAATAAATATAATTACAAAACTGTTGATATAGTTATTGGGGGAGAAACAAGACAAGAATCTGTTTTGAATGCACTTTTATATCTTGAAGGCAAAATAAAAGACGATGATAAAGTTTTAATACATGACTCTTGTCGTCCATTAGTAACATCAAGGATTATAAATGATCACATTAAAGCTTTAGAAAAAAATATCGCCACTTCTACTTATATAAATATTTATGATAGTGTAATTCAAAAAGAAGGCGATTTTATTAAAGTTCAAGTCCCACGTGAAGATTATTTTTTAGTTCAAACACCTCAAGGATTCCGTTTTAAAGAAATTTTAGAGGCACACAAAGAGGAAAAAAATAACACAATCTCATTTACAGATGACGCTAATTTACTTGTAAAACGTGGCTTTTCAGTCAAATTAATAGAAGGTGATAAATTTAATTTTAAAATTACTACCTTTGATGACTTGATGATAGTAAAATACATAATCGAGGCAAAATAATGAATTTAGATATTAAATTTGAGGTTGGACAAATAGTAGAGGGGATTGTTGTTAAAATCAAAAAATACGGTGCAATTCTTTCTTTTGATGGTGGCTATTTTGGAATTCTTCATATCTCAGAAATTTCAACAAATTTTGTAAATAATATCGGTTCATACTTTTCTTTAGGCGACAAAATCAATGTTTTAATTAAAAGCATCGACGAAGGCAAAAAGTCATTGTCGGTCTCAATTAAGGATTTGCCACCAGAACAAAATCCTTTTAAAGAAATTTTGCCATCCAAAAAAATAACAAGCTATTTGAAAGAGATTGATTCTACAAAGCTAGAAAAAGCTCTACCAAATATGATTGAAGAAGAATTAAAGAGGGAATCAAATGATTAAACTAAATTTTGACTATGTAAGCGAAAGTAACCTCGCTACATTTGAAGATTTTACAACAAAAGTTAAAAAAATCGATTCACAAATTAGAAACAAAACAGGTGAAGGAAATGACTTTTTAGGCTGGTACGATTGGCCAGAAAATTACGACAAAGATGAAGTCGAAAAGATTAAAGCTAAAGCAAAAGAATTTAGAGAAAACTATGAAACTTTAGTTGTATGTGGAATTGGTGGAAGTTATCTAGGGAGCAACGCAGTAATCGATGCGCTAAATGGACTTCATCCAGTAGATAAAATGGAAATTATTTATTTAGGTAACACTTTATCACCAACATATGTAACACAAACACTTAAATATTTAGAAAATAAAAATTATTGCATATGTTGTATCTCAAAAAGTGGTACAACAACTGAAACTTCTATATCTTTTAGAATTTTAAAAGATCATCTTGAAGCTAAAATCGGTAAAGAAAAAGCAAAAAACGCTATAGTGTGTGTTACTGATAAGTCTTCTGGTGCTTTAAGAACTTTATGTAATAAAGAAGGATATGTCGCTTTTGATTTGCCATCTTCTATCGGGGGCAGATATAGTGTCATAACTGCTGTTGGCTTATTTCCAATAGCTTGTGCAGGTATTGACATTGATGAATTTTTAAAAGGTTGCTTAGCTGCTAAGAAAGAATATGATAATCCTAATATATTAGAAAATAGCGCCTACCAATACGCTGTTGCCCGTCACTACTTAAACAAAGTTCAAGGTTATAAATGTGAAGTTATGTGTAGTTATGATTTAAACTTTAGAATGTTTAACGAATGGTGGAAACAATTATATGGAGAGAGCGAAGGAAAGCACGAAACAGGTATTTACCCTTCTTCTTGTGTTTTCACCACTGATTTGCATAGTTTAGGCCAATTTATTCAAGAAGGAAGCAAAATTTTATTTGAAACAGTAATTTACGTTGAACATAACGATCTCGATACAATAATTCCTTTTGATAAAGAAGATTTAGACGAAATTAATTATATCTCTGGTAAAACAATTTCTTATGTTAATAGAAAAGCATACGAAGGAACTTTGCTTGCTCATAGTAAAGAAGGGAAAGTGCCAAATATTACAATCACTCTTGATGAATTGACTCCATTTACACTAGGACAACTTATCTATTTCTTCATGAAATCATGTGCTATGAGCGGATATTTAAACGGCATTAATCCATTTAACCAACCCGGCGTTCAAGTTTACAAGAATAACATGTTCCATTTATTAGGTAAAAAAGGATATTAAAAAATAATTCTTAATTCGAAGCCTATTTTCTGATAAAAACCCATTAATTATTTATTGACTTTGCCGCGTGCACTTATGTATAATAATTAAGCACGCGGAAGTCGTGTAATTATGGATGCTTAGCTCAGTTGGGAGAGCATCGCCTTTACACGGCGGAGGTCATGGGTTCGAGCCCCTTAGCATCCACCAAGTGCATAACCGAATGGAGGGGTAGCGAAGAGGCTAAACGCGGTTGACTGTAAATCAATTCCTTCGGGTTCGGCAGTTCGAATCTGCCCCCCTCCACCACTAGTTATTGGGATGTAGCCAAGTGGTAAGGCAACAGACTTTGACTCTGTCATCTCGCTGGTTCGATCCCAGCCATCCCAGCCAATATGATCCACTAGCTCAGCCGGTAGAGCACTTGACTTTTAATCAAGGGGTCTGGAGTTCGAATCTCCAGTGGATCACCAACTGCAATTGCCCGAGTGGCGGAATAGGTAGACGCGCAGGACTTAAAATCCTGTGAGGGTTGACCTCATACCGGTTCGATTCCGGTCTCGGGCACCATTTCTAGAGAATAGACGCAATATCAAAATATTGCGTTTTTTTATGTTTTTTTTGCACTTTTTTAATATAAATGTTGAATTGTTGGAAATTTTAGTAATGAGTGTTCGTAGCTGAATAATGCGAAGTGAAAAATTCGTTTTTGCACTAAATGTAGTTCGAACCTCATATAGGTCATATTTTTTATTTGTTGATGAATA
>JAXDXW010000066.1:0-5917 GCA_034087725.1 Candidatus Onthovivens sp. | reverse complement strand
GAATAATAAAAAAAATGATAAAATTTTATCTCATTTGGATTTGTTAATAGAGAGGTACAAAATATTAAGCCCGTGTAGGGACGATATATGGAGAGCCTATTGTTTGCTTGAAGAAATGTATAGTAATGGACATAAACTGCTTGTAGCAGGAAATGGTGGTTCAGCTGCTGATTCTGAACATATTGTCGGAGAATTAATGAAGTCATTTTGTAAAAAAAGGCCTGGGAATAGCGAGGTTTTTGAAAAAATGAAAGGAATTAATGAAGAAAAAGCTGTAGAGATTTTTCCGCATCTACAGTGTGGGTTAAGAGCTATTTCTTTATGCTCACATCCTTCATTAAATACAGCATATATTAATGATGTTGAAAATGGTGGATTATATTTCTTTGCCCAAGAAGTGTTTGGCTACGGCGATGAAGGAGATGTATTAATGTGTATTTCCACAAGTGGTAACTCTAAAAATGTTGTAAATGCAGCAATCGTTGCAAAGACCTTAGGTCTAAAGGTGGTTTCTTTAACAGGAGCAAAAAATTCAATGTTAGAAAATTATTCTGATGTAGTCATAAAAGCACCAAGTACAATAACTCACGAAATTCAAGAATACCATCTCCCTATTTATCATTGCCTTTGCTTAATGCTAGAAGAACATTATTTTTAATATGAAACTTTGTTTAATATCTTTTTCAGAACTTCCCGTTTACGCTTCGTCTATTTTAATTCAAGGCAAACATCTTAAGGAAAGAATTGAGTTATATGTAATTGGCTCAAAAAAATTTGAAAAAGAATATAATAGTGAATTCGATGAAAAACACCTTTTGCTGGTTGATACTCCAGAAAGACCATCTCCTTCTAAAACATCTTTAAGTAAATATAACAAAGCAAAGAAAAGTATTTTTAACTTTATTAAAGATAATAACATTGATGATATTTATTTTATAAATAAACATATTTGGAATTTATTTTTGTGTATGCACTTCAAGAATAAAGTTAAACTATATCATTGCCTTCATGATCCATTAGGGCATAACGGAGATAAGATTTCAAAAAGTGTCTATTATTACAATAAAGTGCTGATTAAATTTTTAGATGGAATTATTACTTTAAGTGATAAATCTTTTAATGAAACTAAAAACGTTTTAAAACCTAAGTGTAAAATAACAAAATTGCCTTTAATTCAATGTGAATGGAATACATATGAACCAATTAGAAATACAAAAAATATAATATTTTTTGGAAGGTTAAACAATTATAAAGGTGTTGAGTTTTTGCCTTTAATAGCTGATGAATTAAAGATTTTGGATAAAGATATTACAATTACTATCGCTGGAAAAAGAAGCAACGATGTAGATGACTCTGTTTTTGAAGAAATTAAGAAACGCGATAATATCAATTTCTTAGATAGATTTATTGATGAGAGTGAAGTAGATGATTTATATTACAATGCGGATTTAGTTTTAATGCCTTATAAGTCAATAACACAATCCGGAATTATTGTTGATAGCTATAACCACTCTCGACCTATTATTTGCTTTGGCATTGAAGGAATTAATGAATTTATCAATAATAGTAGCGCAATAATTTCAAAGCCTTTTGATGTAAAAGAGATTTCTAAACAAATATTTGAATATATAAACATGTCTGATGAGAATAAAGCAAGGATGGCAAAAGCTTCTTTTGAATTGGGTAAAGATCTATTTTCACCGGAAGTATTTGTTGCTAAATTTTTGAATTTTGTCGAATAAGTATGGATGTCTCAATAATAATTGTTAACTATTTTACTAGTAATCTAGTACATGATTGTCTTAAATCTATTGAAGAAAATTCTAAAGATTTTTCATATGAAATAATTATTATTGATAATTCTGCAAACGAAGAAGAATTTAAAAAAATAGTTGAGTTTTGCAGGGTTTTTAAAAATATTAAGGCCTTTTCTGCTGGAGGAAACATTGGATTTGGAAGAGCTAATAACTTTGCTAGGCAAAAAGCTGAAGGAGAATATTTATTCTTTTTAAACAGCGATACAGTGCTCCAAAATAATGCTGTTTATATTCTTTTTGATAATGCAAAAAAACTTGAAAGATGCGGAGCCATAGTTCCTTCTTTATACGATGGAAACGGTAATTTGAATACAGCTTTTGTTGATGATGAAAAAGTATTATATAAGGCTACGCGTATTTTCAATCCTCTATTAGTTTATAGATCTTTAACGCACTCATTAAAGCAAAATAAAACATCAAAAGTTAAGGAAATTAACGGATATCTCTCTGGGGCAGCTTTTTTTGTGAGAAAAAGCATATTTGATGAGGTAGGCGGCTTTGATAATGATATTTTTATGTATGCTGAAGATGCTGAATTATCCATGCTTATTAAAAATAAAGGATATAAGTTATATAGTGTACCTAATGCAAAGATTACTCATTTTGAAGGGATGAGTGATGAAAAAACATATTCGGATTTTAAAGTAAAAAACTACGTTGACGGTAATTGTACATTTGTAAAAAAAGTCTTTGGCGATGAAAAATTAAAAATTCATGTGAAAACGTCAATAAAAGCGTATAAAATAAAAGGACTTATATTGACATTACTAAATAAAAAAACTAGCTCAAAGAATAAGCAAAAACTAATGATCGAATATAAGAATAGATTAAATTAATTTTTTATAATTTAATTTCGGGGGATGGATTATGAAATTATTGTCGGTAATTGTGCCTGTTTTTAATAGTGAAAAATATATTAAGACATGCGTTGACTCAATTTTAAATTCTACATATAGAGATCTTGAATTGATTTTAGTAGATGATGGGTCTACTGATGGTATTACACCTTCAATTCTTGATGAATATGCTTTAAAAGATGACAGAGTAAAGGTTTTTCATAAAGCAAACGAGGGAGTTTGTAGAACAAGAAATTTCGGGATAGCACAAGCATCGGGTGAATATATAGCCTTCGTAGATAATGATGACTGGATTGAGCCTAAGATGTATGAGACATTAATTAATGCTATTGAAATTAATAATATAGATGTTGCAGCTTGCACTTTTAACAACGAAAAACAAGATGCTATTTATTATTCTTTCAATTTTAGCGATGAGCAAATAGCCAGTACTTCAGTAGAAATATTAAGGTCTAAAGCTTCAATGTTCCTATCTATGTCTAGAGGTAGTAACTCTATTGAAGGGCAGATATGGAATAAAGTATATAAAAGAAAATGTATTGAAAATCATAAATTCAGAGATGATGTTGAAGTTAATGAAGATAGTGTATTTTCTTTTGAGATTTTTAAAACAAGTGTAGATAGTTGTGCATTTATAAACTTGCCATTTTTACATTATCGAATTGTTAAAAGCAGTATAACAAGAAGTGGTGATGCAAAAAAATTTTTTAGAGCTATATTTGGCGCTGAGTATTTAATTAGTGTTGCAGAAGAAATCAATCCTGAATGCTTGCCATATTTATATCAAAATTATACTAACTATATTTTTAATTGTTTAAATAGAGTAGTGATGATGAAAAATAATAAAAATGAAATCAGAATTCTAAAAGAGAAATTATCGAAATGTAAAGTATATAAAAAGTACTTAAATTTGAAAACTAATATTGCTTGGTTAGTATTTTCTATTCATCCTGCTTTTTATAAAATTTTTGTTTTAATATTAAAATAAAAACCTGGATTTTTAAAATTTTATCCAGGTTTTGAATGGTTTTTGTTTAAAATAAGGACTTTTTATTATAATTCTTTAACCCAAAGACCATGCAAATTGCAATGTTCGTAGACTCTTAATGGTTTTTCACCTTTAACATTGAAAGTTACGATTGGTTGAGATTCAGGTGTAAAGTTCACTCTTCTCACACCTTTGTCTGTTTCTAAAATTACAAATTCAATGAAGTGCTCTTTTGTCATTGGATGTAAAGTGCTTCCTACTTGGACTCTAACTTCATCACCTTCAACTGTTACTGATGGAACGTGTTTTTCTAAAGCAGCATCAGTTGTATTTGCTGTTAATTCTTTCATTGGCTCGCCACAACAAATAGTAGGACAAGAAGTGCATCCTCCAATGATTTCAACAATTTTGCCACAATGACTGCAACGATATAATTTTAATTGACTCATAAATACCTCCTACAAAAATTATAAATGTATATATTTCTAAACGATATAAATTTGCATTTATCAATATTAATCGACGATTTCGAGAAGAACATGTTTACCAGATGTATAAGTTATTTCTGTAACAAGCCCATCGAAATTATATTTATATGAAGCATCATCTGTTTCATAAATACCTAAATAATCTTTTGTATAATTTACATCATACATGCCTTCTAATCCTTGAATCATTCCACCATCATAGATGTTCTTTATATAATATTCTTTTAAAAAAGAATTTTTTGTATCAGTGACATATTTTTTAATTGTCTCGTCTTCATAATCGGCTAACTCGACATTTTCATGTTTTACTTCACCATCTTTTAATTGAACAAATTTGTTATTTGAAGGTGTCAATGTATCTTTTAATGAATATAGGAAATATTCACTTGTGTTAAATTGAATTGTTTCTACAATTTCATTATTAATTTTTGTGACATATTTAAAATCAGTATATTTCTCATAAAGAGCACTCAAAGTCATCTTAGTGATATATTCACCATTTCCAATTGTTCTAGGAGGCTGAATAATAGTTAAAACACTAGCTGTTATAAATAAAACCCCTAAGACACATCCTGAAGTAATATAAATTTTTTTCCTTGTTAATTTCATAATTTTATTATACCAAAAAATAATAGATGAAAATTATTTAAATTAATCATCAAATGCATTTATTGATTTAAAATAAAAAAATAAAAAGTAGAATAAATATTAAATTTGATTCGTTATATATAGTGAAGGTAGTAGAGTGGAAGATATTAGATTAATGTTTCTTTTAAAAGAAGGAAATGAGAAAGCATTTGATTGTTTATACAACAAATACTATCGATTAGTTTATTATCAAGCCTTCTTAATTGTTAAAAATCAAGAGGATGCAGAAGATATAACTCAAAGTGTATTTATTAAGTTTTATACTTCTGTAAGTAATCTTAATGTAACAATTAATGTTAAAAATTATCTATCACAAATGTCGAGAAATTTGGCTATCGATGTTTATCGAAAGAAAAGTAAAGAAGAAGCTAATATCGATGTAGAAAATGTAGTAGATAAATCAGAGCAAAATCCACTTATTGATTTTCACGGTTTATTAGAAGAAGAGGAGAATCAAATTTTAATTTTACGAATAAATTTTTCTTATTCTTTTAAAGAAATCGCTTCAGATTTAAATAAAACTGTGGGATACGTTCAAGCTAAATATTATAAAGCTTTAGACAAAGTTAAGGTTTATTACCTAAGAGGAGAGCAAAATGGATTATAAGAATAAATTTAAAAAAGAAATTGACGATTCTATGCCTGAGGTTAAAAACTTAGACTTTGTAAAATCTAAATTAAATTTTAAAGAAAAAGGAGAATTATTTTACATGAAAAAGAATAAGGCTATTTTAGTTACTTCTGTAGTTGCAGGTGCGGTTGTTTTAGCAGGTGTTGGAACCGGAATCGGCTTAGCTTTAACCTCTTCTAGTGATAAAGGAGAAACATTAGTTAGAATGGATGTAAATCCATCTATTAGCATGGTTTTAGATAAAAACAATAAAGTTATATCAATTAGCGGTGACAACAACGAAGGAAAAATGATTATAACTGGAGAAAATATTGTTGGTAAAGATGTTGAAGATGCAATTAAATATTTAATAACCATCGAGAATGAAACAGGTTATTTAGTTAGTGGAAATTTAACTGTTGACACAAATAATATTCAGTTTTCAATAACAACTGACAATGAAAATATTAAGAAATCCATCGAAGATTCAATATCAAAAGCAGTAGATG
>JAXDXW010000065.1:0-7328 GCA_034087725.1 Candidatus Onthovivens sp. | reverse complement strand
CATTGTATCTACAATCCTTAATTATCTCCTCTTTCTTTTTTAAGTCATTGAACAATTTATCAGCACCATAATTTAAAACACTAACAAATTTATCACCAAAATACGAAGAAACTGTGTTTCCCCATCCTCCATCTTTTACACCATTTTCAATAGTGACCACTACATTATGATTTAATAAAAGATTGTCTAAACACTCTCTATCTAATGATGAATAGATACGAGGATTTATAAGAGTAGGGTTAAAGCCTTTTTCTTTCAATTTATCATAAACTTCTTTGCCTAATCCAAATGCACTTCCTAATGCTAAAATAGCTATTTCACTTCCTGAATATATAATTTGATATTTATCAAAATTAGAAGCATCAAAATTAGTCTCAATTTCTTCTATATCTTCTATTTCAGCAACTGGAGATCTAATAATAACAGGATGATTATCATAGTTTATCATCCAATCAATCATCTTCTTCATTTCATTAATAGACATTGGCGATAAGCAAACAATTGAAGGGATATTATTAACTAATCCGATATCAAACATGCCTACATGCGTACAATCTCCTCCAGCAATCGTTCCGTTATATATAATTATTTTTGCTGGACTATTATTCATTGCTAAATCTTGATTCAACTGATCATAACATCTTTGCACAAAACTAGACATAACACACATGATAGGTTTAATTCCACTTTTTGCTAATCCACTAACAAATCCAATTGCGTGTTCTTCGCAAATTCCGACATCAATAAATTTACCATCTATTTCTTGTCTTCTTTCTGGAGTAAAACCTACAGCGATTGGTGTTGCTGCATTAACTATTAAAATTTTGTCATCGTGTTTAACTTTTTCTACTAAATACTCACCCATAATTCCAGCAACAGAATGTTTTGACAAAAACTTAGGTGGTGTGTAATAGTGAGTCAATTCTTTATTATCTACAGCAAATTTATAACCATTTCCTTTTTCTGTATGAATATGTATGATAAGAGGATGATCTATATCTTTAATTTTTCTAAACAAAGAAATTAAACTTTCGATATCATTTCCGTTTTCTTCATATATATAATCAAAACCTAAAGTTTTAAAGAAATTATTTTCAGATTTTCCATTGCTATTTCTTAAATCTTCTAATGATTTGTAAATACCACCTACATTACTAGCGATACTCATCTCATTGTCATTAACAATAATAATAAAATTGGATTTCAACAATGCAGCATTATCTAATCCTTCAAAAGCTTCTCCTCCCGATAAACTTCCATCGCCAATAATAGCAATAATATTTTCTTTACCTTTATTAATATCTCTACCATATGCTAGTCCTAAAGCTAAAGAAATCGAAGTTGATGTATGTCCTATTTTAAATAAATCGTGTTCAGATTCACTAGGAGTAGTAAATCCGCTGACACTTCCATACTTTTCCTTACTAATATAAGCATCTTTTCTACCTGTTAAAATCTTGTGAGTATAAGTTTGATGAGAAACATCAAATACAAATTTATCTACGGGTGAATTAAAAACATAATGTAA
The DNA here is from genome assembly GCA_034087725.1 of Candidatus Onthovivens sp. Taxonomy (GTDB): domain Bacteria; phylum Bacillota_I; class Bacilli_A; order RFN20; family CAG-826; genus Onthovivens. The sequence goes on along the minus strand of JAXDXW010000065.1, from coordinate 5,800 downwards.
GGCGATTGTTAATTCAGTAATTCCTAAATTTGGACCTAAATGTCCGCCAGTATCTGTAAGTTTATTAATAAGAACATTTTTAATATCTTGATCTAACAACTTTAATTCATCTATATTTAAAGCTTTTAAATCTTTAACACTATTAATTTTTTCTAACATATAAGTACCTCATCTATATTTAATAAACTACTAAAATTATATCAAAAGCACATCCTAAATGCTTTTTATTTATTCATTAGATTTGTCACTTATCGATGAGGTACTTATAAATAATATTGCTTGCAAAGATTATAATCGTAGCAAATAGTAATCATTTATAGATTTATGGAATACTTCTGAGCCAATAATCAGATCATATTCAATGAGGTATTCTGCATATTCTAAATTAGCAAATAAAATATTTAAAAATATTAAAAATTCAAATAATAAAAACCTGTGTCTTAAGAAGGACACAGATTTTTTATTAATCAAATTATTCAACAATTTTCTAAAACATATAAAGAATAAGACTTTTATATTTATACTTTTTGCAAACCCATACCTGCATATGTTTTTGTAAATAAATACACATTTAATGCCGGATCACTGACATCAATGAAATCAGTGCCAGTTGTCCGCTTTGATTCAGAGTCTTCAAATTCTATTCTAGCAATTGAGTTACAATCATCAAAAGTTTGAGAACCTATAATTTTAACGTTTTTAGGTATAGATATTTGTGTAATAGCGGAATCGCAAAATGCGTTACAATCTATATGGAATAATTCAGGGTTTAAGGTTACACTAGTCAATTTTTGGCACCCAGAAAAAGCACTTTGACCGAGGCATGAAATGTTTTTCAAAATAATTCCTTTTAATTGTGACCAGCCGAAAGCACAATAATTTATTGCCTCGATTGAATCAGGTAAAAAATCTTCTTGAACTAAAGATAAATTTGAAATTGTAAAATTTGTAGATAATGAGTTTCAAATTGATGTAAGAGCAGATAAAGAAAATAATACTGTATGGTTAACTCAAAAAGAAATGGCTACATTATTTGATGTTTCTGCAGATAACATTGGACTTCATATTGGTAATATTTTAAGAGAAAGTGAATTGGATTCTTCAACAACCGAGGAATCCTCGGTAGTTCAAATTGAAGGTGGAAGGAAAGTAAAACGAAGAATTAAAATATATAACCTTGATATGATTATTTCTGTTGGATACAGAGTAAAATCACAAAGAGGCGTTCTCTTTAGAAGATGGGCAAATAAGATACTTAAAGAGTTTTTAGTACAAGGCTATGCAATTAATGAGAAAAGAATTGCTGCTTTAAATAAGACTATTGAAATACAAAGTAAGATGCTTTCTTCATCTTTAAATATTGACGAAACTTCATTAGTTAATGTTATTAATGAATATACAAAAGCTTTAGATTTACTTGATGATTATGACCATCAATGCGTCTTAAAACCTAATGAAGAAAAACTGTCTATAGACTAAATATGATGAATGTAGAAAAATTATTGATTCGATGAAATTTGGTGATACATCATCAGTATTTGGAGTAGAGAAAGAAAATGGTAAATTAAATGGTATTTTAGCGGCTGTTTATCAAGATGTCTTTGGTCAAGAAGTTTATCCAACTTTAGAAGAAAAAGCTGCACATTTATTATATTTCTTAGTAAAAGATCATCCATTTGTTGATGGATGTAAAAGAATTGCCGCAACTTAATTTTTAGAATTTTTAAATAGAAATAATGCGTTAGTGAGAGCAGGAAAAATGATTATTGCAAATGATACATTAGTTGCTATAACAGTATTAACTGCAGAATCGAAACCGGTAGAAATGGATGTAGTAATTAAGTTAATTATGAACTTCTTAGTTGGTGAAAAATAATATGAAAAAAAACAATAGGAGAAATAATCAAAGAAATTAGGAAACAAAATAACCTTACTATGGATGAACAAATGCGAAATGTTATATTAATTCCTAATTCTAAAACCACTAGGATTACAAGGTATACTTTATCGCCCAATTATAACAATTTAAAAATATCGAATTTAGGATTTATAGAATAAACCTTGATTTCTCATTCTGCAAAAAGAAAATCCTTTTTATTAATAGTGGTGTTAATAAGTAGTATCAATCATCTTAAAAAACAAACGGATTTTAATAAAGAAAGCAACCTAACAATGAACTATTTACTCTTGGATAAGTTTATACTTTAAAATTGCTTAATGCTTTGCTAGTTATAGCGCCTCAATTAGACCTAAAGAAACTAGATGATAATTTCCCACACTTTTCAACGTTTTTTTAAGTATCTTTTCATCTAAATAACTTATCTACTATCTTCTTCTATCAACGAAAAAGATATCGATTGCTCGATATCTTTTTTGAGTTTAACTATATGTTAATTATTTTTCTATTAAGGGATGTAGATGTATTTTGTTTTACCTAATTTATTGATTTCTTCTTTATTGTATCTAGCAATATTTTCATCTAGTTTAGCATCATATAATTTAATACGTTTACTATAAGAATAATCAATACAATATAAAGCAATAATACAATATATAATTGTTATAAGTCCTATATAGTTATTTAAATAAGATATAACAAGTCCTAATCCATATGAAGAATAACCACTATATTTATAAAGAATTTGATCTCTAGTAACAAGGTAGTAATCACTTAAGTCATTAGAGTCACCTCTAAATGTATAATAGATAGTTCCATTCTTCTCTTGAATCTTTATAACTCTATGAATAATTAATTTAGATGTAGTTTTATCTTTATACGCACATATGTCGTATAAAGATATTTCATCCTCTTTATTAAGTTTTTCTAATTCAATTAAAGAGAATGTTTTAATTTGATTATCTAAAGAATAGGTTTCTAAATAGGTATTAGCTTCGTTTTTACTTTCCATTGAACCTGATGCAACTGTTACATATGTTTTATTATTAATGGATAATAGTGTATCAGTTGCTCTAGTATAGATATTCATCCCAACAAGTAAAACAATAAAGATAGTAAATATAGAATCAATTATTATTCTTTTAGTTTTAACTTTCTTCTTATTTTCTTTCTTTAACTTATTTTTGGAATATTCTAAAACATTAACATATGGTGAATCATACTTAGAGTATTTAAATGTAGAAGCATTAATAGTGATATTAGAGTTATTACCACTAATTTTGATAACTCTATTTCGATTGTCTAAATATTTCTTTGATTCTTTATGAAGCTTCGCTTTAATCTCCTTATCAAAGAGATTTGAATCTAACTTCTTCTTATATGTCGATAAAGAATCAAAGATTAAAAAGAGGATAATACCTAGTACTATCGTTAACATTAAAATAGTTAGTATGAGATTTAATGTGTTTTTATCCATGATTCCTCTATTTAGTAGATGCATGCAAAGATGCATCTACTAATATTTGTTTGTTTATTCGTTAGTTGTATTCCACTTATCTAGTGGGTCTACAATAGGTTCAACTATTGAACTTTCTTGTGAGAAGGATGATGAAACTACCCACGCACTAATGCCTACACCTACTAAACCTAATGAGATAAGAATAATGTATAGGAGTTTTTTCATAATTAACCAATAAATTCAAGTCCAACGATGACAACAGAATTGCCGGAAGCAGCACTTACAGTAATGGAATTTGTTTTTCCTGATTCTGTGTTTACTATACATTCAACTGTTTTAACATCTTCATATGTAGCACTTGTCGTCAATTTTTGAGAAGAGACATTAGTATTTGATACTGTAATTGTAGGAGTTTTTTTATCCCACGTAACAAATTTAATTATTACTTTAGAGAACTCTTGACTAGTTTTAATAATAACTGAACCAGCAGCGCTACCTGTGGCTAGTCTAACACCGCCATCAGTTTCATCATAATAGCATTTTGTTTCACTAGAGGTTGAGGAAATGAAAGCACTATCTCCGCTTTTAATCATTTTATTAAAAGTGTTTTTAGCGGCACCAGCATTTAATGTTTTGTTAAAAGCAGAGTTAGAAACGGATTTTGTAAGTGTCGTGTAGTATTTTGCTAAAGTTGTTTCTACTGGAGCATCTTCTGAAACAGTAATATCTTTGGTTAATGTTGTAAGAATAGTTTCTCCAGCAGCGTTTTTAATTGTACCAGTAATAGTAACTGTACCTGCTGCAGTTCCTTTTAAGATATTGTTTTCTAATGTTGCAAATTCGATACCACTAGTAATTTCATAATCAACAGTATATGTAGAATAAACAGGGGTTGCTGTTGTAGCAAGTGTCAATTCTTCATCAACACCAATTGTAGTTTTTGATAGATTCCATTCAACTAAGGTTGGATCTACTGCGTATGTTTCTGTACTAATTACATAAGCTAGTGGTAATGATGACTTAACGCCACATATAGCAGCAGTGACAGTTAAAGCTTTATTAGCTTCTAAGCTTGAGTACATGTTGGATATAGTTACAGGTTGAGATTCTCCATCAACAATTCCTAATAATTGGAAGTTTTTATAAGAATCATTCAATGTAACAGCATTAAACTTATAAACACCATAACCACAAGTTTCTGTGGATGTCAATGGAGCATAGTCTTCATAAGTATTAATTTCAGTAATTGAATAATTTGGAGCAATGGTATTTTCTACAACTTCGATAGATGAAGGAGAAATTTGCTTTGCATTGTTATGACTGCTGATTGTACCGCTTACTTTAACCACATCATTTAAAGAAAGACCACTAATTAATGAAGTTGTATTAGTATAAACGTAACCGATTCCTTGTGATTGATCTGCGATTAAAATACTCTTATTATCGCTAGCTTTATATAAAACTTTTCCGATAGCCGTAAATGAATCACCATCAGTTTTAGATGTAATTGTATTTAATCCATCAATAACTTCTGTTGCTTTACTTTCAATAGTAATAGCTCCAGTTCCTAAAGCAGTATATGTATAAGTATTACCTTCACCTGCTGTTAGAGTAGAAGGTGTTCCTTCTCCTTCTTTAGCACTGACTTCTAAAGTATATCCAGCCTCTGCTGTAGCAGTAATTGTAACAACTGTACCTTCTGCAACTTTAGTTGTTCCAGAAGTAACACTACCTAAAGAGGTTGAAGCTGATAATGTAGTATTTTCTCCTTGAACTAAGTTAACTGTATAAAGATCAACTAATTCAAAAGCTAAAGTATAAGTTGTCTCATCAGCTAATGAAATAGTATAAACTCCATCAACTGCTTCAAGAGTTGTACCATTTAAAGTGACTCTTGATAATTGTTTATATTCATTAGTAACAGTAACATCTTTTAAAGTTAATGTAGTACCAACTGCATATTGACTTTCAGATGTAGCAACTCCGTCTTTTAATAAACTATAATTGACATCAGAATTTGGAGTAACTGAGAACGTAGCATAGTGAGTAACTGGGATTAATGTAGTTGAAACAGTAATTTCAATAGTTTCTTCACTATCAAGTGTTGTATAAACTCCTTCTTCAGCAGTAAGTGTTGATTCACCTTGTGTAACTGTAATTACAGGGTTTTCATATCCTTCAGCTGCAGTTGCTTCAACTGTAAATGTTGATCCAGCATTTAATTTTGCACTACTATCTAAAACAGTTTCGCCTTGTTTAACTGTAACAGTTGCATTTTCAGCACTTACTGTATATGCAGCTTGTTTATTTGTAAATGTTGCAGAAATTGTATTTGATCCTTCTAAGACTGCAAAAGTATTAATACTTTCAACACCATTAACAGTTATTGTTCCGTCTTTATAGTATGCATCTGGTGTTGTTTCAACTTTTAATGTTTTTCCAGT
>JAXDXW010000064.1:0-2674 GCA_034087725.1 Candidatus Onthovivens sp. | reverse complement strand
ACGAAGGATTATTTGGGATATATTCAAATCCTTCAGGAATAGAATTATTAATTGTTCCGCTTGCTAATGGTGGTTCTGGCTCAACAGTGCTTTCAAAAACAACGTTTTGGAGTTGTTTTGTAGTATCGTAAATTGTGTAATTAGCTTTAAATTCTAAAGCTTCTCCAGCTTTTTTATCAGTTAAAAAATCTAGTGTAACAGCTGAAGTATATCTACTATCACACTTAACATCTATTTCTTCATTATTTTCTAACACTAACGTAAAATCTTTATTTCCGTTTAAATCAGGAATAATATCTTCTTTTAATGTTCCGGAGACTTTAACAAAGTCACCAACTCTTGAATCATCAAAAGTCTCAAAAGAAGTAACTTCCTCATAGACAATAGGAGAGACGCTAATTGTTTCATCCTTAGAAAATGCTGTAACGGAATGTATTAGTTTAGCATTATTATAGGTATCAACGATACCTGAAATAATTACTTTATCGCCGATCGCAATTCCACTATCGATAGCAGAAGATGGAATATTTAAAAAGAGACCTTGCTTACCATCTCCGACATAAGCTCCACAATCCATAGTATTTTTAAATTGTCCAGCATAAATAGCTCCAAAATAAACAGTTTCACCGTTTTTTGCTTTTTTTACTTCTGCAATACTACTTATTGCTGGCCTTTCAGAAACTGAAATTTCAACATAATCGCTTAAATCTCCTAATCTAATGGTGATTTCCGTCGTTCCTTCTCCTACAGGAATTATCTCATTTCCTTCAACTTTAATAATTCTTTCATCATTAGATGTAATAAACATCGTACCTTTCTCAAGTAATTCTTCAGCACTATAAATGTCTGGATAAACATTAATCCTTACTTTTCTATTATCATCTCCAATATACCATTCTTTTTGTAGTTCCTCTTTATTAGCAATTTCTATATATGATATTTCGTGTTTCGCACGATAATCATCAAACATTTCAGTAATCACCTCATCTTCGAAAAGAAAATCTTGATTATTAAAAGCTTTTATAAGATTTTGGTTATATGATCTGACAGTAAATTTTCCATTTTTTCTATTTTTCCTTAAATTTAACTGCAAATTAGAAATGTTATCACGTCCACCCACCATATAAGGAACAGAATTTTGAAATTGTCCATTTTCAGCAGAATATTCATTTGCAAAAAGTATTGCATCAGCATACTTATATCCATTTTTATCAACTTGAGACAAATATTCATAATTATGAATTTCAGAATCGCTAACTAATGCGATGTTAATATCAGCTCCAGCTTCTCGTAACGCAATAGCTTGAGATTTAATAAGTTCCTCATCTATTACAGACTTATAGCCATTTGCTTCTGTTTCAGGCCCTAGACAACCCATAACGCCAATAGTCAGATTATCTCTTTCAAATATACAACTGCTCAAAATATTTGAAGGTCTATTTGAAACGGCTACATTATAAATGTTAGCTCCTAAAGTAGGAAACATATTAGGAATACCATAATTTTGAAAATTATCCATATTTCTCAATTCGTTTTCTCCGATATTATATGCATCAATACCCATATAGCTAAGCGAGTTTAATATAGGTGTACTTGCTTCCCAATTATCAGAAACCATGTTTCCATTGCAGAAAAGAAGTGTATTATCTGAATCAAAATTCTTTTTGTCAATTAGGTATTTTCCAATACGAGATAACCCCGTAGTTTTTTCAGTTTCATTATATAAAAATGCACTATGTAAATCAGATATTGTATAAATATTAATAGTTTTTGTTTCGACACCATTTTTATTGCCTGATTTTGGTCCACATGAAAACAATAATGGTACACAACAAATTGACAATAGTAATGTTTTAAGTTCGTTCATTTTAAATTCCTCTAAATTTGAAATTAAAGTATTAACTTATTTTAATATAAAACATTTGGACTTCAAAAACCTTTTATTAGAAAAAATTAATTTTTATAGCCAAGATTTACGTCTTAAATTACTTTTCTTAATACAGCTATTGACAAGCGTAAAAAGATAATAATTTTAAAATCTAGTGATCAATCTTTATATTTACATTTTTCATCAAATTAATTATTCATAATGAATATAATAAGATTTTTGTTAAAATGCTTATAAAAATTAAATATGTCATTTATAAAATTTTCAATCTAAATGTTATCTAAAGAAGGATTGCATATATACATTTTAGAGTAATCTTCACTTATTGAGTCATTAGGTATATCTCTATCATTGCAAGCCAAATTACCATAAATTTTAATTTCATCATTGTTTTTATATTTAGAAAAAGCATCTAAGTTTGAAACTATAAAATCAGTTAACGCCGATCCCTTTTGCTCGTTAAACTTAAAATAAAGTTATGCCATGAGTTACATTCTTTGTAAGTGGAGGCTCATCGTTTCTTTCACTATCACCATTATTTCCTGATCTTTTATTTTTTGGATTCCAAGAAAATAAGGGTGGTAAAAAGGACACAAAAATAACCCAAATCTTAGACTCATATACTTTTTTATATTATTCTCCGTTTATTAGATTTGACTAATTAATCTATATAATGGTATTAATACATATTAAGCGATATAAATATAAAAACTTTTACAATGAGTTTTTATAAATATATATACTTTATTGTTTTGTTAAACTTCTTTTTAAAAAAAGGGGGTTAAC
>JAXDXW010000063.1:0-6425 GCA_034087725.1 Candidatus Onthovivens sp. | reverse complement strand
TATTCTTATAAAGACGAATTTCTAGATGGTGAAGAGATTTTAAATAAAAAATTAAAAGAAATTGTGATTATGGGTGGGAATTTTAACTCAAAAATTTCCGAATTTAATATAAAAAGTGACATTTATTCATCGCAAATTGTTTTAGAAAAAGCCTCTACAAATATTTATTTTTTAGATTTTAACGTAGGCGCGAATATTAAAACAGGTGGAAAATTGATAAATAAAAATAATCCAATTGGAATAGCTTATTCATTATTTTCAAAAGGTGATCGAGAAAGTTGGGATCCTTTAACTGTTTTGTTTGCACTAAAACACGACGATGATTTATTTACAATTTCTAAAGAAGGAACGGTTAGAATCGATAAAAACGGATTTACTGCATTTGATGATTCCACTTTATCAAAGCATTATTTAATTAATTTAAATAAAGACAAAGAAATTGTTGAAAATAGAATTAATGATTATATGGAGGAAAAATTATGAAAAAGAGATTTTTTGCTTTAGCTTCTTTAAGCTTTTTAGCGTTATGTACAACTGGCTGTAATAATAATCAAACTCGCGATTATGTTTCTTTTTATGTTTGGGGAGACGCTAGTGAAATTGCAAATTATGAAAAAATAGCCTCCGATTTTAAAAAAGATACTGGTATTAATGTTAAAGTTGCAGCTAGCGTTGGAACATATTACGACAACTTAAATATATTTTTAGGTTCAAAAAATTCTGCTCCAGATATCTTTTTTACTGAAAGTGGTGAGTTTGCAAGCCATATTAGTAGTAGAAAATTATTAAATTTACAACCTTATATTGATAATGGTACTTTAGATATTAAAAATGAATCTAATACTGATGGAGAAATAACTCTTTGGGACATTAATAGTGCTTATAAATATGACGGTCAAGAATATGGAAAAGGTGATTATTACGCCATAATTAAAGACTGGTCTCCTGATTTTGCTGTTTGGTATAACAAATCTCACTTTGATGAATATAATGAGAAAAATGGATTTAAAAAAGGTGATGAAGGATTTTTAGAGTATCCTAGTGAAACTATACCTTTAACTTGGTCAGAATTTGTTGATTTATCTTATAAGTTAAAAGGGGATAGAACATATGGCACAATGTTAGATCGTGTCCCTTATAAACACTTGATGGAATTTATTCAAATGACAGGTTCTTCTACTTGGGTCGATGGTAAATCTTTTAATTATCAAGACAAAGGAGTAAGAAGTGCATTTGAATTTTTCTCTTCTTTGATGATGGGTGATAAAAAATCAGCACCAACTTTAGGACCTACAGCTAAAAGCAGTGGTGATGCTTTTAAAAATGGAGAATTAACATTCTGCTTTTATGGAAACTGGGCTTATTCAAATTATAATTTAGATACAACTTCATTTGAATTTGGTTTAACCCCTCCTCCAGTTCCAGATAAAGAAGTAGAAGTTAGTGAAGAAGATACTTATGCCACAAGTTGTGGAATGATTGGATTAGCTGTTTATAAAAATTCACCAGTAAAAGAAGATGCTGTTAAATTTTTAAATTATTACATGACAAAAGGGCAAGAATACATGGCTAAAAAATCATTTAATATACCTGGAAATAAAGCAATTGCTGAATCACCTCTGTTCTTACAAAACGAAGATTCAAAATTAAATTACATTAATAATTTCTTTATGAATTTAGCTACAAAATATACACATGAAATAGAATATAACAAGTATATTTCTCAAGCAACTTTTGAAAATATAGTTGGTATTTATTACAACCCATATTTAGAAAATCCAAGTGGAAAAACTTTAGATTCAGTTTTAAAGAATATTCACGATGATTTAGAAAGAGAATTTTAATGATTAGCGAAAGTGAAATACAATCTTTAACAAGAAAAAGACATTTTAATCCAGAAAAGAGAAAAACTGCTTTGTTTTTCGCCTATATTTCTCCATGGCTTATAGGCTTGACTTGTTTTACGATTATTCCAATTGTAATTTCGTTTATTTTATCTTTTACAAGTGTTTCAATGATGAATTTTTCGACTGATCCGCGGGAATTCGTTGGTATAGATAACTATATTAGAATATTTACAGAAGATACAAATTTTCATAGAGCCTTATTGAACACATTTGTTTATGCATTTACAAAAGTCTTTTTACTTACATTTATTGCACTTTTAATTGCACTTTTATTAAACAAAAAGATTATTGGTAGAAAGGTATATCGAGTTTTAATTTACTTGCCATCGATAATTCCAGTAGTTAGTGTCGCTTTACTTTGGAAGATGATTTTTACAGGAAATGAACAAAATATTATTTCGTATGTTTTAAGTTTTATAGGTGTAAGACCTATAAATTTCTTTGGTAGTGAATTCTCTTCAATGGCCACGATAATATTTATTGGAATCTGGAATGGATTAGGTCCAACAATGCTTATTTTATTAGCAGGAATTCAAGGAATTGATAACGATATTATTGAAGCTAGTGAATTAGATGGAGTTAATGTGTGGCAAAAATTTATTCATATAATTTTACCTAACCTTTATCCTACTTTATTCTTTGTTATCTTAACGGGTTTAATTTCTTCTTTACAAGCTTACGCTGAAATTAAACTCTTAACAAATGGAGGTCCAGGAATTGCAACATTAACAACTTCAATGTTGATTTATGATAATGCTTTTAAATCAATTGGAAATAAAACTTTGGGCTATGCTTCTGCACAGGGGTGGATAGTTTTCGTCTTAACTTTAGTATTAACTATTATTTATATGTCAGCAAATAATAGTAAAGAAAAGAAAGATAAAAGGAGATAATTATGGAGAATTTACAAGCTTTAGAAGATTATGTCCTAGTTAGAAAAATACCTCCTACTCTTAGAAAGGCTAAAAAAGGTGTTATTTATATACTTTTGTTATTTTTATGCATAGTTATTTCAGTGTTTTTTGCCTTTCCTTTTATATATATGGTTTTGATGTCTTTGATGAAAGATTCTGCATCTATTTTCTTATATCCACCAATCTTATATTCTGGTGAGTTAAGATTTCAAAATTATATTGATGCTTGGAATTACATAGATATGGGCCAAAAGTTGCTTAACACAATAATTATGGTCGTATCTTCGATGGGAATTGGAATTGTTGCGTCTATTTTAATTGCCTATGGTTTTTCTAGGTTTAGAAATAGATGGTCAAATTTATTTTTTAATATTTTACTTTCTACAATGATGATTCCTTGGGTTGTAACAATGATTCCAGCATATGTTGAATACGAATATTTAGGCTGGATTGGTACAAGGTTACCTCTTATTATCCCATGGATTGGCGGAAGTGCCTTTAATGTTTTTATGCTTCGCCAATTTATGGATGATATTCCATTAGAGTTAGATGAAGCAGCAAAAATGGATGGATGTTCGTCTTTTAGAATTTTGTGGCAAATAATTTTACCTCAAATTAAACCTTGTTTAGCAACACTATTCGTTTTCTCATTTATTAATGCGCGGAGTGATTATGTTGGTCCATCGATTTATTTACAAAGCGATTCATCTTTGTTTACGATGTCTTTGGGTATGCAGCAATTTTTCTCCTCTACTGGAAAGGTAGATTGGAATTTAGTCATGGCTGCAAGTGTAATTTTCTCAGTACCAATGGTCATTGTTTTAACTGTTTGTCAAAAAGCGTTTGTACGTGGTGTTGTTAGAAGTGGAATTAAATAGGAGTGATTATTATGAAATTAGATTTATCAGTATTTAAAAAAGATAAAGAAGATAAAACAATCAAAAAAGAAAGAGAAAGAGTATATAAGCAGATGCTTATTGATCAAAAAGCTAATCTTTCAAGTAAAAAAGTAGCTCCTGAAAACGCTTTTGTAAGTTTGAAAAATGTTAATAAAATTTATGAAAATAGAGTTCAAGCTGTTTATGATTTCAACATAGATATTCAAAAAAATGAATTCATTGTATTTGTTGGACCTTCGGGATGCGGAAAATCAACAACATTAAGGATGATAGCAGGTCTAGAATCTATTACTTATGGAGATTTATTTATCGACGGTTCTTTAAGTAATGATTTAGAACCTAAAGAAAGAGATATAGCAATGGTCTTCCAAAGCTATGCTCTATATCCACATATGACTGTTTATGATAATTTGGCTTTTTCTTTAAAAGTTAAAAAGTTTAAAACAGAGGTTCTATTACCTGATGGAAGTAATAAATTAGCAATTAATAAAAAGGTTATTCGTCTTCTTGAAAAGAAAATTCAGGATTTATCAGCAAAAGAAAAGGATGAAATTATCCAAAAAGAGCTCGATTCTTTACAAGAAACTTTAGAATATTATAAAACTACACCCGTTAAAGTCTATAAGATGAAACACATGAAAAAGCAGGAAATTGATAGAAGAGTAAAAGAAGCCGCTGAAATTTTGGAATTAACACCTTATTTAAATAGAAAACCTGCCGCCTTAAGTGGAGGTCAAAGACAAAGAGTTGCTTTAGGTAGAGCTATAGTTAGAAATGCAAAGTTATTTTTAATGGATGAGCCACTTTCTAATTTGGATGCTAAATTAAGAGTTCAAATGAGAAGTGAAATCGTTAAACTTCATAATAAAGTCGGAGCAACTACAATTTATGTTACGCACGATCAAACGGAAGCGATGACTATGGCTAGCAGAATTGTTGTTATGAAGGATGGCTATATTCAACAAATTGGCACTCCAAAAGAAATTTATAGCAATCCAGCAAACGAATTCGTAGCTACATTTATCGGCTCTCCAGCTATGAATTTATTAGATGTTACCTACAATAAAAAGAAAATAGTGTTTTCTGATGGCACTAAAATTGATTTAGATTATGATGTCGAAAAAACTGTTCAAACATTTATAAAAAATAAAATAATTTCATTATCAAGTGAAATAGAAACTACAAATGATGAAATAGCATCGTTAACCGAAGACGATATAAATCGTAAAGATTATTTATCTAAAATTATAGAATCTAAGCAAAAATTAATTAGTGAATATGAAGCATCCTTAGAAAATAAACAAGTTCGTTTAGGAATTCGACCAGAAGATATTTTCCATAGTGAATATATCGAATCAAAAACAAATGTAACGTCATTGTTGAAATCTAAAGTTGTTTTAAGTGAATTACTAGGTCACGAATACTATGCTCACTTAATCTTTTCTAACAACGAAATTATTGCAAAAATCCCATCAAGAATATCTTTAACTAACGATGAAGAGCTAAAAATAGTTTTTAGCAAAGACTCAATTCATTTATTTGATACGATTTCAAAAGGGAGAATAATTTAATGAAAGTGTTAGTAGTTGGTAGTTCTAACGTTGATATTACGCTTCGTGTAGATAAATTTTTAGCTCCTGGAGAAACTTGTGCGGCAATAAGTAAAAGCATTGCTTTAGGCGGAAAAGGACTGAATCAAGCAATTGCTTTAAAAAGAAGTGGTGCTGACGTCACCTTTGTTACTTGCTTAGGTGATGATGATTTAGGAAAAATGATTGAAAAAACAATTCAAGAAAATAAACTGGATTCAATAATTATAAAAAAAGATAATTCTTCATCCGGACAAGCCTATATTTTAGTTGATTCTAAAGGCGAAAATGAAATTATCATTGATCACGAATCTAACTATATGTTTGGTAAAGAAGACCTTATTAAATATGAAGAAAAATTTGCATGTTATGACATTTTGTTATTACAAAATGAGATTAAAGAAGAAGTGAACGAATATTTAATTAATAAGTTCTACGATTTAGGAAAAATTATCGTTTATAACAACGCACCATTTAGAAAAATATCAGATAATACATTATCAAAAATTGATTATTTAATTGTTAATGAAACTGAATTAGAACAAATGGTCGGCTCTGATAACGAGAGATCAAATTTTTTATTAGATAAAGTACTTTCTAAAGGCGTTAAAAATGTAATCTTAACTTTAGGAGACAAAGGATCGATATTTAAATCCAAAAAAGAAGAGATTCATATGCCTGCTAAACATGTACACGCTATCGATACTGTTGGTGCTGGAGATACTTTTGTTGGTTATTTTGTATCCTTTATAAAAGATTTAAATGTAGCTATATCTTTAGCAACAATAGCAAGTGCAATTTCTGTAACAAGAAGGGGTGCTATTCCTAGCATACCTTCTTGTTCTGAAGTTGAAAATTTTGATTTAAATTAAAAAAATATTTAGGTTTTGCAAGGTTTTTTCTTGAAAACGCCAGTTTTTTTATTTTAAACTATTTATTTTTTTTGATTATATCTGGTATTAAAAAGCCTACTATTTTTTATAATTTGCTAAAAATGATATATTTTAAATATGGGAAAAATCTAATTATTAATTCGAAAAAGAATAAGGAATTATTAAAGATTTCAAAAGCTTTAGCTAATCAATGAAGAATTGATATTTTAAGACTTCTCTCTGT
>JAXDXW010000062.1:0-29537 GCA_034087725.1 Candidatus Onthovivens sp. | reverse complement strand
CCCATGAATAAGCCTGAAAAAAGTGATGGTATTAAATATAAAAAGCAGCTTGAAATATCATAAGCACAAATAGCAAAACATAATATTATTGAACATATAGAATATAAAGAATAATAAATATTTTTTGTATAAATTATGCAAATTATGCTTATGAGCGGTAAAAGAAATGCAAAAATCAATGAAGTGATTGGCAAATATGTAATAAAACTAAGACAAATACCATTTAGTGCAACTAGTAAAGCTATAAATGGTATCGCCTCTTTTAATGTATTTCTTTGATGAAATATTTCCATGCATTTATTATAAGAAAAAAATTTACCTGAATGATATTTAATTAATTAAATATTCATTCATTTATGGTTTTTATTATATTAAAGGGGCGAAAAAACTGATAAAATAGTAGACATGATTGACTTTTTAACATTAAACGATAAACAACAAGAAGCTGTATGCGCCGATGACCAATATTTGCGTATTATAGCAGGTGCTGGAAGCGGAAAGACAAGAGTTCTAACTTACAGAATTTCTTATCTAATTCAAGAAAAAGGTGTTCAACCATATAATATTTTAGCAATCACATTTACAAATAAGGTTGCAGCTGAGATGAAAACAAGAACTATGGATTTGATACCTGAATATGATATTTCTAGTTTAACCATTTCAACATTTCACAGTTTTTGTGCAAGATTTTTAAGAAGAGAAATTGAGTTATTAGATATAACTCGAAATTTTTTGATTTTTGATGATGAAGACCAAACAACATTGATTAAAAACATTGGTAAAGATTTTGGTTATAAAAAAAGTGATGAAATTAATTCCTCAGCATTAAAATTTATAGAGAAAAAGAAAACTTTGGGGTTACTGCCAAGTGATATTAATACATCGAATTTAAAACCGAATGAAAAGATTTTCTATAATTATTTTTTAGAATATGAAAAAAGAAAATCACAATGTAAAGCGTTAGATTTTGACGATTTATTGATTTATACAATTAAAATTCTAAAGGCTTTCCCTGATGTAAAAGAGCGATATAATCGTCGTTTTCATCATATTTTAGTAGACGAATTTCAAGATACCAACGATGTTCAATATGAATTATTGACACTACTTATGGGTCCTTCAACTTATTTATATGTAGTTGGTGATCCAGACCAAACAATTTATACTTGGAGAGGTGCTAATCAATCGATAATTTTAGATTTACCAAAAAAATATCGTTCAATTAGAACGATTATTATGAATCAAAATTATCGTTCAACTAAAGAGATTTTAAAATGTGCGAACCAATTAATTGGGAAAAATTTAGAAAGAGTCAAAAAAGATTTATTCACAACTAAAGATGGAGAAGAACCTAAAATCGTTTCTTTAGACACATCTGATAGTGAGGCAAGTTTTGTTGCAAATCAAATTCAAAAAATGAAAAATGCTGATAATACTTTTCATTTTTCTGATGTTGCAATTTTATATAGAAGTAGTTATTTGTCTCTTAAATTTGAAAACGCTTTAACTAGATTAAATATACCTTATAAAGTGTATGGTGGAATAAAGTTTTACTCTCGCAAGGAGATTAAAGACTGCTTAGCCTATTTTAGACTTTTGGTTAACGAAGATGACGATGTCAGCTTCGAAAGAATTATTAATGTTCCTAGAAGAAAAATCGGAGAGACAAGCATAAATATTATTTCAACTGAAGCTAAGGAACATAATCTTTCAATGATTAAATATTTGAAAAATCTTCATCTTTATGAGACAAAACTTAAAGGAAACATCATGAATAGCCTCCTTCCTTTATTTGAAAAAATGGATGAAGTTAGAAAAACGCTTGAATTAAATTACGAGGCTTATAGCGAGGTTTTAGATAAGTTTTTAACAGATATTGGATATAAAGATTATTTAGAAAAAGACGATGAAACCAAAGATAAATTAGAAAATATTAGTGCTTTGATTGATGATGTCCGCTCATATAATAAAAACAATCCTGAGTCTAGTTTTTTAGATTACATTCAAAATGTAACTCTTTTAACCTCTCAAGATGAAATTTCAAACAAAGATGCTGTATCTTTGATGACTGTACACACTGCTAAGGGATTGGAATTTCCTGTTGTCTTTGTAATTGGCTTCAACGAAGGGGTATTTCCAAATATGCGAGCAGTTATGGAAAGAACAAATTCAGGCTTAGAGGAAGAAAGACGTCTTGCCTATGTTGCTTTTACTAGAGCAAAAAATAAATTATTTATTACTTTAAACAAGGATTATTCTTTTATTTTAAAATCACAAAATATCCCTTCTCAGTTTATAAAAGAAGCTGGTTTTACAACTTCATCTTTTAAAATTAGTTACGGTGATGCAAACGGAAGACAAATTTATCAATATAATTTCAATACAAATTCAAGCAATGTTAGTGAAAAATCTTTAAATAATTATGTTGATTTGTCTGCAAAAAACGGAATTACATGGCATGTTGGGGATGTTGCAATACATAAAGTTTTTGGAGAAGGACGAGTTAAAGAAGTTGAAGGAGATATTATTTCTATAGATTTTATTGATTTTGGCTTAAAAAAGATGCTTGGCTCTCACCCATCTTTGACTAAAAAGGAGTAATTATGGATTTTTTAGAAGCAAAAAGAAGGCATGAAGAGTTAGTCGAATTAATTGAAAAATATGATCACGAATATTATGACAACGATAGCCCTTCTGTAACAGATGAAGAATATGATAGCAAATTTGCTGAACTTAAGAAGATAGAAGAGTCTTTTCCAGAACTAATTACTAGAAATTCTCCAACACAAAGGATTACAGGCAAAGTTCTTGATGGATTTAACAAAGTAAGACATCAACAATTGATGCTTTCATTATCTGATGTATTTAATACTGATGAACTATATTTATGGGTAAAAAAATTAAACGAAAACTTAGATGTAGAAAATACCGTTTTTAATGCTGAGATGAAAATAGATGGTCTCGCTATGAGCTTAGTATATGAAAATGGTGAGCTTCAATATTGTGCAACTAGAGGGGATGGTACAACAGGCGAAGATGTTACTGAAAATGTTTTAACAATCAGATCAATCCCAACTCGTATAAAAATTAAAGACAGGGTAGAAATTAGAGGCGAAGTCTATATGCCAAAAGCTTCTTTTAACGAATTAAATGAGGCTCGAATGAAATCTCAAGAACCTCTTTTTGCTAACGCTAGGAATGCAGCTGCTGGAAGCATAAGAAACTTAGACAAAAGTGTTGCACAATCAAGAAAATTAGAGGCTTGGTGGTATTATTTAGAAAATCCAGAGAAATTTAATATAAAAACTCATGCTGAAGCTCTTGATTTTATCGAAAGTTTAGGGTTTAAAGTGAATCCAGAACGTAGACTGGTTCATAATTTTGATGAAATTATGGCCTATGTTGAAGAATACACGCAAAAAAGAAAAGATTTACCATACGATATTGATGGAATTGTGTTAAAGGTAAATGATTTTAATTTATATGATGAAATTGGTTATACAGCTAAAACCCCAAAACGGGCTATAGCTTATAAATTTCCTCCAGAAGAGGCTATTACGAAATTAACTGACATTATTTTTACTGTAGGAAGAACTGGCAAGATTACTCCGAATGCAGTATTAGAACCTGTACATGTTGCCGGTTCATTAGTGCAACGAGCAACATTGCATAATGAAGATTTTATAAATGAAAAAGGACTTATGATTGGAGATTATGTAATTATTAGGAAAGCTGGAGATATAATTCCAGAAGTAGTTCGCCCATTAATAGAAAGACGTGATGGCACACAAATCCCTTTTAAAATGATCGAAACTTGTCCTGATTGTGGCCAAAAATTGGAAAAAGTCGACGCGATGCATTTTTGCTTAAATTCTGATTGTCCTAGTAGAAAAATTGAATCTTTAATTCATTTTGCTAGCAAGGATGCAATGGATATTGAAGGCATGGGAGATAAAGTTTGCGAACAGCTTTTTAATGAACATTTTATTAACTCTATTTCTGATATTTATTTAATTAAAAATCACGCCGAAGAATTAATTGAGATTGATGGACGGAGTTATAAATCGGTAGGATCTTTGGTTAAAGCAATTGAAGAATCTAAGAAAAAATCGCTTGAAAGACTTTTATTTGGTTTAGGCATTAAAGAAGTTGGTTCTAAAATGGCTAAAGTTTTAGCACGATTTTATAAAAACATAGATAATTTATCAGCGGCATCTGTCGAAGACCTTTTAAAAATTAGTGATGTAGGTGAAGTTTGTGCTAATTCGATATTTAATTATTTTAGAAATGAAGAGAATATTAATTTAATTAATAGATTAAAAGAGTGCGGGCTTAATATGGAATTTTTAGGATCTACTACTTTTAATAACGATAATTTTTTCTTTAATAAGAAGGTCGTTTTAACTGGGACACTATCTAAATATGGCAGAAAGGAAGCAACTGAATTATTGGAAAATTTAGGTGCACATGTATCTGGAAGTGTTAGTAAAGTAACAGATATCGTTATTTATGGTGAAGAAGCTGGTTCTAAATTAGATAAAGCTAAAAAATTGAATGTTTATACAATGTCCGAAGAGGAATTTTTAGATAAGTTGGAGGAAAATGAATGAAAAAGATAACTAAAGAAGTTCTTGTCGATGCTTCGACTAGGCTTATGTTTAAGATGAGCGATGAAGAATATGAACTACTCGAACAAGAATTTAATATTATTACTAAACAATTATCACTTTTAGGCGATTTAGAAGGAGTTGATGAGGTTCAACCTATGACTTTTCCTTATTTATTGCCAAATTCTTATTTAAGAGATGATGAGCCAGAAAAAACTCTTTCTAAAGAAGAAGTGTTAAAAAATGCTGGAAGTACAAAGGATGGTCAAATTAAGTTACCAAAGGTGGTCTAATATGCATTATTTAGATAAAACAATAATAGAAATACACAATGCTTTATTAAATAAAGAGATTACAATAAGAGAATTAGTTGAAGAATCATTAAGAAGAGCAAAAAATAATTCTTATAACGCTTTTGAAATTATTTTAGAAGAATCTGCATTAAAGAAAGCGGATGAATTAGATAAAGCAGGCATACCTGAAGATAATGTCTTATACGGTATCCCTTATGTTGCAAAAGATAACTTTTCTACTAAAGATATTTTAACTACTGCTAGTAGTAATATATTAAACGGATATGTCCCTGTTTTTAATGCTACTGTTATCGAAAGATTAGAAGAAAAAAAGATGATTTTAATCGGGAAAAGCACATTAGATGAACTTGCAATGGGCGGTACCGGAACAACAGGTCATAAGGGAATAACATACAATCCTTACGACAACTCTCATAAACATTTAGTTGGAGGGTCAAGCTGTGGAAGCGCTGCTGCAGTAAGTGGTGGAATTGTACCTTTTGCTTTAGGAAGCGATACTGGCGATAGTGTTAGAAAGCCAGCCTCTTATGCGGCTTTAGTTGGGTATAAACCTACTTGGGGAAGAATTTCTAGATATGGTTTATTTCCGTTTGCCCCTAGCTTAGATCATGTCGCATACTTTACAAGAAGTGTCGATGATAGCGGATTGATATTAAACGCTTTATCAGGTCAAGATTTAAAAGATACCACATGTTTAAAAGAGCCATCAACATCTTACGATTTTAATAAGCAGATTTGTCTAAAAAATAAAAAAATAGCTGTGATTAGGGAGGTTTTTGATTCAATTTCTGATGAAAATTCAAAAAAAGAATTCCACAATTTTGTTAACAAATTAAGCGAAAAATGTGATGTAGAATATGTATCTATTGATAAGAAATTATTAGATTCAATTTATCCAGCGTATGTGATAATTTCTTGTGCCGAAGCTACAAGCAATAACGCAAATCTTGACGGCATAAAGTTTGGTCCTTATGGTGGAGGAAAGAGTTATCAAGAAGTCATGACTAACTCTCGTACTGCTGGTTTTTCAAAGCTTATAAAGAGAAGATTTGTGATTGGAAGTTACTCACTAATGAGAGAAAATCAAGATGAATTATTTAAAAGAGCGCAAAAAGCAAGAAGACTTATTGTCAACGCATTTAATAGTGTTTTAGAAAAATATGACGCAATAGTTGGTCTCGCTGCTCCTGATATTGCTCCAACATTTGATTGTACAAGTGACAAGTTATCATCAACATATTTAATAGCTGATAATTATTTAGCATTTGCTAATTTTGGTGGTCAACCTTCAATTACTATACCTCTATTTTTTAAAGATAATTTACCTGTTGGAATCAATATAACTTCTAAAGTTTTTAACGATGAAGAACTTTTATATATTGCAAAAGAATTAGAAGACTTAACGGGTTTAAAAAATGTAGATGTTTTTACAAAGGAGGAAAAATAGTATGAATTTTGAAGCGGTTATTGGTTTAGAGATTCATGTTGAGATGAAAACAAAAAGTAAAATGTTTTCAGCTGGACCAATTAATTTTAGTGACGAAGCAAATACTGATGTTGTTCCTTTAGATATGGCTTTTCCAGGAACGATGCCTGTTGTAAACAAAGAAGCAGTAAGAAATGCTATTAGAATTTGTAATGCATTACATATGACTATCGATCATGAATTATGGTTTGATAGAAAAAACTATTTTTATAGCGATCTTCCAAAAGGATATCAAATTACGCAGCAAGAAAGACCAATAGGTTCTAACGGATATCTTGAAATAGAAATTGATGGAAAAAAGAAAAAGATTGAAATTGAGCGACTTCATATG
Organism: Candidatus Onthovivens sp.; assembly: GCA_034087725.1. Classification (GTDB taxonomy): domain Bacteria; phylum Bacillota_I; class Bacilli_A; order RFN20; family CAG-826; genus Onthovivens. The sequence goes on along the minus strand of JAXDXW010000062.1, from coordinate 22,799 downwards.
GAAGAAGATACATGTAAACAGTTACATTTTTCAGACTATACATTGTTAGACTATAATCGTGCCGGAATTCCATTAATTGAAATAGTTTCTCGTCCAGTAATGAGAAGTGGAGAAGAGGCAAGAAAATATGTTGATAAAATTAGAGAATTAGTCACTTTCAGTAATGTAAGTGATGGAAAGATGGAAGAAGGAAGCTTGCGCTGTGACGTTAATATTTCTTTAAGACCTTATGGAAGCGATAAATTTGGCACTAAGGTTGAAATTAAAAATCTTAATAGTATTGCTAACATTGAAAAAGCGATTGATTTTGAAATTAAAAGACAATCTGAAATGCTGTTTTTAGGAAAAGATATTCAACAGGAGACAAGACGATTTGATGAAGCTAAAAAAGAAACTGTCCTAATGAGAGTTAAAACTGACGCTGTCGATTATAAATATTTCACGGAACCTAATATTTTGCCAATTCAAATTGATGATTCTTTTATTCAAGATGCAATAGATACATGCCCTGAATTATTCGATCAAAAGCTTGAGCGATTCAAAAAAAGTTATTTACTCGATGATGTTGATGCAAAAATTTTAATAAATAATCCAGGTTTTGCGGACTTTTTTGAAAAAATTGCAGGGTTTTCATCTAACTATGTCGCAATTGCAAAACTTTTAATTTCTGATTTAATGGGCTATTTAAATAAAGAAAATTTAACGATCGATTCACTTAAAATAGAGCCTAAATATTTTGCAGAATTAGTCGATCTTTTAAAAAGTAACAAGGTAAATTCAACACAAGGAAAAGAGATTTTTGCTAAGTTGTTGAAAGAGAATAAATCACCATTACTTATTAAAGACGAAATTGGTGCTAGTCTAATTGATGACGAATCTTCAATTATATCTATAATACAAAGAATATTGATTAATAATCCTACACTTATTGATGATTTTAAGGCTGGAAAAACTAGAGTTCAAGGTTTCATAATGGGTCAAATAATGAAAGAAACAAAAGGCAAAGTTAATCCTTCAGTCGCAAACAAATTAATTATAAAGGAGTTGAATAAGTGATTTTCGATATCGAAACTATAAATGATATTAAGTGGATCAAGTGTAGAAATAAAGATAATTTTCGCTTTGAGTTTTGTTCTTTTGGAGCGTCTATTTACTCGCTTGATATCGGGGATATTCCTCTTGTTTTAGAATTTGAAAATAAGGAAGATTTTTTATATTCAAATTGTTACCACAATAAAACTTTAGGTAGAGTTGCAGGCAGAATTCAAAGTCCTATTACAATTGATGACAAGAAATATGATTTAAAGCTTGAACCCGGATTCACATATTCTTTGCATGGTGGTGGCAATACATCACTTTCCTACAAGAATTTCGATGTCAGAATAGAGGAAAATGAGGAGTTCACTGATTTTATTTTCACAAACATTGATATTGATGGAGAAAATGGCTTTCCTGGAAACCTAAAGACTGTAATAACATACAGAGTATACGAAGAAGGGCATACTTTTGAGATTTTATTTAGTGGTGTATGTGACAAGAAAACATTAATTAGTTATTCTAATCATTTATACTTTATTTTTAATAATGACACTAATTTGTCTTCATACAAATTAAAAATGAATTGTTCAAAGTATGGTGTTGTCGATGAAACTATTTATATTATCAATGAAGAAGATGTCCCAAAGGAGCTAGATTTTAGAGAAGGAGCAATACTTGGGGACAAATTAGATATTATTGAGAAAAAATCTTTTTTAGGAACAATTGATAATACTTTTCTTTTTGATGGTGACGGTGTAGTTGAACTTGATAGTGAGAATATTTCTTTGAAGTTAACTACAGATTTTAATGCGATGAATATTTATTTAGATAATTCTCTAAAACCATTTATATTCAAAAATAATAAAGGTGTAAATCTTAGAAGAGCAATTGCTCTTGAGCCACAGTTGTTTATATTTGATATTAACGATATTACTTTTGATAAAGGAAAGGAGTTTAAATACAAGAATAGGTATGAGTTCACAATTAAATAAAGTAAAAAATAAAATTTCGTGCGGTTTTAGCAGGGTTTTTTCTAAAAAACCTCACTTTTTTTTCAGCGTTGGCGGTAGATTAGAACTTATCGGAAATCATACAGATCATAATCATGGACTTTGCCTTGTTGGAAATTGCTCGCTAAGAATAAGTGCTGCTGTTAGTAAGAATAGATTAAACAAAGTTAGAATTAAATCTATCGGTTTTCCTTTTTTTGAATTTTCTCTTGATGATTTAAAACACAGCGAAGGCGAAAGAACATCAATGGATATTTGCAAAGGTATCTTATATAAATTATCCAATGATGGATATAAAATAGGTGGTTTTGATGCTTATATTTCTAGTGATATACCAAACGGATCTGGAGTAAGTAGCAGTGCAGCAATAGAATCTTTATATGGCTTTATTATTTCTTATCTCTTTAATGATGGAAAAATATCTAATTTAGAGATTGCAAAAACAGGTCAATATAGTGAGAATGTATTTTTTAATAAGCCTTGCGGACTATTAGATCAAATAGGAACGTCTTTTGGTAATTGTAATTTTATTGATTTTGCGGACGTTGAAAATCCGTATTTAGAAAACATACCTTTTGCACTGCCAATTGACATTTATTTAGTAAAATCTGAAGGGAATCACACAGCATTGACCCCTCTTTATAAAAAAATACCCGATTCAATGCATAAAGCAGCAAACGCATTAGCAAAAAAAGAATTTTTAAGAGATTGTGATGATGATGAAATATTCTTAAAGATACAAAAACTTGATAATTGTGATAGCGAAGAAAAAGCAATAGCTTCCCACTTTTTTATAGAAAACAGCAATGTTTTGCAAGCAAAGGAAGCTTTGAAAACAAATAACACTGAGTCATTCTTGGATGCTATTAGAAAATCCCAATATTCAAGTAAAAATAATCTTAAAAATACTTATGTTGAAGGAGAATATGCAGGTTCTCCTCAAAGCATAATAGACAAACTTGAACCTGTTCTAGGGCAAAATGGAGCTACGCGTATACATGGCGGAGGTTTTAAAGGAACTGTTATTTGTTATGTGAAAAAATCATTCTCTGAAGAATTTAATAAAATTTTGAGGGAAAAATTTGACGAAAAAGACATTTTTAAAGTTGAAATTTCAACCTCTGAAATAATCTTTGAGCAAAAATAAGCTATTTATCTTATAATATGTAGGAGGTTTTATGCGGTTCGATAATCAAAACAAAATAATTAGAATATTGTTATTAATCCCTATCTGGGGCTGGATAACAAGTGGTGTCTATAGAGTATATAAATATAATGAAGACAAAAGCAAAAAATTAAACTTAATTATCGGTATACTTTGTTTAGTCCCTTCTGTTTGCGTTGGATTTATTTTCGCAGCGTGTGATCTGGTGACCACTGTTGCAGATGACAAAATATATCTTTTAGTGGAGTAAAAAATATGGGAAAAATGTTGGATGATTTTGAGAATTATATTAAAGAATTAGAAAAATTTTCTATTCCTGAATACAGTGAACTGCCTGATATTCCTTTATACATGGAGCAAGTTGTTGGCTATATAAAAGAAAATTTAAGTAATATTTTTAAAGAGACAGATTCTGTAATTACTCCATTTATGGTTAATAATTATGTTAAAGCCAAAATTATAGATTCTCCTACGGATAAGAAATATAACAAAGATCACATCGGCTATTTAATCGCTATTTCAATGCTCAAAAGTGTAGTTTCAATGAGAGACTTAGCTGTTTTGATCGACTTAGATCGTCAACAAGATCCAAAAGATAGTAAAAAAAGTCTTTACGACTTTTATAAAAAGATGGAAGATGAGTCTTTTAAAAATACAATTCATAAGGTTAAAACTAGAATTGATGTTTTCAAAAAATCATCCAATCAAAAGAAAACAAAAAAATCTTCTCAAAATGTGACTGACGAGAACGAAAGAAACTCGATGGCCTATATCGCATTAAGACTTTACATAGAAAGCGAAGTTAATAAGTTAATCGCTGATAAGATAATGTCTCAACTTTCTAATGAGATTTTGCCTAAACGTGTACTTAATGAAACTGATATTCAAAAAATCGATAATAAAAAGACTTTGATGGAAGCTAAAAAGTTATCAGGAAGAAACAAGAGGTAATTATGAAAATACTAGTTACTGGAGGATTAGGTTTTATCGGTAGTCATACTGTTGTCGAGCTACTCGAAAATAATTATGATGTGTGTATAGTCGATAATTTATACAATAGTAAAGTTGAAGTTGTTGATTATATTAAAAAAATTACTGGAAAAAATGTATCATTCTATATTTTTGATGTTCAAAACAAGAATAAGTTAAGGGAAGTATTCGAAAAGGAAAAACCTGATGGCGTGATTCACTTCGCTGGATATAAAGCTGTAGGCGAAAGTGTTGCAAAACCTTTAGAATATTATTCTAATAACTTAGAATCCACTCTAGTGCTATTAAATATAATGAAAGAATTTAATTGTAGAAATTTTGTTTTTAGTAGTAGCGCCACAATTTATGGTACTCCTGATCATGTACCATTAAGTGAAAAAGATCCACGAAAAGAAGCTACATCGCCTTACGGGGAAACTAAAGTAATGATTGAAAGAATTTTAGAAGATGTTTCTAAAGCTTGGAAAGAATTTAATGTAGCAATTTTGAGATACTTTAACCCGATTGGCGCTCATAAATCTATGCTTTTAGGTGAAGATCCTAACGATATTCCAAATAACCTATTGCCTTATATAAATCAAGTGGCTGTTGGCAAGTTAGAATGCTTAAAAGTTTTTGGAAATGATTATCCTACACCAGATGGCACAGGTATTCGTGATTACATCCATGTTTTAGATTTAGCTCGCGGACATGTTCTTGCTTTGAATAAGCTAGCTACTAACTGTGGTTTAGTTACATACAATTTAGGAACTGGAAAAGGCACATCGGTTCTTGAAATAGTAAAAATTTATGAACAAGCAACTGGTGTAAAAATACCTTTAAAGATTGTTGAAAGAAGGCCAGGAGATATTGCTGAGAACTATGCAGATTGTTCTAAAGCAGAAAGAGAACTCAATTTTAAAGCCAAATACTCTATATATGATGCTTGTTTAGATTCTTATAATTATCAGCTAAATCATATAAAATAGTTGATTTCTGCAGGCTTTTTTTCTAAAAGAGTAATTTTTATGAGAGTTTTATATATACTAACAAGCGTTCCTGGGAGTGGAAAATCTACTCGGTCTTTGAATTTTAAAGCTACTCACTTAAACACATATATAATTTCTAGTGATGAAATAAGAAAAGAATTGGGTGGTAGTTATCAATATTTTGAAGAAGAAGATCGTGTGCGGAAAATCTTTTTTGCTAGAGCAAATAAAATTGCTAGAGAGCATCGAGATTGCAGTGTTATTTTAGACTCTACTTGTATGAATGACTATTATCGTGAATTATATTTGTCAAAATGTTCATCATTTGATAAAAAAGTTTTAGTGTATTTTAATGTTCCTTTTAATATTTGCCGAAAAAGAAACAAAAGTCGAATGGTTGAAAAACAAGTACCCGATGCAGCATTTAATGATATAATAAAGAAGTTCAAAGCACCAAGCGAAGAAACAAAAAAACTCTTTGATGAAGTGATTGAAATTAACAATTGACGTGTAGACAAATGGTAAAGTCACTTGTCTCTGAAACAAGGTTTTTGCTGGTTCGAGTCCAGCCACGTCAGCCAATTTAGGAGAAGATATGAGAGTAGGACTTATTGCACACGATAAAGAAAAGCCTAATATGATTTCTTTATGTATTCGTTTTAAGAGTGCGTTAGCTCCTCATGAATTAGTAGCTACTGGCACTACTGGTAAATTGATACATGAGGCTACAGGTCTTGAAGTTAAATGCATGAAGAGTGGACCTTTAGGTGGAGATCAACAAATAGGATCGATGATTGCAGATTCGCAATTAGATTTAGTTATTTTTTTACGTGATCCACTAACTGCACAACCTCATGAACCTGATGTTAATGCGCTTCTTAGATTATGCGATGTCACAAATACTCCTTTAGCAACAAATAAGGGATCTGCTGTAATTATGCTCGAAGCCCTCTTGAAAAACGAGATTCCTTGTAGAAAACCAAGCCATTTATAGGAAGTTAGTTTAGTGGTAAAACAATAGTCTCCGAAGCTATGGTCAAGCGTTCGATTCGCTTACTTCCTGCCAAATTAACTTTAGCCCAATTAATTTATTAAAAATTTAGTGGACTTTTAAAAGATTTTTCTTGCAAAAGTCCACCTTTTTATAAAATAATGTTTTTTTATTTAATATTATTTTATAATATTAAATGTGAGGTAACACATGAATTTTTTATTTGACTGCTTATTTACTTTTCCAATTCAGGATTGGAATGCTATAGCTGACTTTATTATTTCTTCTATTTTAGTAATCTTAATTGATGTATTTTTATACATCTTTGTTAAAAGAAAATTCACAATTATTTCAACTTCTTTATTAAGTTTGTTAATGATTGTAGCTAAGATTTTTAAAATGGATACAACATCGTGGGTTTGCTTGATGATTGTATGCATTTTTGCTTTATATTCTTTAATTGTTAATATGGCTGAAACACGATTCTTATTTGCTAACAAAGCTTCAAAGAAGAAAAACAATAAGCAACAAAAGAACCAAGAAGTTGAAAAGATATTTGATCACGAGGACCTTTACAAAACAATAAATGAAACAGTTTTATATTTAAGCAAAAATAAAATCGGTGGATTAATCACATTTGAGAGAAAAGATAAATTAAAAGACATAATTAAAAATGGAAGTGTTCTAAATTCACCAGTGACATTTGAACTATTAATCACTATTTTTTACCCAGGAACTAGACTTCATGATGGAGCTGTAGTTATTAAAGGAGATAAAATTATTGCAGCTAGTGTATACTATACTCCAACTACTAAGCCATTAACCGGTAAATATGGTTCTAGACATAGAGCTGCTATCGGTATTAGTGAAATTTGTGATGCTGTTACAGTTGTAGTTAGTGAGGAAACTGGAAGAATTTCTATTGCCTATAATGGTTTAATTGAAAATTACGCTCCTGATAATTTTTATAAAGCCTTTGAAAATATCATGAAAGAGACTGAATTTAGCGAATAAAATGGATAATTCACAGGAATTTTATAATTACATAGTTAAAATGTTATCTATTGCTAAGATAGGTCAGGTTTTTTCAACCGATCCTTATGCCTTAAGTAACTATAAACAAATTGAAGATTTATCGATGAATATGCTAGAAAATTTTGAACATGTAAAATTTGATAGGCATAATTATTTTCAAAGAAATATCTATCCAACTCCTAATGTCAGCTTAAGAGTTGCTCTTTTTAATAAGAACGGAGAGATTTTATTAGTCCGAGAAGTTATAGATAATGGATACTCGATGCCTGGAGGATGGTGTGACTTATATGATTCACCTTTAGAAACTGCTCAAAATGAATGCATGCAGGAAGCTGGGGTAAGAATTAAAAATGTTTCTTTTTTAGGAATTTTTAATAGAACACCTTTTAAACAAATTATTGGTGCAGCTGAGAGAAAAACTGTACCAGAATATTTAATTCTTTTGAAAGCTGAAGTAGATGGCAAGCCAGGAGAACACGAGTACGAAACAAATGATGTAAGATTCTTTAAAAAAGAAGAACTACCTGTTAAAATGACTAGAAAAATATCTAAAGAGGAGTGGGATAAACTCTTCGATTGTGCGTTTAATAATAAAATTGTGATTGAATAGGAGGTATTTATGTCAACACATATTAAAGATGGTGCAAGATTTGCAAAAACTGTATTGATGCCAGGTGATCCACTTCGTGCGAAATATATTGCCGAACATTTTTTACATGATTATGAAGAAGTTAGCAATGTACGTGGTATTTTAGCTTTTACTGGATATACGAAAGACAATAAAGAAATATCTGTTATGGCAAGTGGAATGGGAGTCCCTTCCATTGGCATTTATTCATATGAATTATTCAACGAATATGGTGTCGAAAACATAATTCGAATTGGAACTTGCGGCGGATATCAAAAAGAATGTCATGTCGGAGATGTTATTATTGCGACATCAGCATCATCTTCATCAAATTATGCAGCTCAATTTGATTTAAAAGGTGCAACTTTAGCTCCTTGCAGTGATTTTTCTCTTGTTTTAAAAGCGTATGAAAATAGTCAAAAATTAGGATTAAATGTCCATGTTGGTCCAATTTTTAGTAGTGATATTTTTTATGATTGTGACAAAGATTATTATAAAAAATGGGCTAATTTAGGTATTTTAGGTGTAGAAATGGAAAGCTATGGCCTTTTTATTAATGCGATGAGACTACATAAAAAAGCTCTTTGCATTTTGACTGTATCTGATACTTTTGTTAATAAAGATGAGAAGGAATTAACTCAACAAGAAAGACAAGAAGGGCTTAATAAAATGTTTGAGCTCGCTTTGACTTTAGCAGAATAACAATGATTTTATTTTCTCCATTTACAAAAAATATTTTATTTTTAACTATAGTAATCGTCTCGACTATTTTAGTTTTATTTTTATATTTCTTACCTATTATCAGAAATAGTTTAGATAAGAAAAATTTAAATAAAAGAGTGTATCGTATTTTGTATGCGCTTGCGATGGATAAAGATTATTACTTAATAAATAATTTTCCATTAATTCAAAATAACGAACTTGTTGCAAAGCTAGATCATATTTTATTTACAAATAAATATATTTATGTGATCAGTGATCGCCCATTTTCAGGGATTATAAACGGAAATAGAGACGATAATATTTGGCTTAACTATAGTTTTTCTGGAGAAAGAACTGAAATTAATAACCCATTATTAATGAATAAAATAAGAATTGAAAAGTTTTCAAAGATTAAGAAGATAGATAGTAAATGTATAATTTCTATTGTTGTGACTAATAATTTAGCCGAAATAATTAACTTGGAAAATTTATCAACAAATAAATCATATATATGTAAAAAATCAAAATTAAAGTCTATTATTAAGAAGATTGAAAAAAGGGATGTAGAGGAATTTGATCCAAATATTTTAGACAGAGAAGTTAAAGAGATAGCAAAAGATATTTATAGTAGGTATTAGAATGAATAAAAAAGCTTATAAAACGTTTGGTAATAATTTAGTTTATACGATGCAATTCTCAGGTGTACTAACACTTCTTTTGCTCGTTGTTTATTTAGCTCTTTACTTTCTTGATTCACTTGTGCAAACAGCAGTTCTTGCAGTTGTTTATTCTTTAGGCGGAATCTTTATTTTTATTGGAACAATGTTTTTAATTTCAGTTGTTTTCAATCTATTTGCCCCGTTTGTTTATTCTTATTTTGCAAGCAATATTACATTACAAACCAGCAGAAAAGACGATGTAACTGTCAAAAATTTCTTTAAAACATATTCAATTGGTAGGAAATATCCAATAAAAGGCCAATTAAAAATGTTTTCTAATACATTTTTTGCATTTTTGATATTTATAGTTTTATTTATCATTACTTTATTTTTGAGCAGTGAAATTTTATATTTTTCTAACATAGGCGGGTTTAAAGAAATAACAGATAATATCGCATCGGAAATAGCAGGTGCTGATGCAAATTCTATTATGAACGTTTATGACAAATATTCATCTTCATTATTGGATGTTTTGAAAAATCCAATGATTTACTGTGCTTATGTTAGTTCATTACCTGCAATTTATTACTTTGCACATAATGTAAATTTATACATTTTCAAATATTATATAACAACTTCAATATATGGATTAAATCCAAAAGGTACACATTATGTGTTTAAATCTGGCCTTCGTAAATGCAGAAAAGACTTTTATAAAGATTATTATTTCACATTATGGCCTTTATCTATTTTAATGATTTTACTTTATTCATTATCATTTTTCTTAATTGCGTTTTTTACACCTTTAGGTTCTAAAACATATGCTCTTATTATAACTTCAATGTTTTTAACGCTTTCAGTTATGTTAATTTTTATGCCTGTTTCATTTAATTTATTTGATGATATGTATAAAAAATATCAAAGTGTTTTTATTAATACCTTTATTGAGCAAGCAAGTATTCAACTTAAGCAAGCCAAGAGTAATTATGAACGTTTTAACGAAAACGAAAAGGCTGCTTTAGAAGAAAACGAAAAACAGCTAAAAGATATCACAGAAAAGCTTAAGCAAAAGGAAGAACAAGATCATGATAGTAGTGATGATGATTCTTCAAAAAGTTAAAATTTTAATGAAATACCTTGCAGATCTCGCTTATTTTTTCAAAATTTGATATGAACATTGTTAGTAAATTTGATAGAAATAAAAAAATCTCGATTATTCGAGATATCATTCAAATGGAGCAGGTGACGGGAATCGAACCCGCATAACTACCTTGGCAAGGTAGTGTTCTACCACTGAACTACACCTGCGTGTGCCTAATTATTATAGTATATATAAATTCTAAAATGCAATAAGGAGTTTTAAAAAATGAATAAAAATTTAGAGTTAGCAAATTTAATATTCCCTCACATAAATAGAACAATCGATGATTTAGAGAAATTATATCCACCTAGAAATTTAAAAGAAGGCGCAAAAGTCACCAGATTCGCTCCTTCTCCAACTGGTTTTTTACATACTGGAAGTTTATTTACATCTTTAGTTGCTTCTAAAATCGCTAGGGACAGTGGAGGAGTTTTTTATATAAGGTTGGAAGACACTGATACTAAAAGAGAGATTGAAGGAAGCGCTGCTAAATTGTTAGTTCAACTTCATCAGTTTGGAATAACACCAGATGAAGGGTATCTAGGCGATAAAGAAGTTGGAATTTATGGGCCATACAAGCAATCCGACCGTAAAGAAATTTACGAAACTGTTATTAAGGAAATGATTATAAAAGGAATAGCTTATCCTTGCTTCGCTACTGAAGAAGATTTAGCAAGATTAAGAGAAAAGCAAACAGCTAATAAAGAAATTACAGGATATTATGGTAAATATGCTATTTATAGAGACTTAGATATTGATACGGCAATTTCATATATAAAAGAAGGAAAGCCATATGTAATTAGATTTAAGAGCTCTGGCAGTCATTTAAACAAAATAAAAGTCCATGATGAGATTAGAGGGGACCTTGAACTTACTCAAAATGATCAAGATATAGTTATTTTAAAAAGCGACGGTTTACCAACTTATCATTTTGCTCATATTTGCGATGATCATTTTATGCACACTAACTTGGTTACTAGAGGTGAAGAGTGGCTTCCTAGTTTACCAATTCATATAGAAATGTTTAATGCTTTAGGATTTAAAGCTCCAAAATATGCACATTTACCTGTTATTATGAAACTAGATAACGGTAATCGCAGAAAACTTTCTAAACGAAAGGACCCTGAAGCTAGTGTTGACTTCTTTTTATCAGAAGGCTATGAGCCACAATCACTCCTTGTTTATTTAATGACTATTGCTAATTCAAATTATGAAGATTATATAGTTAAAACAAAAGACTACAATCTCGACAATTTTAAATTTAGTCTTTCGAAAATGAGTTTAGATGGTGCGCTCTTTGACGTTGATAAATTAAACTTTTATGCTAAAGAAATTTTATCTAAATTTAATAAAACGACAATTTCAGCTAAAGCTTATGCTTGGGCTAAAGAGTTTTCTCCTGAATTAATTACTTTTATTGAGAAAGACTATAATCGTTTTGAAGAAATCTTAAATATTGAGAGAGAAAAGAAAAATCCTCGTAAGGATTATGCTAAATATGCAGATATATATCCCGTAATAAAATTCTTTGATAGAGATGAATTTAATAAAATTTTTGAAACTGAGAATTTTGTATTTAATGAGAAACTAACAAAAGAAATTATATTAAATTTTTTAAAAAATTATTCTTCTTCGAATTTTTTAGATTTTGTTGAAGAAAATGATTGGTTTGGAAATGTAAAAGCTGTAGCTGATAGAGTAGGTTTTTGTATCGACAACAAATTATATAAAGCAAACCCAGATGCATATATTGGAAATGTTAATGATGCATGTGAAATTTTGAGAGTAACCTTAACTGGTAGAGCTGTTACGCCAAATTTATTTTCTATAATGAAAATTTTAGGAACAGAAGAAGTTCAACGTAGATTTGACATGATGATAAATAGGTTAGAAACCATTTAATTTTATAAAAACCATGCAAAAGTCCATTATTTTTTAAAAATTTTAATCAAATATTGTTATAGATAATTAATCAATTTTCTATTATAATATTTGTACATGCTCTGTTGGAGAAGTGGCTTAACTCATTGCCCTCTCAAGGCAACATTCACCGGTTCGAATCCGGTACAGAGTACCAAATTATTTTTTATGGCAGCACTTTAAAATGCTGTTTTTTATTTTTTGTAATTATTTGACATTTTTTGTTTTTAAAAATTTCTTTCATTTTTGCAGCTCATAAATCAAATTCTTTTTCCTTTTTAAGTTTTGAGATAATCGTATTTTTTCTACACTTTTCTTATACAAAAATTCATCTCATTTTGTGTTAATATTAATTAAAAAGGATACATTATGAAATATTATTTAGGAATTGACTTAGGTACATCGGCAATAAAAATATCATTAGCTAATGAAAAAGGAGATATAATCGATTCTTCATCGAAAGATTACCCTCTTTTACTTCCACACATATATTGGAGTGAGCAAAATCCAGAAGATTGGTATGAAGCTCTTCTTAAAGTGCTACAAGATTTGTCTTTACGTAATGATTTATCTTTGGTAAGTGCACTTTCTTTTTCAGGCCAAATGCATGGATTAGTTTTACTAGATGATAAAGATAAGGTTATTAGGCCAGCTATTTTGTGGAATGATTCAAGAGTTATTGATGAAGTGGATTATTTAAATAACAAAATAGGAAAAGATTTGTTAATTGATGAGACTGGCAATATTGCGCTATGTGGATTTACTGCACCAAAAATATTGTGGATAAAAAATAATGAGCCCGAAAATTTTGCAAAAATATCTAAAATAATGCTCCCCAAGGATTATTTAGCTTATAAATTGAGTGGTGTCTTTGCATCAGATGTTAGCGATTTAAGTGGTACATTATTATTTGATGTAAAAAGAGGACAATACTCAAAGAAGATTTTGAATATCTTAGGAATAACAGAAGGTCAACTTCCTAAAATATATAATAGTTATGAGACAATTGGAAAAGTAAAAAAAGAATTTGCTGAAAAATGCCATTTAAATAAAGACTGTAAAGTTGTTATTGGTGGAGGAGATCAAGCTGTTGGAGCAACTGGAACAAATACAATTGCTAGCAATAATATAAGCATTTCGTTAGGAACAAGCGGAGTATTATTTGCACCAGTTGACAAATATTGCTTTGATAAAAATGGATTAGTTCATTCTTTTAGACACACAACTGGCAATTTTCACTTAATGGGCTGTACCCTATCTGCTATGGGAAGTTTAAAACGGTTTTTAGAAGATATTTTAAAAACAACTAATTACGATGAAGAACTAAATGAAATGAGTGATGATATTTCTGATATTATCTTCTTGCCTTATTTGATGGGAGAGAGAAGTCCAATAAATGACCCTAAAGCTACAGGATATTTTTCAAATCTTCGTCTCGTTTATAAAAGAGAAGATTTAGTTAAAGCTGTAGTTGAAGGTATTTGTTTTTCTCTCTATGATGTTTTGAATGTTATGAAAGAAAATGGTATAACAGCAAGCGTTGCTAGAGTAATTGGCGGAGGCACTAAATCAGATAAATTTATGCAAATTTTAGCTGATATTTTTGGTATGGAATTAAGAACTATTACAACAAAAGATGGTGGTGCTTTGGGTGCGATAATACTCGCAATGGTGGGTGATGGATTGTATTGTGATATAAACAGTGCGTGTTTATCGCTTGTTCGTGATAAAAAATACTATTATCCAATAAATGAAAAACATGAAATTTATAACAAAAAATTTGCTAAATATAAGGAACTATATAATAAAGTCAAACAGTAAAAATTTAAAAAAATATGCTAGTTTTGCAGACTTTTTTTCAAAAAAGGTCTTATTTATTTATCTTAATATTGGAAAGTACAATTGCTTGTTCAAGACAAACTATTATACAAAGGTTGAAACCAACACGGTTTGATGCAACTAACACTGGTCTTCTTTCGTTATCAAAATTTATTGTTTGATGGCCACTATCTTTGCAAGATAAATAACATCTTAAACATCTCCTGCATTTGTTTCTGTCGAAATAAGGGAGAGTAATGATGTCTCTTTCAATGTTTTCTATTGGTTGAACATTAGAAGTTCGTAAACCTATAATTTCTGAAATATTTTTTATATTGTTTTGGTTTAGAAGTCTTGTCAATTCATCACATCAGTCGTGTATGATTCTATATCCGTGGATCATAAGAGATGTAGTAACTTCTATAGTGTTCGCACTTAAAAGAAAGAAATCAAGTGCATCAATATAATTTTCAACTCCACTCATAGCTGATATATGTGTATTTTTCAACTCACTTTGTTGGGCAATATCAGATATGCATCTTAAAACAATAGGCTTAACGTTTGGACCTGAGTAACCTCCTATAGCGATTTTAATTCGAAAAAATGAGCCTTTAAAAAAATAGAAATTTAAAAAAATATCCAACTTTTGCAGGCTTTTATAAATTTCTAAAGGTTTTTAAATTAAATTTTCTATAAAAAATGCTCTTGGCCAAAGTAGCCTTGAGCAATTTTTATTCATAAGAACATTGTTATAAGAAATAATTATAGCGATTTATTCAATCTCGATATATTTATTTTGTGACATTTGTTTTTCTTTTTTAGGAATAGAAAGATTTAAAACACCATCTTCCAATTTCGCCTTAATATCATCTGTTAATAAGTCATCGCCTACATAGAAACTTCTTGAAAAAGAACCGAAGTTTCTTTCACGATAAACATATTTACTGTGTTTTTCTTCTTCTTTTTGGCTATCAGAGAAGGAAGCAGAGATGTTTAAATACCCATTTTCTAATGAAATTTTGATATTTTCCTTTTTGATTTCTGGCATATCAATTTTCATTAAATAACTGTCGCCTTCATCTTTAATATCTGTTTTCATTAAACCACTATAATTTCTTTTTTCATCGAAGAAATCATCAAAGAAAGGATCGAATAAACCGAAATTGTTGAAATCTCTTTTTGTAATGTTACTCATATTTTTTCCTCCTTCACCTTTTCAGGTTACCTATATAATAATACTTTTTAGCACTCTGTCAAGTAGATTGCTAAAATTTTTTTTAAAAGTTCGATATATACGATAAAATTTTAATTTAATTAATTTTTTTGAATTATTTTAACTTTTTTAAAAATTAGATGAAATCTAGAGTATTAAATATATATTTAATATTTATGTTGATTTAAAAATTAATTTATTATAAATTATTTGTGGTTGAAGAAACCGACTCGTGAGAGTGCCTGTGGGCATTCTTTATTTTTTATAGGGGGTTAAATGGAGCAATTAAATGATGTAAAAATTGCTGTTCAGAAGTTATTAAACAGCGAAGGATTTGAATTATTTTCTTTTAAACTCGATAAAAAGAACAAAAGTTTAACGCTAAGCATTGTCGTTGATAGAGAACAAGACATTTCAATGGATGATATTGTTCAAATCAGTGAAAAAGTAAGTGATTTGTTAGATAAGCATGACTTTTGCGAAGGGGCTTATACACTTGATTTAAGTAGTTTAGGCGCTGAAAAACCTATCAAAATCGAAAAAATAAATAACTATGTTGGTCGTTACATTTTTATTCACATTGTCAATCCAATTGACGGGTATAACTCTTTTGAAGGAACTTTAGTTGATTGTGATGACGATTCAATTTCCCTCGAAATAAGAATTAAAACACGCAAAAAAATAATTAAAATTTTAAAAAACAATATAGATTTATGCAGATTTGCTATTAAATTTTAGGAGATAAGTATGGCAAGAAAAAAAGTTGAACCAAGAGAAAAATTATTCCTTCAAGCGTTAGAAGAGATGTCGAAAGAAAAGGGTATCGATAATGAAATAACAATTGATGCTATTCAATATGCATTTGTTGTTGCTATTACAAAAAAACTAGATGATGAATATCAAGTTTTTAAAAAGCCTAACGCTAAAAAAGCAAGTAATAAAGTTAAATTAAGTGACGCCTTAGTTAGAACAGTTGTTGATTTAGAAAACGGTACAATAAGTGTTTATCATCAACACAAAGTTGTTGCTGATGATGATGTTCAAGATGACTATATCGAAATTGGACTTTCAGATGCTCAAAAAATTCAGCCAGAGTTAAATATTGGAGATTACTTAGAAGAACCATTTGATTTTTTAAATAAGTTTACTAAAGGCGACGTTGATAGATTTGTTTCTGCTTTTAAACAAAGAATTTCGAAAGCTGAAACTGATTCATTGTTGGCTGCATTTAGTTCTAAAATTGGCGAAATTGTTACAGGTAGTGTTGAAAAAGCTGATTCTCATTGTGTTATTGTAAATTTAGGTAGGACTAGCGCTACACTTTTCCAAAAAGATTTAATAGGCAAAGAAAAGTATAAACCAGGCGATAGTATTAAAGTCTATGTTGCAGGTATCGGAAAAGGAAATAAAAATGGTGGAAGTTTAATTCAAATTTCCCGTTCACATCCAGGGTTTTTAAGAAAATTATTTGAACAAGAAGTTCATGAGATTTACGACCAAACAGTTATTATTAAAGATGTTGCGCGTATTGCTGGTGTAAGAAGTAAAGTTGCTGTTTATTCAAACGATCCAAATGTTGATCCTAGTGGTGCTTGTATCGGTCAAAGTGGCAATAGAATTCAAGCAATTGTATCTCAACTTGGTAATGCAAGAGATTCAAAAGAGAAAATTGATGTTGTAACATATAGTCCTAATATAGGTCTTTATTTGCAAGAATGTTTGAAACCAGGAGAAATGGTTGGTGCAGTTATTAATGAAGAAAACAATTCAGTTACAGTTATTACAAGAGATGGAACAAGCTCTTTAGCTATTGGTCAAAAAGGTTGCAATGTTAGATTAACAAAAATGCTTACAAAATTTAGCGATATTCAAGTAATTGATGAAGCTGAAGCTCTAGAAAGAGGCATTGAAACTTATAAAACAATTGATGAATTCACAATCGAGGCTCGTGAAGAAGAAAAGAAAAAATATAGAGAAGAATCTATTAAAGCTCAAGGTAGAGATGTTAAAGAATTCCTCAAGACAGAAATTAAAGAAGACCTCTTTACAAAAGATGAACTTGACGACGAGGAAATCACAGAAGAATTACCTGAAGAAGAGAATGTTACTGAAGCTCCAACTGTTGAAGAGCCAGTCGTTGAAGAAAAACCAGTGGAAGTTGTTACACCTAAAAAACCAAAATATGAGATTCCTGATCAACCTACTGAAGTTAAAACAACAACAACTCTCGAATCTCTAGAGAAGTCTTTAGAAGAAGAAAAAGAAAAAGAAACTAAGAAAGCATTTTCTAAGAGCAAGAAAAAGAAAGAAGAATCTTTTGCTAAAGATGACGATAAAGAGGTTATCAAAAAAGAATCTGTCAAAATGTCTATTTATACTGAAGATGAACTTGCTGATTTTGATGATGAATTAGATGAAGAATACGATGATGATGAAGATTATTCAGAGTATGACAGTGACGAATATTACGACGAATAAATAAGGAGAATTGCAATATGAAAAAAGTTCCGATGAGAACCTGCTTAGTTAATAAACAGACTTTTCCTAAAAAGGAACTTTTTCGTGTTGTTCGAACACCTGATAATCAAATTGTTCTTGATATAACGGGTAAATTAAACGGACGTGGTGCATATATTCATAAAGATCCAGAATCTATAGAAAAAGCTCGAAAAACTCGCGCTTTAGATCGCGCTTTAGAATGTAGTACTACTGATGAATTGTACGATAGAATGTACAAATTTTTAGACGTATGAGGAGGTAAATATGAAAAGAAGAGACGATGAAAGAATAAGTAATGTAGAGCGTAATAAAACCGGTGGTAAAGATTATGCAAAGGTAAATAAAGGCGGAGTATTTGTATTTACTAAATCAATAACAGTTGGTGAATTAGCTCGCCAGTTGAATGTTGGTGTTGCTGATATTATTAAAAAACTATTTTTAAAAGGAAAAATGGTCACAATTAATCAATATTTAGACGACGATACTATTGGCGAACTCTGTTTGGAATACGGATTTGACTTCAAAAAAGAAGAAGTTGTTAACGAAGAAGATTTTGAAAAGATTCAAATCGAAGATAATCCTGCTGACTTGGTTGAAAGACCTGCAGTAGTAACTGTTATGGGCCATGTTGACCACGGGAAAACAACCTTAATTGACGCAATAAGAAATTCAAATTTAGCCGGTGAAGAATATGGTGGTATTTCTCAAGAAATAGGTGCTTATCAAAAAATTGTTCACGGTAAAAAAATTACTTTTATTGATACTCCAGGGCATGAAGCTTTTTCTGCAATGAGAATGAGAGGAGCAAGTGTAACTGACATTGTTGTTTTAGTTGTTGCTGCTGATGATGGTGTTATGCCTCAAACAATCGAAGCAATTGATCACGCTAAAGCTGCGGAAGTCCCAATTATTGTTGCAATTAATAAGATGGATGCACCTGGTGCGGATCCTGATAAAGTTATAAACGAACTTATGCAACACGATATTATTGCTGAAAAATATGGTGGAGAAAATATAGTTTGTGAAATTAGTGCAAAGAAAAAGCAAGGTATCGACAATTTATTAGATGCGATTTTACTTGAAGCAGAAATGCTAGAGCTAAAAGCTAATCCAAAACGTTACGCCATAGGTACTGTTCTTGAAGCAAACTTAGATAAAGGAGAAGGACCTAAAGCTACTCTTTTAGTTCAAAACGGAACTTTAACTAATGCAGATTATATTGTTGCAGGTACATCTTTTGGAAAAGTTAGAAGAATGACTAACGAACACAATTCGATTGTTAAAGAAGCTACCCCATCAACCCCAGTTAGTGTTATTGGTTTAAGTGAGGTACCTTTAGCTGGTGATCGTTTTATGGCTTTTCCTACTGAAAAGCAAGCTAAAGATATTGCATCTAAGCGTTTATTAAAGAAAATTGAAGAAGAAAGAGCTGCATCAAATGGCGTTGCTTCTTTAGATGACTTATATAGTAAAATTCAAGAAGGCAACATGATTAATATAAATATTGTTTTGAAAGCTGATAGTACCGGAAGTGCTGAAGCTGTAAAAGCAAGTCTCGAAAAACTAAATAATGAGCAAGTAAAGATTAAAGTTGTTCGTGCAGCAAGTGGTGGAATTACTGAAAGTGATGTTCTTTTAGCTGGAGCAAGTAATGCTTTAATTTATGGGTTTAATGTTAGACCTAGTGCAATTGTTAGAAAGAAAGCCGAGGAGGAAAAAGTCGAAATTCACCTCCATAGAATTATTTATGCATTAATTGAAGAAGTTCAAGATGCAATAAGCGGCCTTGTTAAGAAAGAGGAAGTTGAACATGTTTTAGGTCAAGCTGAAGTTCGTAATGTTTTTAAAGTTTCTCGTGTTGGAACGGTTGCTGGATGTTATGTCATTGATGGTGAGATTAGACGTGATGGATTGTGTAGAGTTTTACGTGATGGCACCATTGTTTATGAAGGAAAAATTGAAACTTTGAAGCGCTTTAAAGATGATGTTAAAACAGTTAATAGTGGTTATGAATGTGGATTAAAGATCGAAAACTTTAACGATGTACATGAAAGTGACATTATAGAAGTTTATGAATTAAAGGTTGCAGAATAATGGCTAATAGTGTCGAAAGAATTAAAGCAAATATAGCTAAAAATATAAGAGAAATCGTACAATACGATTTAAATAGTGAAAAAATTGATTTTTTAACTATTACTGATATTGAAGTAAGTAGTGATCATTCATACGCAAAAGTTTATGTTTCCTTCTTCAATAATCCTCAAAAGAATCTTGAAGCTTTAAATAAAGTTAAAGGCTTTGTACGTTCTGAACTTGCTAGAAGAATTAAGCTTCGTAGAGTTCCTGAAATAACTTTTGTTTTAGATAATACTTTCAATGAACAACAAAAATTAGACTCTTTATTAAATAAAGAAGCCGAAGATTTAAAGAAAATGAGAAAATAGTATGAAAAATTTATTCAATTTACTATCTAGTGTTTTGTTATGCTTTTTTGTTTCTTCTTGTGGATTTAATAACGACGAAAAACCAACTAATGAAGAAAAAAGTATATATTATCCAAATTATATTATTCAAAATACTCATACCGGAAACGAAAATGATCCATATACTGTAAAAGAAATTTTAGATAATAAAATTACAGGGGAAAATATCTATTTGTATGGAAAAGTAACAAAAATTGTCGATGAAAGTTTAGACTACGGTTATTCATTCCATCTTTTTAGTTATGATTCAACTATTATTTGTGGCTCAGTTATGTGCTTTGATGGAGCTAAATATCCATCACTTTCTTATATAAAAGTTAATGATGAATTAGTTTTAAAAACTAAAATTGTTGATGGAAAATTTGATTCAGGATATTTATTTTCATTAAATAATAAGAAGGAAACGATTAAAGATGATGATAATGGCGATGAAGAAGAAAATCTTTTAAAGGATATTGATAAAACAGCTTTTGGGAACTATTATTCTGGATTTTCAACTAGTTATACTGCGGGTTTAAATGGTACATTACGTACATATTTAACTTCTTTAATTAAGCCAAAAGATTATTACAAATATAGCGGTTCATCATCTGGTACACTCGGAAAAGTTTTACAAGAAGCAGATGAAGATCCAAAAAATTCAAATAACATGATAATGTTTTATACACAAAAAAGTGTAACTAAGGATGGTGCTGGTAATGACACTTGGAATCGCGAACATGTTTGGCCTCAGTCATTATCAAACGGATTATATGGCACTTCTGGTGGGGGCGCTGATTTATTACATATTCGACCAACTTTCTCTACAACAAATTCAGCAAGAGGTAGTTTATTATATGGAAATGTAAGCGGAGATAACCGGTTAACATATGATGGAATACAATACGGAAAGAAATCTGGAAGACTTTTCGAACCTCTTGATTCAGTCAAAGGTGATTGTGCTAGAATAGTTTTTTACATGCGGACTACTTATTTTGCTAATAATAATACACCAATTTCTAAAGTTGCTTCATCGATCGATACAATGATCGAATGGTCTAAGTTAGATCCAGTTGATGATATTGAAAGAAATCGAAACGAATACGCTCAATTATCAAGACAAAAGAATAGAAATCCATTCGTTGATCATCCAGAGTGGATTGATTATATTTTTAAAACTGCTTAAAATTTGCAAAAACCTTGCAAAACTCAATTATTTTTTTGATTTCAAAACCTTATTGAGCATATTTTCATGTATCTAATGATACTAGTATTAAAATATAAATAAGGAGATAATATGTACAAAAATAGTATTTTAGAATGTATAGGTAAAACCCCGCTAGTTAAATTAAATAAAATTATTAATAAATATAATCTATCATTTTCTTTGTTTGCAAAAGTGGAAAGATTTAATCCTTCTGGATCTATAAAAGATAGAGCTAGCTTATATATGATTGAAGATGCTTTCAAGCGTGGACTGATTGATTTTACAACACTCATCATTGAACCTACGAGCGGTAACACTGGAATAGGATTAGCGATGATTTGTGCTTATTATAATTTGAAATGTCATATTTATATGCCTTCATCTAGTTCAATTGAAAGAGTTAAAATGATGGAAGCATATGGAGCAAAAGTCTTTTTAACAGACGCGAAACGTGGAATGAAAGGCGCTGTTGAAGAAGCTCAAAAGGAACATAATCTTATTCAAAATTCTTTTATACCATCTCAATTTGAGAATAAAATGAACCCTGAAGCGCATTACGAAACGACTTCTTTAGAAATTTTAGAAGACTTGAATTCTAATGTAGATGTTTTAATTGCTGGTATTGGCACAGGAGGTACAATTTCAGGTATTGCAAAGAGATTTAAAAAAGAAGTACCTGAATGTAAAATTTTTGGTGTTGAGCCTTTGTCTTCGCCGCTTCTTTCTAGCAAAACTACGGGTTCTCATAAGATTCAAGGAATTGGCCCTAATTTTGTCCCAAATACTTTAGACATAGCAATCCTCGACAAAGTTATCGATATATCAGACGATGAGGCCTATTCTTATTGCAAAGAACTTGCTAGAGAAGAAGGCATTTTTGCTGGTATATCTTCGGGAGCAGCCTTATCTGCTGCAATAAAATTAGATGGAGAAGTCTATAAGGACAAAAATGTTGTAATAATCTTGCCAGATAATGGTGAAAGGTATTTAAGTGTAGATGAATTATTTTGATGAACTAAAAAACAGTTATAACGAATTTCCTCATAAATCAAATAAAGTAGTTAAAAGAAGGGAAATTATTGAATTCTATAAAAATATTAGAGAAATACTCTTTTACAATTTTTATCATGAACAAGTAGATTATGATCATATAGACAAGCTCATTGAAGATGCACGACATAGATTTCTAAATTTTGAAAAAATAGATGACTTTTGCGAGGTTAATTATTCTTTTGAAGACTTTTTGAATGATAGTTTAGAAATTAAATCACTTCTAATTAGTGATGTAAAAGCAATGTATGAAGGCGATCCAGCTTGTAATTCATTTAACGAAGTAATAATGACTTATCCGGG